>NZ_JADYXG010000001.1:0-389517 GCF_015864415.1 Pseudoalteromonas sp. SCQQ13 | reverse complement strand
CTATCTTACCAATTTCACATTGGAAGGTTGAAACTGCTAGCTTCGATATACACAAGATAACTAACCCAATTGTGACTAGTGCCGGCTACCAGCAAGGCGCACTGCTGGGCTACTACAACGTTAAAGCCTACGTATTGCAGCGTGACAATTATAAATGTCAAAGTGGACGTAAAACGAAGCACAACGCCAAGCTGCACGTACACCACAAAGTATTTCGTTCTCAGGGCGGCACTGATGCACCCAGTAACCTAATAGCGCTATGCGAGACGTGCCATAATGATTTACATGTAGGAAAGTTTGAGCTGAAAGTGAAGCGCTCAAAGACTAAACATGCGACTGAAATAGGTATACTCAAAGCCCAGCTAAAACAGTGCTGGGATTTTGAAGAAACGTTTGGCTACGTGACCAAATTTAAGCGCGAACAAGTATTGGGCTTGCCGAAAACTCATTACTATGATGCCGTGTCAATTTGTTGTGAAGATGGCGAGCTTGTACAACAAGGCAAACATATTTTACGTAAACGTCATGTGGCTTCTGGTGACTACCAACAGACAAAGGGTATCCGCTCCGAAAAGCGGATACCAGTCGGCAAGCTATTTGGCCTAAAAAAACACGACTTTGTACAAACACCACAAGGTACTGGTTTTGTTAAAGGCAAGCGTAGCTCAGGCTACTTTGCCCTAGAAACTATTTTAGGTGATAAGGTTCACGCCAGCGCTAACATTAAGAAAAACACGGTTCGGATTTCTGCTCGAACCACTACGTTAACTCAACTAATGGAGGCGGCAATTCCTCTCGGCACTAAAGTACCGAGTATCCTTGCCGTAAACTGATGATAATTCAAACCTTACTACCGAGTCCTATCGACGATATTATTATTCAAGGCAGCGAAAACGGCGTGAGCTATGTGGGTTTTTATCCTCCTAAAAATTACCCCATTACAGCGCTTAGCGAAGTGACTAATGCCGCTATTTTATGCGCCGCAGCGCAGCTTAATGAGTATTTTGCTAAGCAGCGCACTACCTTTACAGTACCTTTAGATACCCAAGGAACCGTGTTTCAACAAAGTGTATGGCAGGCATTACTTAACGTTCCCTATGGGGAACTTAAAACGTATGGCGATATTGCTAAGGTATTAAACAACCCCAAAGCGGTGCGCGCTGTTGGCGCTGCTAATGGCAAAAACCCAATAAGTATTATTGTACCGTGCCACCGTATTATTGGTGCAAACGCAAAATTAACAGGTTATGCGGGTGGACTTGCAAGAAAACAATGGTTATTGCAGCACGAAACCGGATGATCAGTTCTTAATGCATAAAATGCATAAACCAAATTGGTATTAACGTTCGTTTGAGGTAGCATAAGCGCACTTTTTATCTGAAGGCACAGCAATGGCGCAATTATACTTTTATTATTCTGCAATGAATGCGGGTAAATCAACCACTTTATTACAATCTGCATTTAATTACCAAGAGCGTGGTATGGAGCCGGTGATCCTCACAGCTGCAATTGATGATAGAGCGGGAGTAGGCAAGGTATCTTCGCGAATTGGGCTGCAAGCCGATGCGCATATTTTTGATGAAAACAAAGATGTGTTTGCGCTTATACAGTCACTAAATCAAGATAAAAAACGCCATTGTGTACTAGTTGACGAATGCCAGTTTTTATCTAAAGAGCAAGTGATGCAGTTAACCGATGTGGTTGATGAACTGGGTATTCCGGTACTATGTTATGGCCTACGTAACGACTTTAGAGGTGAGCTATTTACCGGGTCGCAGTATTTACTTGCTTGGGCTGATAAGCTAGTAGAGCTTAAAACTGTGTGTCATTGTGGCCGCAAAGCCAACCACGTATTGCGTACCGATGAAAATGGCGATGCAATAGCCGATGGTAACCAAGTAGAAATAGGCGGCAACAACCGGTATGAATCGGTGTGCCGCAAACATTATAAAGCCGCGTTAAATATGGGCCGCTAATGCCTTTATAAAGGTGTCTATATCTGCTTTAGTTATGTCTAAGTGAGTTACTAACCTAAGTTGCTTACTTGGACTAAACAGTATTCCTTGCGCTTTTAAATTAGCTGCTAGCTGCTGTATATTTATATTAGGCTCGCAGCTGGCATAAACCATGTTGGTGGTGTTTTTCATGTTAACGTTAAAGCCATTAAGTGTACTTAATTGCTGCGCTAGGTAGCGCGCATTAGCATGATCATCGCTTAAGCGTTTTACATTATGCTCAAGTGCGTATTGCCCTGCTGCTGCTAACATTCCTGCTTGGCGCATACCGCCGCCAAGTACTTTTCGCCAGCGTCTTGCCTTGCTAATCAGCGCTTTTGAACCTAGCAATAACGATCCAACTGGCGCACCTAACCCTTTAGATAAACAAATCGAAACAGAATCAAAGTGCTGAGTAATGGCAGTTATATCCACATTAAGATCGGCTGCTGCATTAAACACACGCGCACCATCTAGGTGTAGCGATAAGCTGTGCTGGTTTACAAACTTGCGCGCTGCAGCAAGATAGTCAAGAGCAAGTACTTTACCGCCTATGGTGTTTTCAAGGCTTAATAAGCGAGTGTTGGCAAAATGATTATCATCAGGCTTTATTGCCGCCGCTATTTTATTAAAGCAAAGTGTACCGTCTGCTTCGTTTTCAATTGGCTGGGGTTGTATTGAGCCTAAAACGGCTGCGCCGCCGCCTTCAAATTTATAGTTATGGGCACTTTGGCCGCAAATGTATTCGTCTCCGCGCTCACAATGTGCCATTAACGCCAATAAGTTAGCTTGAGTACCTGAGCTACAAAAAAGTGCCTCCGCAAATTCAAAGCGCTCACATGCATATGCTTCTAGTTGGTTAACACTTTCATCATCGCCATATACGTCATCGCCTACAGGGGCGTTATACATTATATCGCGCATAGCTTTAGAGGGTTTAGTTACCGTATCTGAGCGAAAATCTATCATAGGGTTAATCCTTACTATATTATTATTCGAGTTCTTCGCAAATTTGCTCACGTGTGGCTTTATCAAAATAACTCCAAGCAATAAAACGACTAACTTTTTGCCCTTGTGCCATATCAACTATTTTATATTGGGCTATAGGGTGTTGTTTTAATTCTTGCTCTAAAGCCGCAATATTATCTTTTTTCGACACCAAAGAGGTAAACCACATTACTTGCTCTGCAACGGCTGCACTTTCTTTAATCATATTAGAGATAAATTGCACTTCACCGCCTTCGCACCATAGCTCGTTATTTTGGCCACCAAAGTTAAGTGTGCTGCTAGGTGCTTTGCCAAGGTTTTTCCATTTACGTTCGCTACCTTTAACAGCGTCTTCGCTGCTGGCATGAAAAGGCGGGTTACACAGCGTTAAGTGGTACAGATCTTTACTGTTTATAACTCCTTTGAATATATTTGCGGCATTTTTTTGCTGTTTTAAGGTTATTTTTAAATTATTAAATTGCGCAATTTGTTTTGCTACTTTAATGGCTGCAGGGTCAATATCGGTGCCAGTAAAATGCCAGTTATATTCATGCCCACCTGTGAGCGGGTAAACTAAATTAGCGCCGGTGCCAATATCTAATACTTTAACTTGACGGCCAGTGGGAATTTGCGTTTGGTTATCGTCGGCTAATAAGTCGGCCAAATAATGAATATAGTCTACTCGTCCCGGAATAGGTGGGCATAAGTTATGCTGTGGAATATCCCAAAAATCTACATTGTAATGGGCTTTTAAAAGGGCTTGATTAAGGGTTTTTACCGCTTTGTTATCGCTAAAATCAATACTTTTTGTACCTGCAGGTGTTGTAATAATAAAAGCAGAAAGTGCAGGATGCTGCTCAGTTAATAGGTCAAGATCGTAGCCATTTAAATGTTGATTACGAGGGTGTAGTTTTGCGCGTGAGGTGCTTGCTTTCATGATGATTATTTTTACAACAGGAATAAAAGTTAATTGTAACAAATACCGAGATAAAAACGTGATAATTTTCCCTATGGCTACGAGGTTGTTACTGGTAGGATGAGCTGTTAGCAATTAAAAAGGACTCACTGTGGCAATCACTCAGCAATCAGTATTTATAACATTAGCCGATCAGCAAACACTGCATTTACGTCGTATTAGTAGCGATAAGCCAAATGGCGCAGTGGCGTTTTTTATGCATGGCGCGGTAGAAAACGGTAAAATATTTTATACCCATAGCAACAAAGGCTTAGCGCCTTTTTTAGCCGAGCAAGGGTTTGTGTGTTATGTGGCTGATTTACGTGGTCGTGGTGAAAGTAAACCGGTTATAGACAAGCATGCTCGTTATGGTCAAACCGAAGCTATTTTAGAAGATATTCCTGCATTTATAGATAAAATAGAGCAGTTAGAGGGGAAAAAACCAGATTATTGGCTGGCTCACTCTTGGGGTGGAGTGTTAATGAATAGCGCATTTGCACGATTCTCAAATTATATTAACGACGTAAAAGCCTGTGCTTACTTTGGCACTAAGCGCTCGTTATTTAATAATCACCCTAAAAAGTTACTTCAAGCTAATTTCATTTGGTATTTTATGGCGCCGTTAATGGCTAAAAAGCATGGGTACTTACCGGCTAAACGCTTAAAGTGGGGCAGTGACGATGAAACACAAAAGTCGCATTGGCAAAGTATGCAGTGGGCTAAAAAAACACCTTGGATAGACAGTGACGATAACTTTGATTACGCTAAAGCCGTTGCACAATTAACCTTGCCACCAACGCTGCATATTGCAGGCGCAAAAGATAAAGCCCTCGCACAACCAATAGATATTCAAAAGTTTATGGAAGAGTCGGGTCCTGGGGTACAAAAAATGCAAATTTATGGACGTCGTTATGGCCATAAAATAGATTACGACCATATTAATATGTTAACCCATCCGCATGCGCGCAATGAGCAGTTTAAAGATGTACTTAATTGGTTTGCGACTGCGCCAAAAGCTTAAGTAATGGCGTTTTGTAGCGTTGCCACTTATCAACATTGTGCAGATTAACCGGTTCACGTATAGCGTGTTTGCTGAGTGTGGTAACCGCGATTTTTTGTTTATAAAATGCCAAGCAATTTTCTTCAAACGAGCAACCTATAAACCTAAGTAGTGCAGTGAGTTGGCCTTTGGGGTCCGTTACTAATTGCTCATAACTTAGGTTATATATTTGCAGTGCCGGAAACGCCTGCCAATGCGCCATTAACTTTTCGTACAAGCTATGGTATTGCTTAAACTCGGTTAACGAGCAAAAGTAAGGCTCGTTTTCGGCAAAATAATTACTAAATACCGAAAATGCCGTGGCATTAAAATCGCGGCTTAAATTAATAAATTTTGCATTTGGAAATAGCATATAAATAAGCCCAATAGCTTGATAGTTGCTTGGCAGTTTATTAATAACAAAGGGGCGAGAAGGGCTTGCTGTTTTTAATTTTGCTATATAAAGGTCGCGGGCCTTATTAATTAACTCATGTGTTAAATGATCTAAACAGTGTGGATAGCTAAAACCGGTTTTTTGTTCTAAAAAAGCCATCACATTACTACTTATACTAATACTTTCACCCATGCTTGAGCACTGGCTATGATTTACCAACATTTGTTCAAGTAGGGTTGAGCCGCTGCGTGGCATGCCAATTATGAATAAGGGGGTAATGCCACCTTTTACACTTTTATTCGCTGAGCTTAAAAGGGCAGCTGTATTGTATTTTATTATGTCGTCGTAAAAAGCAGTAAGAACTTGGGTATCAAATTCGCTTAGTTTTCGTTGTAATTGGTTAGCTAATACAAAGTAGTTAAACGCCTGATCAATATCCTCTAGTTTGTCGTAACTTTTTGCCAAAGCGTAATAGCACACCATTTTAAGGCGTAAATTATTAGTTTGCGTTAGCAAGTGATGCAAGTTACTGAGGTAGTTATGTTCTTTGTCAAAACGCCCCAATTGTACCAACTCTAACAAAATATACGCTGTAACAGGGTAAACGCCTAAGCTCAGTGCATGCGAAAAAGTAGTATGGGCTTTATCTAGCTCACCATACGTTAAATAGTGCTGGGCTAAATAGTAATGTGGGTCGGGGTTATTACTGGCTAAGTTTTTTGCGTACTCAAGCACTTTTAGCGCATCATTTGGTGAATTTACATTATTAAATGCATCAGCAAGTGCGTGTAGAGGTTCAAGCATATAAGGCAGGCGTTCACAGGCTTTTTGTAATAAATATACAGCATCATCATTACGCTCTAGGCGCAGTGCAATTCGGCCTAAACCAAACAGGGCTTCGCCGTTATCAGCATCGGCTTTAAGTATTGTTTTGTAGTAAAACTCAGCATCTTTAAGTTTGTTTTCTGCCAGTAACTGATTCGCTTTTTTAAGTAGCATTGTAACTTTAACATTCCTGTTGATTCTGTCTTGACTATCTATACAGCGAAAAAGGCGAAATGTCTTTCACATTTCGCCTTTACCTTATGACCAATAAGGATTAAAAAGTATAAGTTGCTTTAACGTAATAATAACCACCGTTAATACCAAATGGTGATGTTTCGTAGTATTGACCACCCCAATTATTATTAGGGATAAAGTCGCTAGCGCCACTAAAATCAAGTTTTTCAGCTTCTTGGTCAAGTAAGTTTTGTGCACCTACAGAAAAGCTCATTGATTCGTTTAAAAAATAAGTAATTTCAGCATCTAAGGTAACCGCAGCATCTGCCATTTTAGCTGTTTCGTCATAATCTACATGCACACCTTGGTATTCACCAAAGTAGTTTACGCGGGTAAACGCAGAGAAGCTTTCCCATTGTTGTGCCCAGCTTAGAGTTGCACGATGATTAGGTAAGTCATTCTCAAGACGGCTTACTTTAAACGGCCCTGTAATAATGGTTGAGCGGGTAACTTCGGTTTCATTCCAGTTGTACGCTAAGCTAAATGTTGAGCTGCCATTAAGTAACTCAGTTGAATAGTTAGCCACTAAATCAACACCTTGTGTAGTGGTGTCAAAGTCATTAGTAAAAAAGCTTACCTGTGCTAGGTTTTGTACGTTAGGAATACCCGAGGCAGTAAGTTTGTCTTTGTCTGCTTGGCTAAGTTCAATTTTATCAGATTGGCTAATGCGCTCATCAACTTTAATATTGTAATAATCTACCGTTAAAAATAAATCGCCTAGCGTGTACACAGCGCCAAAAGTATAGCTTTGTGATTCTTCAGGCTCTAATTCTTGCCCGCCAAGTTGTATCGCAATTGGGTTAGTAGGTGGTAATAATGCAGAATCTACTAATACACCACTACTAAGGTTTGTTTGTACGTTACTCACATTAGCTTGGCCAACGGTTGGCGCTCTAAAGCCTGTGCTGATTGAACCACGAATGTTTAAATCTTCAGTTAAGTGATACTGAGCCATTAATTTGTAGTTAGTAGTTGTGCCAAAGGTATCGTAATCTTCAAAACGAACGGCTAAGCCCATTAAAAACTCTTCAGTAAAGGGCGCTTCTATATCAACATAAGCGGCGTAGTTACGACGGCTATATTCACCGGCATCAGAGGGTTTAAAACCCGGAAAGCCATTTGAGCCAATACCAAAACCTTGATCGGTAAGTGGCCCTGCAATAAACGAGGCTTCATCGCCAGAGATCACAGTAAAGGTTTCTTCATGCCATTCTAGGCCTGATGCTATGTTTACATCGTATGCTAGGCCAAAATCAAAACCTTTGGATAGATCAAAGTTAAAGTTTTTCTCTAATTGTTCGTATTTACCTGGGCTAAAGTCACGTGGGCTTTCTGGGCCTAAAGACGCATTAATCGTGTCGTAAATAAAGTAGCGAGATTCGTTATAACCAACCGTGCCACTTAAATCGTAATATACATCCTTTAAAAAGCCATCAGTAAACTGACCTTTAGTACCAATAGTGAGTGACGCATCGGTAATATTACCGCCAAAGTTTGGTGTAAAACCACCTGGCAGCATTTCATTAAATGCAAAACAATCTGGGTTATTTGCCACCCCATTAATATAATCTGGATTATCAAGCACATTATCATCAATGGCAATAGTTGGGCAGTTGCCACTCATATCACCGGTTAAATCGCCAACGAGTAAAGTATCGCCGCCATCGTTTGAATAAGCACCGGGGCGAGTGTGAGGGTTACGGTAATAAAAACCACCTCTTACATCGCGCTCAGAGTAGTTACCAAACATGTAAAATTCTGAATTATTGGTTAGCTCTAAACCTACATTACCAAAAATTGAAATGTCGTCGTTAACTTCTGGTGCGCCCCATACTTGGGTAATAGGTGCTATGTCGGGTACGCCTGCATCATTAAGTGCTTTAGCATCAAAGCGTTGTACTGAGCGGCTGGTTGCATCTGCGGTTTTATATTGAAAGCTTAAATTTGCAAAACCATTGTCGGTAAAAGGAAGGCCAATATTGCCCGAAACTTGAGTGGTGTCGCCATCACCTTCGTAATACTCGCCCTTACGCACTTCAAGAGAGCCACCTTCAGAGGCATCTTTTAATACAAAGTTTATAACCCCTGCAATAGCGTCAGAGCCATATTGTGCAGCAGCACCGTCACGCAGTACTTCTACTTGCTTAAGGGCAATACTTGGAATAACCGAAATATCGGCACCTTGAGCACCATCGTTAATACCACCACCTAAAAAGGCGATAACAGAAGCGCGATGGCGGCGTTTACCATTTAATAAAATAAGTGTGCTGTCTGATGGTAAACCCCTAAGGTTAGCTGGGCGCACTAATGACGCTGCATCACTAATTGGCATAGAGTGTACGTTTAATGAAGGTATAGCGCCCTTTAATAGCTCTAGCATGTCGGTGTTACCTGACTTGCTTAGCTCTTCACCACCAATAATATCAATAGGAACCGGTGAGTCACCAATAGAGCGAGGTGCTGAGCGTGTACCAACAACAGCAATTTTTTCTAGATTTTTATTAACTTTGGTTGTTGTTTGCGCGTCGGCTGCAATAGCAGAGCCAGATATAAATAATCCGGCTGTAGTGGTGGCTAAGGCAAATTTAACTGCCTGGTTTAGCACATTACTTTTTAATTTCATTCTAAATATCCCCAGTTAGAATAGTTTTGTCAATCATGTTTGTGTAACACGAGTTATTTTTGTAGCGGACTAGTCACATTTCATGGGGAGTAAGGTAATACTTGCTGACTCCTTAAAGCTTAATAAATTAAGCCCACTTCCTGTGAGTCCAGCTTATAGACTATAGAGAAAAAACAAGTAGAGCAATTAATAATTAACTATTATTTAACAACAAGGGTGTTTTGTATGAAATTGCAACAATACAGTGTGTGCTGCTTGTAATGCGCAGTTTGATTAAGGAAACGGTTAAATTAAGGGGAGTTTGAATGAGGGTTTAAGTGTTTTTGTTACTTTATTGTTATTGCGTGTTGCTCATTTTCACGCTTCCAAATAGCGAGCTGCTGTTTATATTCATCCCATACGCATGGGCAACAACTTCCACCACCACAGCACTCGTCCGGCTTAGGTTTTTCTGGTTTTGCGACTGCAGGTAGTATATTTAATTGCATATTAAGATTTTTTAAATACTAAAAAGGCTGTAAATAATAAAGTATTGACCTTGGCATGTAAATTATTCTTTGTGAACTTGAATCCCTGTGTGAGAATACGCCAATGCGATTATATAAAGTCATACACCGCGCACCATGGCGGGTTGTTAAAATTAGTTCCAAGCGCCAGCAATTGCGTTTTCGTCGTGCTATGGTTGCGCTTAAAATTGCGCTTGCGCAAGAAAGACAAGAAACAAAAGAAATGCTTTCTATTTATAAACGCTACACACAAGGGCAAACAAATAAAGCCGAATTAAAGCGTGCAAACGAGCAATTTGTAGATATTTTAAAGGGTTTGGGTTTAGGGGTATTTGCCATATTACCGTTTGCGCCTTTAACTATTCCCTTGGTGGTTAAACTGGGCCGCTTAGTTGGCGTTGATGTTTTGCCTAGCTCCTTCAATATGAATCGTTCAGTTAAAGAGCTTGATCGTGAAATAGCTCAAGAAAATCAAAAACAAGACCCACAAAACTCATTAAAAAAGTAATCTATAATTGGCAAAATTAGCGATACCTTTTGCGTCTCCTTATTGTTATGCTTAGTGACCATTTATATTTTGTGAGTCATTTAATGAGTGCATTACTTCGTCATACTTCTTCTGGAATTCCTTTATCTTTTATCCTTAAAAACGAATTAACCGATTGGCTTACGCAGCAACCTACATTTGTACAAAACTGGTTAGCAAATAGTGGTTTTGAAAAGCAAGGGCTAGCATTAGTACCAAACCCTGAAACGGGTGAGCTTAACCATGTTTATTGCATAATACGCAGCAGTGATGACTTTTGGGCTGCAGGCGACTTAGCCACCAAGTTACCGGTAGGTTGTTATCAAATTCAAGGTGAAAAACACCTAATAGAGCAGCTTGCTTTAGGCTTTGTATTGGGTGGTTATGAATTTAGTGAGTACAAAGAAAAAGTCACCGCAAAAGCGCAGTTAGGTATTGCTGACAAAACACTTTACGAGCAAATAAAACAACAAGCCGACGCAATTGGTTTAGCCCGCGATTTAGTTAATACCCCGGCTGCCGATATGATGCCGCAACATTTAGCACAAGTCATGAGTGATTTAGCCGACACCTTTGATGGAGACTTTACTCAGTGGATTGGAGATGAGCTGTTAGAGCAAAACTACCCAACAATTCATATGGTTGGTCGTGCGAGTGAAAATAAGCCGCGTTTACTCGACTTAAAATGGGGCGCAAAAGACGCACCATTAATTACTTTGGTTGGTAAAGGTGTATGTTTTGACTCAGGCGGGCTTGACTTAAAACCGAGTGCCGGTATGCGTAACATGAAAAAAGACATGGGCGGCGCAGCGCATGTTATTGCGCTTGCTCAGCTTATAATGGCTGCTAATTTACCAATTAGATTACGCGTGTTAGTACCTGCGGTTGAAAACGCGGTTTCGCGTAACGCATTTCGCCCTGGCGATGTAGTAAAAACCCGTAAAGGCATTATGGTTGAAATTGACAATACCGATGCCGAAGGACGTTTAGTATTATGTGACGCGCTTAGCGAAGCCCAAAACGACGAGCCTGAGCTTATCATTGACTTTGCTACCTTAACAGGTGCGTGTCGAGTTGCTTTGGGCACTGAACTACCAGGGTTTTTCTGTACTGAGCGTACTATTGCTAATAGTATTATGGACGCAGGGTTGAGTGTAAGCGATCCGGTATGGCAACTGCCGTTATTTGATCAATATAAGTCATTTTTAAACAGTGATGTTGCCGATATGGCAAACTGTGCAAGCACCCCATTTGGCGGTGCAATTACCGCTGCACTGTATTTAAAAGAATTTATTGAGCCAACTACGCCTTGGGTACATTTTGATGTAATGGCATGGAACTTACGTGCTCTACCAGGTCGCCCAGTAGGCGGAGAAGCGTTAGGTATTCGTGCTGTATTTAATTACCTGCAAAACCGTTTTAACTAATAATCGAGTATTTAGTATGAGGTGTTAAACCTCATACAACTCAAGCGGTAAATTATCTGGATCGGCAAAAAAAGTAAACTTTTTGCCGGTTATTTCATCTTCTCTTATGTCCTCTACACTAACCCCTTGCGACTCTAAATACGCTTTAGCCACGTGCACATCACTTACTTTAAATGCCAAATGCCTTAACCCTTGTGCTTCAGGGTAACTTGGGCGCTCTGGTGCGCCAGCAAACGAAAATAACTCAATTTGACTGCCATCAGGTAAAGCTAAGTCTAATTTATAAGAATTTCGTGCGGCCCTAAAGTGCTCATTAATAATTTTAAGCTTTAATATTTTGCTATAAAAATGCTTAGCGCGAGGGTAGTCGCTGCAAATAATAGCGGCATGATGAATGCCAAGTAGTTTCATAACGCGCTCTCTAAATTGTGTAATTAAATACAAACACTAAAAACAAAAAACGCACAATTAAGTGCGTTTCAATAAGTAGCTGCCTATTTAGGTTGGCTCTGCTTCTTTACATGCTTTTACCGCTGGAGCAACTAACTCTAAGCCGGTTTTATCGCAAGGAGGAAGTTGTGCATCACTTACACTAATAGGTGTTACACGCTCGCCCCATTTAATATAACTAGCAGCCCACGTAAGGCCAGCGCCAAAGGCTGCCGACATAATATTTGAGTGTGGTTTAATTAAACCTTGCTCCACCGCCTCGCAAAGTGCAATGGCAATTGTCGCTGCCGATGTATTACCGTACTGGCCAATATTAACCATTACTTTTTCATCGGGCACTTTTAAACGGTGCTGAATGGCCTGAATAATACGTAAGTTAGCTTGATGCGGCACTAATACGTTTATATCGTCTAGGCTTAAATTTGCTTGGGCTAGTACGTCGTCGCATGCTTCACTCATGCCTTTTACAGCGCGCTTAAATATTTCACGGCCTTCGAATAGTAAATTAGATGGGCCAATCGGCTCATATTTATTTAAGTCACTACCAAAGTTTTCGATATGTAAAATATCACGATCTGTACTGTCACAACCGGTTTTAGTTGCAAGTAAACCTGCAGGTGTATCGGCAGCTTCAAGTACTACGGCACCTGCGCCATCGCCAAATAATACCGCACTGTCACGGCGCGACCAGTTTACATACCAAGTCATGCGCTCAGCAGCAATAACCACAGCTTTTTTAATCATACCGGCTTGTATTTGTGCTGTTGCTGCTTGTAGAGCATATAAAAACCCTGAACAAGCTGCGTTAGTGTCCATAGCGGCAGCGCCCACAGCGCCAATATTCTTTTGCACTAACGACGCAGTATTTGCCACCATAGTTGATGGCGTACAGGTGGCTAAAATAACTAAATCAATATCTTTAGCGTCAATACCGGCACAAGCAATCGCATGCTTAGCCGCAACAGTAGCAAGCTCTGCAGTACTTACATGGCTAACTCTGCGAGATTTAATACCTGTTCGTGATGTTATCCACTCGTCTGTGGTATCCACTATTTTGCTAATTTCGTCGTTACTAATGCTTGCTGGTGGAATGCATTTACCCCAACCAGTGATGTGTGCGTAAGGCATAGTGTGTTCTCTTAAAAAGTGGTCTGACATGTATTACTAATGAATAAGTTATACCAAAAAATGGCTTTTAACACTAGTAAATACCCAAGGAGATAAAAAATGATAGCTTATTAAAAGGGTTTTTGTAGCGTAAATGTAGCAATTTATAGTTAATTGGGTTAAAGGTAGAGCTTAAAAGGAGCAAGTATGAAAACTACACTAATAACTACATTTACTGCAATCACTTTAGCGTTAACAACAAATATGGCATTAGCACAACAACATAAAATTATTTATGCAGGCAGTGTAATGCTAGGCACAGAGCAAACGGTTAAAACTGAGCAAACACTGGTAATAGCCGATGATAAAATTTCAGCAATTAAAAGCGGCTATGTAAGTAAAGATGCACTGGGTTTGCCCGGCGCGCAAGTAATAGACCTTAAAAATCACTTTGTAATGCCTGGGCTAATAGACATGCACGTGCATGTTACTTTTGAGCGCGATGCCAATGTTAGCAGGCATCGCTGGACTACCGAATACGAAGCAGATAACGCGCTGCGTTCAATTAAATATTTACAGCGTACTTTAAATGCAGGCTTTACCTCAGTGCGAGACTTAGGCAGTAACTATCAGGTTATTTTTCCGCTAAAGCGCGCCATTGAGCGTAATGATATTAATGGTCCGCGCATTTTTGCCGCAGGCAATACAGTATCGCCCACTGGTGGGCACGCCGATTTACATGGCTATCGTAAAGATATAAGTGACGGTGTTGGTGCATCATTAGGTATTTGTAACGGCGCAGACGATTGCCGCAGAGCCACGCGCGAAGTGATTAAAAGTGGTGCCGATGTTATAAAAATTACCGCCACCGGTGGCGTATTAAGTAATACCGCCGCAGGCGTTAATCAACAATTAAGCGACGCAGAGCTTAGTGCAATTGTAGATACCGCGCATCATTTAGGACGTAAAGTAGCCGCTCATGCACATGGCACGCAAGGCATAAAAGCCGCGCTTAAAGCGGGTGTAAACTCAATAGAGCATGGCTCGTATTTAGATAAAGAGGCTATAGCACTGTTTAAAAAAACCGGAGCCTACTTAGTACCTACTTTGCTGGCTGGTGCCACAGTGAGCGAAGAAGCTATCAGTAATCCAAACATGCCAATAGCTATTGCAGATAAAGTGCGCGAAGTAACACCTAAAATGCAGGCATCGTTTAAATTAGCGCTAAAAAATGAGGTAAATATTGCCTTTGGCACTGACTCAGGCGTATCGCGCCATGGCCTTAATGCTAACGAGTTTAGCTTACTGGTAAGTAATGGTATGAGTGAAGCACAGGCAATTAAATCGGCAACCGTGAGTGCAGCTAAACTGCTTGGTCAAGATACTCAATTAGGCGATTTGAGTGTGGGTAAACAAGCCGACATTATTAGTGTTAATGCCTCGCCGCTAAAAAATATTGCAGAGCTTAAAAATGTGCAGTTTGTAATGAAAGCAGGGAAAATTTATAAGCAATAGCCACACTTGCTGTTAAGGCACTGGGTTAATATGGGGTCAATAAATATTGAGCTTAATAATTATTAACCCCAGTGCCGTGGCCTTTTAATACTTCACTTTGTACCTAGTTACAATGTTGATGAATGATGACTAAGTATTGCATAAGCATTAAAATAGCTTTTCTTAAAATTCAATTAGGTAACATGTGTTTTGTTAATTCGCACCGATCCGGCTATTAGCCGACTTTTAATGTTACGCAGTGGTGCCATAGCTGTGCAGCTTATTGCTGTGCTTATAGTGTACTTTTTATTAGATCATCAAATAGCATTAATGCCCTTACTGTTAGTGATTGCCCTAGAAGCGGGGTTTCAGTTAATGAGTGTGCTGGCTTATCGTAATGTAAGCCAAGCAAAACCGCTGGGCATGCTGATGCAATTAACCGCCGACGTGTTGTTTTTAACTATTTTGTTATCACTCAGTGGTGGCGCAACCAATGCATTTGTGTCGTTATTATTGCTGCCAATAATGATTGCAGCGGTAACGCTAAGTGGCAAAGGGCTTGCTTATATCGCGGTATTAGCCATTGCGGCGTATAGTGTATTACTGATAAAAATGCCCGAACATAACATGCACCAAATGAACATGAGCGGCCATTTTATTAGCATGTGGATTAACTTTGTTTTGAGTGCCAGTGTAATAGCGTTAGTGATTGGTGCAATGAACCGCGCCTTAAAAGAGCGCGAACGCACTATTGCTCAAGTGCGCGAACAACAATTACGCAGTGAACAGTTAGTAACGCTTGATGGCGCAGCAGCGCAAATAACGCATCAGCTTGCTACACCAATTGCTAACTTACAGTTACTCTTTGAAGAGTTATTAGAGGATCATCCAAATAACCTTGTAGTGCAGCAAATGCAAACTCCACTACAACAATGCGCTGCACAATTAGATAGTTTTAGAAAGCTCTCTGCTGCGCTGCGCCTTAATAACACCCAACAACACATTACAACGGCGCAATTACAACAGCAAATTACCGATACGCTATTGCTGCAATATCCCGATCAACAAATAAAGTGGATTATAAAAAACCAAACGGGAAGCGTTAATACCGCCATATTAAACAGTGATGCTATGTTGCTACCTGCTATTTTAAATTTACTCCAAAATGCAGCCACCGCTAATCAGCAGCAAGGTCAAAATGTGCTTGAGCTTACTTGGCTGCAAGAGGAGCATTGCGGCGAATATGTTTACTTGCTTATTCGCGATTTTGGGAATGGCTTTTCAGCAACCCAGCTCAGCAATTTAGGTGGGCAATTAATGCCTAGCGACCATGGTATGGGGCTGGCTGTGCTGCTTTCTAATGTGACCTTTGAGCGTTTAAATGGCTCGCTAACTTTATATAATCACCCCCAGTGTGGTGCAATTGCCAAAGTTAAATTAGCATCTGTTTTTAGCGAGCAAAGTGAATGAAAATATTAATTATTGAAGACGATATAAACCTTGCTAGTACCTTGGCAAGGCGGCTAACTAAATACGGTTTTAACTGCGAAATAGCGCATAACCAAAGTGAGGCACTCCTTAGTGCAAGGCGGTTTTTGCCCGCTACTATTTTGTTAGATATGAAGTTAGGTAACGACAATGGCTTAGCGTTAATAAAACCACTGCGCAGCTTGCTCACACACGCGCATATTGTATTACTCACAGGCTTTGCCAGTATTGCAACCGCAGTTGAAGCAATGCGCTTAGGAGCCAACGATTACCTTACCAAACCTGTTGATATGGCAACCTTACTAAAAGCACTTAACCAAGAGCGCGATACAGCAATAAGCTTAGATGTTGCAACCACAGTGATGTCGCCAGAGCGTTTAGAGTGGGAGCATATTCAGCAAGTGCTGCACAGTAATAATGGTAATGTGTCGAGCACCGCAAGGCAGCTCAATATGCATAGACGTACATTACAGCGCAAATTACAAAAAAAGCCAGTGCAGCACTAATAACGGTAGTGATTAAATATAATTTTAGGCTAAAGCGATGCTGGTTTTTTTTGAGCGCACTCAACACATCAATGAAGCACTATAGTAGCTGCCTGATTTAACTAGCTGTGCTAAAATCGCGGCGTTTAAATTTAACCGATATTACAAGGCTTTCACATGGCAAATACAGCGCACGCACTGCATATACTGGTAAAACATAAAGAAATTGCAGAAGATATTATTACGCAATTAGGTAAAGGTGCAAAATTTCAAACCTTAGCTAAAAAGTATTCGTCGTGTCCGTCGGGTAAAAAAGGTGGCGATTTAGGTGAATTTAGACGTGGGCAAATGGTGCCACAGTTCGACAAAATTGCGTTTAATGGCGCTATTTTAGAGCCGCATTTAGTTAAAACTAAATTTGGCTGGCATGTGATTAAAGTGCTTTACCGTACTTAATATTCTTTAAGTGCATGTATTAATTGCAGTTTAACAGGCTTAATACTTTAAATTAAATTAAATTAAATTAAATTAAAAGAAAAGGCTGCACATTGCAGCCTTTTTAAATTCTTTAATTCAGAGTTTAATTACTCAGCGTTTTGCTGTGCTTCTTCTTCAGTTATTTGCTTAAAGGCTTGCACAAATGCAGCGCTAGGTTGTCCGCCGGTAAGGGCGTATTGCTCATTTATGATAAAAGTAGGCACTGTGGTAATACCCATTTGCTGTATGTCACTTTGCTGGCTGCGTACTTCTTGAAAAAACTCACCACCGGCTAAAATTTCTTGAGCACGGTCTGTATCAAGGCCAACACTTGCAACAATATCAAGCAAAGCGGATTGCTCGTTTAAATTCACTAAGTCAGAAAAATGGGCTTTAAATAAAGCCAGTTTTAGCTCGGTTTGCTTATTTAAAGTGGCAGCCCATGCTAATAAACGGTGGCAATCAAAGCTGTTTATTATCATTCGCTTATCGTCAAAGTTAAACGTGAAGTCGGCATCTTTTCCGGCGTCTATTAAACGTTGGCGGTTATCTTTGCTTTGCTCTGGTGTTAAGCCGTACTTTTGCGTTAAATGTTCATTTAAGTCTTGGCCTTCAGGCGGCATATTTGGGTTAAGCTCAAACGGTTTCCAGCTAATTTCTGCGTTTATTTCACCGTGTAATTCACTGAGTGCTTTTTCAAGATTTTTATAACCAATAATGCACCATGGGCACATTACATCCGACACAATATCAATTTTAAGCGTTTTCATTATTTTCCCTTAGGGCAAAGCGGTAAAGCGAATATAGTGAGTATATTGGGATTAATTGCGGTTTATCAATCATGATTACTCTACAGTGTATTAAAAGCTGCAAATAATGTATGCGCAGCCTGATTACTTTTTAGCATAAGGCAGGCGCATTAGTTTGTTAGTGCTGTGGTAGCTGTCGAGCCCGCTTATAGCTACCGTATCTATGGCCTGTAAGTCTAAAAAGCCATCGCTTTGTAGTGCTGCTTCGTCTAAATATACGTCCATTATTTCGCCAATCACAAGCTCAGTACCATTGACTGCTAAATGCTGATGTTCAATGTATTTTACCGCATATTTTAAGCGGCTTTGTTGTACAAATGGGGCACTAAATTCATTTAAATACTCAGGGGTTAAACCGGTGGCAGCAAACTCTGATTCGTTTTTATCATAACGAGCCGAGGTTTGATGTGCTTGCTGATAAATAGCACTATTAACATGATTAATAGTATAAACACCGGTTGCTAAAATATTTTCGAAAGTGTGACGGGGTACGCTATGGGGGCGCATTATCATACCAATTAATGGCGGGTGCGCACCTAAATGAATAACAGAGCTAACAATCGATAAGTTAGTATTGGCTTGGCTGTCTTGAGTGCCAATTAGGTTAGCGCTTTTAAAGCCCGACAACGAGTTTATAAAGTGGGTACGCGTGTGTTTTTCAAGTGCTGCAATGCGCGCTTTAGTAAAATGCATTAAAAAATCCTTACTATGAAATACTTACCATGGAATACCTCCCATGAAATACTTACCATGAAATACCTACCATGAAATAGTGATGCCTTGCCAATCTAGGTAGGCGGGTTCACCGTTAAGTTCTAAATTAGGGTTGTTGTTAGTCAGTTCAAATAATTGCTGCGCTACAAACGCAGCAGTAAAAAGCTTGTTTGGCGGTACATTTTTTTGAAAAGGCTTAGACAGCTCAGTGTCGGTAGTACCGGGATGAAATAAAATGAGCTTAGTGTTTTTAGCGCGCCTTGCCAGCTCCACGGCGGCAGTTTTAAATAACATATTAAGCGCCGCTTTTGATGCACGATAGGTATACCAGCCGCCAAGTTTATTGTCGTTTATGCTGCCAACCCGGGCGCTTAATGCGGTAATAGTGCAGTGGGTTTTAGGTGTTAATAATGGTAATACACTTTGCAGGCATAGCAGGGGGGTAAGCGCATTAACTTGCAATAGTTGATTAAAATAATCGCTGTTAATGTCCTCTAGCTTTTTTTCTGGCATGTGTTGCTGATTATGTAAAAGGCCATTAAAAATAATTACCTGATGTAAATCAGCCTGCTGGTTTTGTAGTGTAGCGGTAACATTGTTTAAGCTTTGCTTTGAATAATCGCTTTGCAGTTGCGTTATATTATTTAGGTTATTGTACTGCGCCTTGTGCGCGGCTGCGCTTACGCAAACAATATGGTACTGGGTTACTTGGTTATTTAAATGCGCTATATAAGCTTGTGCAATTGCACTACTTGCGCCAAATAAAACAATTGTTTTCATTTATCACCTGCGCTTTTGGTTTTACATTGATTATTTTTACACTGTGAGTTTGGCATTAAAAAACGACTTATAGGCTGGCGATACTTAGCAAAAAAAGTGTATGTGCAATCAGCAAAAAATCGAATTATGGGCAAGCGAATAATCTTCAACCAAGGATATTTACCTACAGTTTTCCATGCTTGGTAGGTTACATCAAGGCCATAGATCATTATTCCAGATGGCATTCTTGCGTGTAATAACGCCATAGCTATACTTTTATCTACATTAGGAAAACGCGTATTAAAGTCAGTGGCATTAAGGTCCTCTAATATTATTTTATTATTAATGTCAGCACGCTTTAAATGTTGCATTTCGGCGTTACACAATGGGCAGTTAGCATCGTAAAAAATGATCATGTTATTGCTTTGTAATTATTTTACATATGCTTTTTTACGACACACCATTGCAAATGGATCTATTAAATAACCGCGCATAGTGATATTAATAGTGCTCCATGAAACAAAGGAGACTGAGAAATGAGTGAACAATATGCCGCCTTGCGAGGCAATGTAAATTTACTAGGCCAATTATTAGGGCAAACAATTAAAGATGCCCAAGGCCAAGCAATTTTAGATAAAGTAGAAGAAATAAGGGCTTTATCAAAGTCATCTCGCAGTGGCAACGAAAACGACCGTAAAACACTAATAAAAGTATTACATGCGCTCAGCGATGAAGAGCTGTTACCGGTTGCCCGTTCATTTAATCATTTTTTAAACCTTGCCAATGTTGCCGAGCAGTTTCATACCGTTTCGCGTTTTAATGATGTTGGTTTTTGCCAGCTAAATCCTCTCACTCAAACATTAAAAACGTTAGCAACAAAAGCAAATAATGGCCAACTTAATCACAATCATTTGGCCGACACACTCTCAAAACTCCACATAAACTTGGTGCTAACCGCGCACCCTACAGAAGTAACACGCCGCACAATTATTAATAAGCACGTTGAGTTAAGTGATTGCTTAGCTTCATTGGAGCGAACTGATAACTTAGCACAAGAGCGCGAGGCTATTTTAAACCGTATTGCGCAGTTAATTAGCCAAGCATGGCACACCGACGATATTCGTCGCTCGCGACCCACCCCTGTTGATGAAGCAAAATGGGGCTACGCGGTGATTGAAAATAGCTTGTGGCATGCAGTGCCGCGTTTTTTACGTGAGTTTAGCCAGCATGTAAAAGAGCATTTAAGCTTAGAGTTACCAATAAACTACAGCCCAATAGAGTTTACCTCGTGGATGGGCGGAGATCGTGACGGCAACCCTTATGTAACCGCACAAGTAACCAAAGAGGTGCTTGATCATGGTCGTTGGATGGCACTGGACTTATATGGCCGCGATCTAGAAACGCTAAGTACAGAGCTGTCGATGTCTGATGCCAGTGATGAGCTAATAGCCCTTGCGGGGCAAGAATTTGAACCTTATCGCTGCGTGATTAAAACACTTAAAAACCAAGTGTTAGAAACCGTAATGCATTTAGGGGCAAAAATAAAAAATCAGCGCAGCGAAGCCCAAGACTTAATTACCGATATAAACCAAATAAAACATCCAATTGAGGTGTGCTATCGCTCGCTATTAAAATGCAATATGAAAGTAGTTGCTGATGGCCTATTACTGGATGTATTACATCGTATTAATAGTTTTGGTTTGCGGTTAGCTAAATTAGATGTACGCCAAGATTCATCGCGCCATGGTGATGTGTTTTCAGAGCTTACGCGTTACTTAGGTTTAGGCGATTACAACCAATGGCAAGAGCAAGACAAACAAGCCTTTTTACTCACTGAGCTTAACTCTCGCAGGCCGCTAATACCTAAGCGTTGGCAGCCAAGCCCAGAGGTGCAAGAAGTACTCGACACCTTTGACGTGATTGCACAGCAAGACGAGCAAACATTTGGCTTATATATTATTTCGATGGCGCGCACAGCCTCCGATATTTTAGCGGTACAATTGCTGTTAAAAGAAAGTGGTTGTAGCTTTAAATTACCGGTTGCGCCGTTATTTGAAACCTTAGATGATTTAAATGATGGCCACAATGTTATTACTACTTTGTTGGATAATGACTGGTACAGAGGCCAAATTAACAACACCCAAAACGTTATGATAGGTTACTCAGACTCAGCAAAAGATGCCGGTATGATGGCAGCTGGTTGGGCGCAGTACGAAGCAATGGATAAGCTAGTACAATTAGCCGACAAACGCGGCATAGAGCTGGTGTTATTTCATGGCCGTGGCGGTACGGTAGGGCGAGGTGGCGCACCCGCTGCACAAGCCCTACATTCACAACCACCGGGGTCATTAAAAGGTGGTTTGCGAGTAACTGAGCAAGGCGAGATGATCCGCTTTAAATTTGGTTTACCCGATGTTGCGCTACAAAGCTTAAATATTTACGCCGGCGCTGTACTGCAAAGTAATTTATTACCACCGCCAGAGCCTAAACCACAATGGCGCGAAGTAATGGCTTTGATCAGCGAAGAGTCGTGCGAGCATTATCGTAACGTGGTACGCCACGATGAAAACTTTGTACCTTACTTTAGAATGGCAACCCCAGAGCTTGAGCTTTCTAAACTGCCGCTTGGCTCGCGTCCTGCAAAACGCAACCCTACAGGTGGGGTCGAAAGTTTGCGGGCAATACCATGGATTTTTGCATGGAGCCAAAATCGTTTAATGTTACCTGCGTGGTTAGGCGCATTAACAGGATTACAAGCGGCATTGGCAAAATACGGCGTTGAAACCTTGCAAGAAATGAGCTTACAATGGCCATTTTTTAGATCGCGCCTAGAAATGCTCGAAATGGTATTTAGTAAGGCCGACAGCTGGTTAAGTGAGCATTACGATAATGCGCTGGTGGAAGATATGTACAAACCACTTGGTGTTACCTTGCGTAAAGAGCTCGCTGAAGCGATTAGTTTAGTACAGTCGCTTAGCCCGCAAAAAAGCTTATTGGCCGATCAGCCATGGATCAAAGAGTCAATTGCGCTGCGTAACCCTTATACCGATCCGCTTAATGTGTTGCAGGTAGAGTTACTTCGCCGTGCGCGCTCAAGCGACAACGGCAGTGAAGGCGATATAGATAACGCGTTAATGATCACCATGACCGGCATAGCAGCAGGTATGCGCAATACTGGTTAATAGCTAAATAAAAACAAGGGGGTTGCGCAGCGCCGTAACCCCTTATTTTGTGCATATGCGCTGGCATTTTATGCGCTAACCTTTTAAACTACTTAGCCATTGAATAACAAAAATTATATTATGGCTTCTGCAACCTTTTTAGTACAAGCAAACACCGCACTTAGTAATACCCACATCTCTTTAAGCGTAGCGCAAACACAGGCTTTACGTAGCCAATTAAAAACCCAGCGCGGTATTTTAAACGCAAATAATATTAACCAACTATGCGCGCAACTTAATGTAACAAACGACGCCTTATTACAAGGTTTAGTGCCTTTAGCGTCTGAGTTTGCGGTAGCACCCGTATCGAACTTTCATGTGGGTGCAATCGTTAAAGCACTTGATGAAAGCGGCGAGGTTAATTTTTACTTTGGTGCTAATGCCGAGTTTAACCGCCAAGCACTTAGTTTAGTGGTGCACGCAGAGCAGTCTGCAATTAATAATGCTTGGTTAAATGGCGCGAAAAAAATACTAAAAATAGCGATTAGTGACGCACCTTGTGGTTATTGCCGCCAATTTATGAACGAATTAGCTGATGCGCGTGAATTTGATATTTTACTGCCCGAGCAGCAATTTAAACTTGCAGACTTGTTACCGCATTCGTTTGGCCCCACCGATTTAGGCAATCAGTACAGCTTATTTAATCCAGCCCCGCAGGCTCGCTCATTTAACAATACAGAAGTAGAGCAACAGCTGGCAGCCTATGCGTTAGCAGCTTATGTACCGTATAGCCAAAACTACAGCGCAGTAAAAATCACTACGTTTAACAACGGTGACTTTTATGGCAGTTACGCAGAAAACGCTGCATACAGCCCTAGCTTATCGCCATTGCAAAGTGCATTAAGTCAGTTGTTTTTAGCCGGTTTGAGTTTTGATCAACATACCGTAAAGGGAATAACACTGTTAGAAACCGCTGGTCATGAAAACCAAGCAGGAGTGGCTCAAGCAGTGCTAGCAAGCTTTGTAAACTTGCCACCACTTGAGCTAATTAGTGCGCCATTAAGTGAGTAACTTGGCAAACTGACACACTAAAAAGTACTGTTACTTAGCGAGCAGTACTTTAGCGGCTTCTAATACTACCGCAACTGATTTTCTTTCAATTTCGCCGTGGTCAACATTAGGAATTTCTTGGCGAGTACGATTAACTAATACACCGGCTACGCACGCTGCTTGTAAACCAAGTGCCGCACACATAGTAAATAAGGTTGCCGATTCCATTTCGTAGTTCATCACACCCAATTTTTGCCACTCTTCACAGCTGCCTTGTAACGACTTTGGTACATAACCAGAGTGCGTATCGTAACGCTCTTGCCCTGGGTAAAATGTGTCGCTTGATGCAGTAATACCAATATGAAAATCGATATTAAGGTTTTCACAGGCTTTAACCATAGCTTGGGTAGCAAAAAAGTCAGATACCGCAGGGTAGCTAAGCGGCGCAAAATGCTGGCTTGCACCATCTAAACGCACAGAGGCTTGGCTAATTAAAATATCGCCTTCGTTAATGTGTGGTTGAATTGCGCCAGTAGTACCAATACGCAAAAAGCTGTGCACGCCAAGTTGGGCTAATTCTTCAACGGCAATCGACGTCGATGGACCGCCAATACCGGTAGAGCATATAACCACAGAATGGCCATTAAGCTCACCTAAATAAACATGAAATTCACGCGTTTTAGCCAGGCAAGTTGGGTTATCTAAAAATTGCGAAATACGTGCAGCACGATCCGGATCGCCCGGAACAATAGCCAGTTTTGCACCTTTAAGATCGTCAATACATAACCCTAAGTGAAATACCTTTTCCATAACTAAGCCTTTATAAAATTACTATCAATTTAGCATCATTACTATAATTGTTTGTTTAGTACAGGACGTATGTCCGTGTTGATTTGTTTTGATTTATTCACCCACATTGAATATTCAAGCATATATTAAAATTACCCGTAAAATGAGGCGGTTGACTTGTATAGGCAGACATTATATTGATCGTCTAAAGTAATGAGTAAATTATCATAAACAACAGGCACATTTACACTAAGTTGTTTTTATTCATATGGTTAGTTGTTATTTTTTGGATGGTATATACATTAGTGAAGCAAGGCTAATTTAACGTTAGTTTGCTTTTAGCAAGCAGTACTAATGTTATTGTTAGTATTTAAATATTAGCAATTTTGCATAACTAATCAGTACCACGCAAAACATATAGATTTATAAGGGTTTACCATGAGCACCGAATTTCAGGAATTTAAAAGCAAAATTGAGCATTGTTTGTGCGCACCAGGTGATGGTGTATATACAGTTAACACTGCAAAAGAGCGCAAAGCTGCATTAAGAAATAAGCTTTATGGGCAAACCGAAAACATTGGCCCATTATGGCGTGAGTCGCTTAACGAGTTACCCAATTCGCCGCATAAAGCGGTAATGCTAGGTATTAGCTCAGATTGTGGCGGCGGTATTTTACGTGGCGCAAACTGGGGGCCGTTATTTTTACGCTCAGCATTACTTGATCAGCAACCTCAGTGCCGCTCATTCGATTTAGGCGACGTACGCGTTATTCCTCATTTATTACATGATAAATACTTAAACAAAGCCACTATAACCAATTGCCAAAAAGCATTATACGGCAACGAAAATAACGACTATTACGTTAGCCCACTGTCGATCACTGAAGATGTGTGCGACAGCTTTTATGCAACATTTGAAAATAAAGGCATTTTTGGTATTGGCGGCGATCATTCAATTAGTTACCCATTAACAAAAGCGTATTTAAAAGCTAAGCGCGCACAAGGCAAGCGTACCGCAATTATTCATTTTGATGCCCATACCGACTTATTGGTTGAGCGCTTAGGCATTGATTTATGTTTTGGCTCTTGGTGTACGCATATTTTAGAGTTTTTACCTGCGCCACATCATTTAATTCAATTTGGTATTCGTTCAAGTGGTAAACCGAAAGAGCATTGGGAAAGCACCTTTGGTGTTAAACAACATTGGGCGCATGAAATTATAGAGCGCGGTGCAGCAGCCGTTGCCGCAGATGCCATTGCCCAGCTTAAAGCCGACAACGTTGACGAAGTGTATGTTAGCTTTGATATTGACGCCCTTGATGAAAAATATGCCTCTGCAACAGGCACACCAGAGGCAAACGGCTTAACGCCGCAGCACGCACTGGATATTTTATCAGCCATAGCCGATGAATTTCCGATCACCGGTGCCGATATGATGGAAATTGCGCCTTTTACCGACAGCTCGCTAGTAGGGCAGTCAAGTTCAGAAACCACCTTACGAGAAGGCGCTAAAATTTCGGCGTTTTTGATTAGTGCGATGAACAAGTAATCTTAAAGCAGGTCGAAAGGCCTGCTTATTGTATTGATAATAAAAGCCTTTTAATAAATATTAAATTTAAATTGCCCCGTTTAAAAAAGCGACTATAATCCAGCTGCTTTTGCTATAAAAGCGTATTCTATTGGAGCTATAAATGGGTGATTTAGTCGGGATTGGCTTATTAATCTTGATCAGTGCGTTGTTTGCAATGTCGGAAATTGCGATTGCAGCATCGCGTAAAATAAAATTAAGAGTAATGGCTGATGAGGGCAATGTTCAAGCAGCTGCAGTATTAAAGCTACAAGAACAACCTGGGGCATTTTTTGCCATGATCCAAATAACCCTTAATGCTATTGCTATATTAGGCGGCATTGTGGGTGAGCAAGCACTTTCGCCTTATGTGCAAAATGTTTTGCAGTTTTTTTATCAAGGCCCATTACTGGCACAAATTAGTTTTTTACTGTCGTTTTTAACCATTACTTCACTGTTTATTTTATTTGCAGATTTACTACCTAAACGTTTGGCAATGATTTTGCCAGAGGCCGTTGCTGTGCGCGTGGTAACAATAATGCGCTGGGTTACCTATGCCTTAACGCCCTTGGTATTATTTTTTAATGGTTTAACAAATATTATTTTGCGTATTTTTAAAGTACCAAGCGAGCGCGAAGATATTGTAACCACAGAAGATATTGTTGCCATGATGGATGCAGGTGCAGAATACGGTAGCCTACAGCAACAAGAATACGATTTAATCGGTAACGTATTTGACCTAGAAGCGCGCTTTATATCGAGTGTGATGTCGCCGCGCGACCAAATAGTTTATTTTGATATTAATGAGTCGAGCCATGATATTGCTAACAAAATAATAGAGCATCCACATAATCACTTTTTAGTGTGTAACGATAATTTAGATAAGTTAATCGGCTCTGTAGAATCAAAAGATATTTTACGCCAAGTACTTAAAGGCGATGCAGCGAATATTAATAGCGAAATGCTCGAAAAAGATATTTTTTATCTGCCCGAAACCCTCAGTTTATCAGAGGCATTAAATGCGTTTAAAACAGCTGTACAGCCTTTTGCTGTGGTAGTTAACGAATACGCATTAGTGGTAGGCATAGTAACAGTAAAAGATTTAATGAAAGGCTTTATGGGCGACTTAATTACTCACAGCGATGATGAGTTAATTGTTGAGCGCGACCAAAACTCCTGGTTAGTTGATGGTTTAACCCCCATAGTTGAGCTGGCTAAAGTACTTGATATTGATGAGTTTCCTCATCAAAGTCATTACGAAACCGTGGCCGGATATTTAATTTATACCATGAAGCGTATTCCAAAACGTGCAGAGTATATTCAATACGCCGGCTTTAAATTTGAAGTGGTCGATGTTGAAGGCATTCGGGTTGAGCAGTTACTGGTATCAAAAATAGTACCCACGCCCGAGCCATCGCAAAGCTAAGTACAAACTAAGTTAGCTCGCTATTAGCAAGTAAAAAGTAGCAAGTAAACAGTCAAAATCACAAAGTAAAAACACCTTATTTTATTATTTTAAGGTGTTTTTACTTAGGTTGGTTTGAGCGCAGAGAAGCCCAACGAAAAAAGGCAGCCTCAATTAACATTAGCGTTTTGTATTATCGATTACCTAAAAAGTACCGAATGTAGGTCGGATAAGCGAAGCGCCATCCGACACAGTAAAATATCTTACCAATTATTATTATCAGCATTTTATATTGTCGAATACTTGAAAAGTGCCAAATATAGTCTTTGAACCTTAATAATCTATACTTTGAATTGTTGAGGTTATGTGCTCTTTACTTACGAATATTGTGCCCCAAAATGTTTTGGCAGTGTGACTGTAGGCTAATTCAAACAAAACCAGATTGACTAAATATTAGTAATACTACACAGTCTAGATATTAAGATCTTATCAAACCTCGATCGTAATGAAACTACAAGGAGAAATCCGTGCTCATGAAAGAAGCTGCTCATCAAATCACCTGGTCGCTCATAACTTGTTTAACCGTTTTTGCATTGTTGCTAGTGGGATTACTTGATGTCATTTAGTAGAGATGCCCATAAGATAAGAAACTCGATAACACGCTACACAAAAGAATCTGTAGTACAACATTTACTTACTCGACTACATACCGTATATCCTGATGAACCTCAAGCAATAGGTCGTCCTTGGATTGTCAGCCTAATGCTTGAGTGGACATTAGAACTAGAACCCATTAAAGGCGCTATTCCTGCGAATGAAAAAGATGTTTGGAATATATTGAACAAAATTTGGGCACTACAAGGAAAAGCTTTAAAATTTGCCGATGAAGATAATGTTTGGTTGTCTCTAAGGGCGTTCTTACTAACACAACTTAGATTTCAAACGAACCAGATAGTACACAACTATTTCTTGGTAAGGTTGTTCTCAATAATGTGCAATGAAGGTGCAAGTCGATCTTTTCGAGATAATTTCAAAGCTCAGACTGATATTGATTTGGAATGCTTTTATGTTTTGTCGGTGTTTTTCTTTTCTGTATTTTACTCGTCTAAAAAGCCAATCATTAAGTACGAAGAGTTCTTACCCAAACTATCACCAGCATATCCAGTAGCCGTGATTAAACAATACCTCAGCTTAGTTGGAGCTAACTTTGAACAGTTGCAAAAATTGATTAAACACCGAAGGAGAAAAACTAGAGGCGATGGAGATGTACGAGCGGAAGAGTATTTTTCTGAACCACTATTGCTTGAGAAACCAATACTCATTCTACCTGAGGGTATATCAACCGCTCATCCATATATTGCAAGTATCGGGTTGAGCGAGTTTGTTCTCAGAACTCTTAAGACTGCTGATTCGAGTGGTTTTAGAGACAAATTTACTAAAGAGTTTGAAAATTATTTAGCATATGTTTTTGATGCATATAATTTTGAGACGACAAGAGAAGAGCAACTGATGGAAGTTTACAGAGACAACAAAATTCAAGGTAAGGTTGTCGACTTCTTACATCAACGGAACGGAACTTCGATATTTATTGATGCAAAGGGCGTAGAACCCAACCAAAAAATTCTTGTGACTGACCAGCGCAACATTATTAAGGACAAGTTAAGAGATACTCATCTGAAAGGTATTAAACAAGCTGCTGAATGTGCAGATAAGTTAAAGGGCGTTGGTTTTGGTGATCTTGCTGATTTTGATAACAGATATGCTCTCATAGTGACTCACCAAGACTTCTACCTTGGTAATGGTGTTAAACTCGCCTCTTATATAGGGGGTGAGTATAGACAAAGGATAGATGAAGCAGTTGCTGGCAAGATACCTCTGAAAAACGTACACTTCTGTTGTGTTGCTGATCTCGAAGGAATACTAGCGCTTTGCAATGAGACTGAAACCGAAATTAGTGAATTTCTGGATTTTTGTAACATTGAAGAAGAAGCTCCAGAAACATCTAAATTTGAGATGCGTCAGCACATTCAAGCATATGCAGAGAAGCTAGCATCAGAGAAAAGCTCTCCTATCGGCAGCGATAGGCTAGTAGAAAACTATAAATACCTAACTTCTGAGCTTGCTGGCAAAATATCAAAATCTCAGCAGTATTGGAGCGAAGGCTCTGTGAAAATTCCAATTTACTTGCAGCACCTTAGAAAAATAAAAGAACTAGTGTAGTTAATTTTTAAGTCAGCTTCAGGTTGCCTGATTTTAAGTAAAACAGAAGTGATTATTTAGTCTAGTCCAAGGCATAGATAGCGCCAAACGCGATGGAAGAACTGCCTTTTATATGATTGTTGTTGCCGAGAAAGCTTGGCCACAGGTTCAGAGCTATTCCATACTTTATCGAATCTAAAACCAGTCATTTTTGTGCCGACTTGTAACTCAAAAATGTCCAAAAATGATTTTGATCGACCGTCTGCTGAGCGTTCTATGCAGCTCAACTAAATGTATATACCAATCACTAAACACTATTTAAAGCACAACCACGCTGAATTCAG
This sequence comes from Pseudoalteromonas sp. SCQQ13, assembly GCF_015864415.1. Classification (NCBI taxonomy): domain Bacteria; kingdom Pseudomonadati; phylum Pseudomonadota; class Gammaproteobacteria; order Alteromonadales; family Pseudoalteromonadaceae; genus Pseudoalteromonas; species Pseudoalteromonas sp. SCQQ13. Next base: position 359,710 of record NZ_JADYXG010000001.1, on the reverse strand, counting down.
CCCTATTTGGGCTTTACACAATGCCCTAGGGGAGTTTTGACTGTAAGCAAATAGTCGCTTTAGTCAACCAAATTTACATATGTTTACAGCATTAAATCTAGTTAAAAATAATTCTTAATTAGCATTGGAAAGTGCATGCAAATAATTTAGAATGAACGTTCATTCTAAAGTTTAAATTCAAGTTAAAAGGTAATTTAATATGCAGCGTTCCCGCATCGCGCTATTGGTATTTTCGGCCCTCGTTGGTTCTGTCGTTTTAACTGGTTGTGATCAGGCTGCTGAGCAACCTAAAGCTACTGCTTCTCAAGGCACTCCAGTAGGTGTAGTTACGATAAAAAGCCAAACACTTACACTTAAACAAGAATTACCAGGGCGTGTAAGTGCATATCAAATAGCAGAAATTCGTCCTCAAGTTAGCGGTATTGTGCAATCTCGTTTGTTTACAGAAGGTACGCAAGTAGAAAAAGGCCAAGCGCTATATCAAATAAATCCAGCCATTTTTGAAGCTGAGCTTGCAGCAAGTGAAGCAGCTGTAGCCCGCGCTGAGGCGAGTATTGCCAGCAGTAAATCAAAAGCTGCGCGTTATAAAGAGTTGTTGGCAATTAAAGCTGTAAGTCAGCAAGACTTTGACGAAGCAGATGCAACTGCTAAACAGGCAAAGGCTGAGTTACTTACTGCGAAAGCGCAATTACAGGCTGCACAAATTAATTTAGATTACAGCCATGTAGCATCGCCTATTGGTGGTCAAATTAGTAAATCGAGTGTGACTGTTGGTGCTTTGGTAAGTGCTAATCAAGCAATGGCATTGGCAACAGTCACGCAGCTTGATCCAATTTATGTTGATTTAACACAATCGAGTAATGAGTTAACCAAGCTTAAAAAAGCGTTGTCGTCGGGCTCGTTAAGTGTTGATGCAGATATTCAAACCGAGGTTGAGCTTTATATGGAAGACGGTTCGGTTTATCCGCATAAGGGCACCTTACAGTTTTCAGAAGTAACGGTTAATCCAAGTACGGGTTCGGTAACATTGCGAGCTAAATTTTCTAACCCTGAGAAACTACTTTTACCGGGTATGTATGCCCGTGCATCTATTGTTGAAGGGGTTCAAGAAAATGCTGTTTTGGTTCCGCAGCGTGGTGTAACGCGTAATACCAAAGGCCAGCCAACGGCTATGGTGGTAAGTGAAAATAATACAGTAGAGAGCCGAGTACTAGAAGTTGATAGAACAATAGGTTCGAACTGGTTAGTGACTAAAGGTTTATCTGCTGGTGATAAGTTAATTGTTGAAGGCTTACAAAAAATTCGTCCTGGCGCGCCAGTGATTGTCACTGAAGCAACACCTTTAGCCACTCAAGCGCAATAACGGAGAGTTTAAATGTCACGATATTTTATCGATAAACCGATATTTGCTTGGGTACTCGCTATTATTGTTATGTTAGCGGGTATTTTAGCAGTTAAAAGTTTACCTATTGCACAGTATCCTTCTATTGCACCGCCTGCGATTAGTATTACTGCAAATTACCCAGGTGCATCAGCGCAAACCTTAGAAGACTCTGTAACTCAAGTTATTGAGCAAAAAATGAAAGGGCTAGACGGCTTGTTATATATGTCGTCAACGTCAGAGTCGAGTGGCTCAGCAACGCTTACATTAACGTTTAATGCTGATACAGACCCTGATATTGCTCAGGTTCAAGTACAAAACAAATTAGCAACCGCAACGCCGTTGTTACCAGAGGAAGTACAACGCCAAGGTGTTGTAGTAGCCAAAGCGGCGCGTAACTTTTTATTAGTATTAGGTTTTGTGTCTAAAGATGGCAGCATGACTAATATTGATATTGGTGATTATGTAGCCTCAAACGTGCAAGATATTGTTTCTCGTGTTGATGGTGTAGGTGAAGCGCAGTTATTTGGCTCGCAGTACGCTATGCGTATTTGGTTAGATCCAGCAAAATTACAAAACTTTAAGTTAACGCCAAACGATATTGGCGCGGCAATTACTGCACAAAATGCGCAGGTTTCTGCCGGCCAACTCGGTGGTATGCCTGCGATTGCAGGGCAGCAGTTAAATGCGACAATAACGGCACAAAGCCGTTTGCAAACACCTGATCAGTTTGAAAACATTTTAGTTAAAACCAATAGTGATGGCTCAGTAGTGCGTCTAAAAGATGTAGCTAGAGTAGAACTGGGCGGTGAAAATTATGGTGTAGTTGCACGTTTTAATGGTGATCCGGCTGCGGGTATTGGTATAAAGCTTGCCAGTGGTGCTAACGCACTAGATACCGCAGAGGGCGTTAAAAAAGCATTAGAGGACTTAAAACCGTTTTTTCCTGAAGGTTTAGATGTTGTTATTCCTTACGACACCACACCATTTGTATCTTTGTCGATTGAAAAAGTAGTACACACGTTAATTGAAGCTGTGATACTTGTGTTTGTTGTAATGTATTTGTTTTTACAAAACTTTCGTGCAACGTTAATTCCTACTATTGCAGTACCTGTTGTACTACTGGGTACGTTTGCAATTTTGTATACCTTTGGTTATTCAATCAATACGTTAACTATGTTTGCTATGGTACTTGCCATTGGCCTGTTGGTTGATGATGCGATTGTTGTAGTAGAAAACGTAGAGCGTTTAATGACTGAAGAAAAACTCTCGGCATTAGATGCAACACGTAAATCAATGGACGAAATTAAAGGCGCATTGGTAGGTATTGCTATGGTGCTGTCGGCAGTATTTATTCCGATGGCGTTTTTTAGTGGCTCTACCGGTGTTATTTACCGTCAGTTCTCTATTACTATTGTGTCGGCAATGGGCTTGTCGGTATTAGTGGCACTTATTTTAACGCCTGCATTATGTGCAACCTTACTTAAGCCAAGCCATGTACACGATAAAACATCATTTATTGGACGTTTTTTCTCTGGCTTTAACCGTGGTTTTGATAAAACAAACCGCGGTGCACAAGGTATTGTTGGGCGTATGATCAGCCAATCAAAGCGCTACTTACTTATTTATGGTGTGCTTGTGGGTGGTATGGTATATGTGTTTTCAAGCTTACCAACTGCTTTTTTACCAGACGAAGACCAAGGTATATTATTTAACCAAGTAATGTTGCCTGCAGGCTCTACCATTGAGCAAACGTTAGGTGTAGTTGAAAAAGTAGAAAACCATTATTTGAATGATCAAGCCGAAGCGGTAAGTTCTATCTTTACGGTAACAGGCTTTAGTTTTGCCGGTTCTGGGCAAAACTCAGCAATTGGTTTTGTGAGCTTAAAGCATTGGGATGAGCGCCAGCGTGACGACTTATCGGTAAATGCAGTAGCAGGTAAAGGGATGGGGTATTTTTCAACCATAAAAGAAGCGTTTGTATTTGCTTTCCCACCACCGGCAATTGTAGAGCTTGGTACAGCTAATGGCTTTAATATGTTTTTACAAGACCGCGTAGGCTTAGGCCATGACGAGCTATTAAATGCACGTAATATGCTATTGGGTATGGCAAGTAAAAGCCCTGTTTTAGCGGGTGTGCGTCCAAATGGCCAAGAAGACATGCCAGAGCTGCAACTTGATATTGACCTTGCAAAAGCGGAAGCATTGGGCGTTACTCAAACCGATATAAATAGTACTTTGTCTACCGCATGGGGTAGCCGCTATGTTAATGACTTTATTGACCGCGGCCGCGTGAAAAAGGTATACATGCAAGGCGAAGCTGATTCGCGCATGGTGCCAGAGGACTTAAATAAGTGGTACGTGCGTAATAATAATGGCGATATGGTGCCGTTTGCAGCATTTGCTAGTTCGCACTGGTCTTACGGCTCACCACGCTTAGAGCGCTACAATGGTTTTTCTGCGATGGAAATTCAAGGTAGTGCAGCACCTGGCTATAGTACAGGGCAGGCTATGGATGAAATGGAGCGTTTAGTTAAGCAATTGCCAAACGGTATTGCCTCTGAGTGGTCAGGTATATCTTATCAAGAACGCTCAAGTGGTGGGCAAGCGCCTTTACTGTATGGCTTGTCGCTGTTGTTTGTATTTTTATGTTTAGCTGCGTTATACGAAAGTTGGTCAGTACCATTTGCTGTAATGATTATTGTGCCACTGGGTATATTTGGTGCGATTATGGCGGCATTAATAGGTAACTTATCAAACGATATTTACTTACAAGTAGGTTTGTTAACCACCATAGGTTTGGCTTCTAAAAACGCGATATTAATAGTTGAATTTGCTATTCATAAAATGGAAGAAGGCCTGAGCTTAGTGGATGCTGCAATAGCTGCTGTTAAACTGCGTTTACGCCCAGTATTAATGACCTCGCTGGCCTTTATTTGTGGTGTTGTACCTTTGGCTATTGCGTCGAGCGCAGGGTCGGGTGCACAAAATGCGCTGGGTATCTCTATTATTGGTGGTACTTTAGCTGCCTCTACCTTAGTGGTGTTATTTGTGCCTTTGTTTTTTGTTTTAGTACGTAAAACATTCTCAAGTAAATCGGCAGTAGCAACGAAGGAGAGCGAATAATGAACTTAAAAACATTAGGTTTAAACGCACTTACTTTAGCTGTATTAACGGGGTGCCAACTTGCCCCAGAGCAACAAGAAATAGCTTTACCTGTGCCTGATGCGTATGCATCGGGTGCAGAGCAAGCGCAAGCTACGCAGCTAAATTGGCAGCAGTTTTTTAATGATGAAAAACTGCAAGCGTTAATTGCACAGAGCCTTGAGCATAATAAAGACTTACAAATTGCTGCATTAAATGTGCAGCGCGTGCGTGGCTTATATCAAATAGAAGACTCGGCATTATTTCCATCGCTTGATATAAATGGCTCTGGATCGCGTCAGCGCTTGCCGGGTGATTTATCGAGTACTGGTGAGCCGCGTATTAATTCGCAGTACAGTGCTACCGTAGGTATTACCTCGTATGAGCTTGATATATGGGGCAAGGTGCGCAATCAGTCAGCGCAAGCACTGCAAACCTTATACTCTTCGCAGCTGAGCCAATACAGTATGCAAGTGTCGCTTATTGCTGAGCTTGCTAATGCCTGGCTTAACTATGCAACCGACCAGCAGTTATTAGCACTGGCCGAGGAAACCCTAACGTCGCAACAGTCGTCGTTATCACTTACTCAACAAAGTTTTGATTTAGGTGCTGCATCAGCAATTACCCTAGAGCAACTTAAAAGTACGGTTGCTACAGCTAAAGTTGATATAGCAAAGTATAAGCGTTTATTAAAACGCGATAAAAATGCGCTTGATTTACTAGTAGGTAATAGCGTTGCCAGTGATTTACTGCCAAATGCATCACTTAATCATTTACTCGACTTACCAGAAGTACCGGTTGGTTTACCGTCTGATTTACTCACGCAACGCCCTGATATTAAAGCGGCTGAGCATCAGTTGTTAGCGGCTAATGCAAATATTGGTATTGCGCGTGCTGCGTTTTACCCAAGTATTAGTTTAACCGCTAATGCGGGTACTGCATCAAGCGACTTAAGTGGTTTATTTGATGGTGGCTCGGGTACGTGGAGTTTTGTACCGACTATTAATTTGCCTATTTTTAATATGGGCCGTAACCAAGCTAATTTAGATGTTGCTAAAGCGGCGCAACAAATAGCGCTTACCACCTATCAGCAAAAAATTCAGCAAGCGTTTCGTGAAGTTGCTGACGTACTTGCAGATAGAGAAGGTTATAACGCCCAACTAAGCGCACTTGAGCAGTTAGTGCAAAGTCGTCAAGCAACCTTTGATATTTCGCAAGCGCGTTACGACAAAGGTGCCGACAGTTACTTGCAAGTTCTTGATTCGCAAAGAACTTGGTACAGTGCCCAACAGCAGTTAATTACGGGTAAGCAAGCATTACTTGCCAGTAAAATTAACTTATACAAAGCAGTTGGCGGCGGTTGGCAAGTTACCTCACCAGCGGTGCAAGATTAAGTAGTCTATATGGTCTATAGCTTTTGCTATAGGCCATCACTAGAATGTTAAATTTATAATACTTCTAATTTAACAGCGCTTTATTTGCTGTAACTAAATATTTAGATGCAATTGGTTTTTATAATAGACAGGTTAAATAGTGGAGTTGTAAGTGACCCATAAAAGTAAAAGACATGCAGATCCTGCATTAGTCGAAGCACGGCGCACACAAGTACTAGATGCTGCAGCAGACTGCTTTCGTCGCAAAGGCTATCATGGGGCAGGCATGGCTGAAATTGCAAGAACTGCGGGTATGAGTGCCGGCCATATCTATAACTACTTTGAAAGTAAAGAAGCAATAATAGAGAGTATTATTGAGCAAGATATGCAAGAAATGTTTTCTATATTTCAAGAGTTTGAAGAGCAGCCTGGCGATATCCTCACAATACTTTTAGGCAGTTTGCACAAAGGAGTGCAAAGGCATATGGATACCGGGGCGTGTGTAATCGATTTAGACATGATGGCAGAAGCGGCCAGAAACAATAAAGTGGCTACGTTACTACACGAGGCTGATACCCAAGCGCGCGATAGAATGAGACAGTTATTAATTAGCGACAGAAGCTTGTTAAAATCACACTCAGAGCAAGAACTCGATAGCCGTATTAATGTTATTTTTTCGATGATGGCGGGCTTATTTCTTCGAAAAATGCTCTACCCAGAACTCACCGAAGAAACAGTATTAATAGCACTTCGCCCAGCGATGAAAACGCTACTCATGCCTTTTGAAGTGCATGACGAAGTACTGTAAAAAGTACTGTAAAAATCACTATAAAAAGTACTCAAAATTGGTATTAGGGCGGTTACAGGTTAAAACCGCTCGACTGACCATTGTAATGCAATCAGTGCTATAGCAAATGAACCCACCGGCATTAACCATTTTTTATACCACTGATAGCCTCTTATGCTGATTAACACCGGCAATGCTATGAGTAAAATACTGAGCTGACCAATTTCTACCCCTAAGTTAAATGCTACAATACTCAATAGCTGATAATCGCTCGACAACCCCAACTCACCCAATACACTGGCAAACCCCATGCCGTGCAATAAACCAAAGGCAAATGTTACCCAACCTAAACGTAATACCAGTGGCCATACATTATTAAGTGCAGCAAAAAGTACTGACAGGGCAATACCTAGCTCTACCCAGCGGCTATTAGGCGATACTAAATTCATAGCGGTTGCAGTAAGCGTAATTGAATGGGCTAGGGTAAAGGCGGTAACTATCCACGCGGTGTGTTTAATAATTTGTTTTTTTGAGCTAATACCTTGCCATTGTTTTTCGGTGCGGGTAAGTACGCAGGTAAGTAATAAGGCGATTAAAAATAAAATATGATCAATACCAATCCAAATATGCAATATTCCTTGATATACATATTGATTAAAGGTGCTTAAGTAGCTTGATTGGCTAAAATTAAATGTTTGTTTTGCGTTAGCTGCGCTAAACACTCGCGATAAATTATTAATATTTACAATGGCTTTGTGGTTACCATCGGTATTAAAAAAGGCGCTGTAATGTAAGCTAGTTTCAGTTTGATCAGCGCAGCTAAACAGCAGCGGTATTACTAAATAGGGTTGATTAAAGTGACTATCTAATTGATACGCCCCTTGGGTAGAGAGCGTGCATGCCTGTTGTTGCTGAATTAGCTGTAAATTAGCATACACAAAACTATTAATAGAGCTGCGTTTGGCTTTTATTTCAGCCCAGGTTATTTGTTTATCGTTATTAATATCGAACGCCACGACTTGCTCTAAATCGGTTATATTTACTTGCCACTGACCACTATACTGATTTTGGCTAGCAGCGGTATTATTTAAAGTTATATAGCCGGTACTTAACTGATGAGCAAAGCTATTAGTGGCCACTAATAGCTTTGCTAAAGTGAGAATAAATACACAAAATGTTTTCATAGTGTTGCTCGCTGCATGGCTTTGGCTTGTATTAATAATTGCTTATCGGTGCTCATTTTAGCTTGTTGCCAATTTATATTGGCCCAGTACAGAGCTTTATCACTATTTGGCGCTACTGCAATATAATAGTGGGCTAGATCACTGGCATGAAAGGTATCTTGACGCAGTTCGCGCAGCGCCACACGGCTTTTCATCATTGTTTGCCACTTTGTACTAACCGCATTAGTATTTTTTTCAGCAATAGCCAACCTGAGTAGAATAGCATCTTCTAAATTACTGTTATCTGTTAGCAAACCAGCTAAAGTATTGAGCACTTGCTGCGTGTTATTAAGTGCTAATTGAGTATCGGCCCACAGTACAATAAGGCTCACCGGCGCAGACTGTAAATCGACATGGCTAATGTAGCTCAGCGCAGTTTGGTAATTATTTAATCGATAGCTCATTTCACTTAGTACATGGGCAGTGGCTAAGCTAATATTTTTATTATGGGTAATCTTTTTTAATGCATTATAACTTTGTATTAGTTGCTCTTGCTGGCTTTGTACATCTAACACGCAAGTACTTACGGTAATAAGGCTTACTTGCCCAATTAATGCCGTACAATGCCCTTTGGCAGCAGTAAATTCACCTTTGGTCATGTAAATATTAGCCAGTAATAAATGACTATTACTGTGATTTGGCTCAGCAACTAATACTTCAGTGGCAATTTTAATTGCAGCATCAAATTGGTGCTCTTTTTGTAGAACTCGTGCATATAAATAACCAATTAGTGGAGTGGGGTTTTGGCTATACAAAGTTGCTAAATGTGTTTTTAACACACCTTGCAAACGTTCAGTTTGCCCAGCATATTGGCTATTTATAACTAGTTCGTTTATTTCAGCAACAGACAGTTGAGCTACTATATTTGAGTTGCTAGGGGCAATAATATCATTATCGGCGGGGGTAAAAGCACTGGCAAATACATTGCTTGAAAATAACATACCCACAAGTAGCAAAATTAATTTGGTGTAAGATAATTGCATTTTATAGTCCTTTTGAAAAAGCCATCCGTGGCCTGTCAGCTTTGATTATGACTTACTGATTAATTACCTGTTGCAGGGTGGAGGCCACCAACATCTGTTTCGGTGTTGGTAAATACTCGGCCGTTAATAGACAGTGGCTCAGCGTTAGCAGGTTGATTAAATGCATCGGTTGCAAACTGAGCAAAGTCGACTTGCAACGCTTCAATAGTAATACTTATCGTTGCTGTTACTTGGTTGTTAACCCCATCAGACACACCAAACATAAAGCTATCTGACCCTGTTTGTTCTTTATTGGGCGTGTAGGTGTATGTGCCATCGGTATTTACAACTACGCTGCCGAGTGTGGGCTGTGTTGTTATGCTGTAGGCAAGTGTGTCGCCATCGGCATCTGCTGCGTCAAGCATGTCGTTAATAGCCACCTCAGTTTGCGTGGTAACCATGGCATCGCTTGCTGTGGGAGCAACATTAACAGCCACTGTTGGCTCGTTGTCATTATCGCTACCACAGCCGCTCATTGCTAAAACACTTATAAGCAAATATGCCTGTGTATATTTTAAATTACGCATTGTTTTACTCCTTATTTAGAACCCGCAAGTGGGGTAGTAAGGTAGGGAAAGCTTGCATCCATCATAGTGGCATTTACAGGTGCACCATCGGTAAATTGCACAGTACCTACTTCAGCATCCTCTGGTTTACAAAGCCCTAAATCAGTGTCTACGCCTGCTACCGGGATAGGGTGACATAAACGACCCATAACAACTCTTAGTGCTATATCAACAACGTCATCACCTGGGCGACGGCCATTTGGAAATCCGGCTAAATCATTACCTACTACCCCAAATGTTGATTGTTCAGCTTGTGCTGTTGCTGCAATTTTAGTGTTTAAACGCAGCATTTCTGATGGCGTTACTGTTGTTTGCTGGTTAACACCGGAAAAACCAGTTAAAAATGCGGTTATAAGGTCATTACGTGGAAAGTTTGTAGGTGCAAGCGTTGCAAAATTTGTCCCTAGGGTGGTATTAACCGCATCTTTAAATAAAATATTTAATAGTTCAGGCAGTGAAGGATGCGACACATAATCTAAAAATTGGCCATCATCTTTAGGATGCGCAGTAGAGAAGGTGTCTTTATCTTTAATACCAATTACTAGCTCATTAACCAGTGGGTTACCTAAACGCGAAACTTGCGTTAATGCGCCGCCGTTAACTGCGTTATTTGCAAACTTAGCATTAGGATTTAAAATACGCGCTTGCGGTAAGCTTGCTGTTGTCCACGAACCAATTACGCCATTACCTGAGCCAACCACACAGCTTTTAGGTACTTCAATTGCTATAGAGGTAATGTTTTTATCAGCTAAATCATCGTTATCTGCCGATTGTGTTATGCCACCAGGAAAGCCCGAGCCATCACCAGCACCCGCAGCACTGTCGCCTTCAACGGGTACGTAGTTTACTAAATCAAAGGTTTTGCCTAGGTTAACTACAAAAGGGTCTTTACGTTGACCAACGAACACTTTAGCCATGCCATCACAGTTCGCAATAGCGACTTGATACATAAATTGGTCGGCATACATTTGGTAATCTTGCTTTGAGGTAAAGGTTTTATTACCTACATAATCAAGCGGTTTATTAAAAGTAGTTGAGCTAGTAGTAGTGTTACTAAGCTGTACGCTAGTGCCTGTTTTTTGCGGACCGTTGATCATTCTTACGGTGTAAGATTCACTAAAGTTAGCTGCACTATCATTACCTGCCGTAATACCGCCGACATTTTTTAGTGGTACAGATACAGTACGCTGATTGCCCTCAGGGCCTACGGTTAATTGCACACCTTGATTATTATTAGGCAACATACTTTTAAAGTTAAATGCAAAAGTAATATCTTCAACAGCGTCACCATCGTTATCAATGTGAATGCTGTAAGTAGCATCTGGATCCATGGCAAAGTAATTAGGACCACCGTAGGCATCTTGCAATGGAATGTAATTAGCAATCAAGGTAACAAAGTCACCACGACCTTGCTCATAACTATTAAAAACATAAAAATCGGTAGAGTCTAATGTTGGAAAACGACTGATATTAGGCGCTTCTCTATGGCTTGATGCTTCACTTGGTGCACTTGCAAAAGTAGCACATATAACAACTGCGAGTATTGATGGAGTAAAAGCTTTCATGACTTTGTCCTTTAGTTTTTGATTGAAGTCATTAGTAATACGAGGCAGGGTTTAAATTGGATGCAAGAAAGTTAACTTATCTTTAATTTATGTGCTTTATTTGTTAATTATTGCTATTTTTAGCTCTAATACCTTATTACTGAAAAAAGATAAAAGAGCTGTTTTTAGTAATTATAAAAGTACTAATTCGGTGGTATAGAGTACTTCGCTTGGTGAGCCGTTTGGCGAGCCGCCAATAGGTTCTAAACTTACAGCCAATAGAGCAACATTACTGGCTTTAAAGCGGCTGTTTTTAGCTAGCGTTTTGCTACCTGTTTTAGGGAGTAAGCCCAGCGATATTGGTGCGTCTTGGTCTTTTAGTATCATCCACAGCTCATAGTCTTTATCTGTTTTAGCAACAAGCTGACTACTTGCCTTAATTGATAAAGCCTGCTCATTAACATCAATAAACCATAACGGTTGCTGCGCTTTATTTTGCACTAATGCAATTTGCTGAATATTGCTAACATTAGTGGCCGGTTGCATTACTAAAAAGGCTAATACAATTGAAGCTGCTGTAGCAACAAACGACCAAGTGCGCCAAATTGAAGGTTGTGTACGAATTATTGTTTTCGTTGGTTGGGGCTGGTTTTCAATTTGTTGTAATATTTTTGGCCATAAGTCGTCACTTGGTGCTAGTGGCGTAATAGCGCTGGCTAAATTATTTAAATTTTGCTCCCACATTGTTGTGGCCTCACGTGCTTTGCTGGAGTTGAGGAGTAATCGCTGAAAACGCTTACGGGTTGAGCTTGATAGCGTACCAAGTACATATTGCCCTGCAAGTGCATTTAATACCTCGGGTTTATTATAATTCATAGGGTTAAACACCTTTGTAGCTGAACTAGTCCACGGCGGATCCAACTTTTTACCGTACCTAAAGGCGTGTCGATATGTTCAACTAATTCACTGTGGCTTAAGCCTTTGTAATAGGCCAAGTGAATCGCTTGTTTTTGCTGTGGCTCTAATTGCTCTATACAGCTTACGAGTTTGGTGTTTTCGGCATAACTTACCTCAATATCGTGCTCGTTTATATCGTCGTCGCCTAGTGATTGCTCCTTGCGCACTTTGTTGTAGCGCAGCGCATCAAGGCTTCGGTATCTAACAATGCTGATCATCCAGCTAATAACCGTTCCCTTAGATGAATTATACTCAGATGCGTTATGCCAAATTTTAATAAAAGCTTCTTGCAATACTTCTTCCGCATGCGCTCTGTTTGTTAACATATTTAAAGTTATAGCAAATAATTTTCCGCTGGTTTGCTGATAAAGATTAGCGAATGCGTGTTTATCGCCTTGAGCGGTTGAACACAAAAGGGGGAGTAAATCGTCGTTTTCCATGATTACCTTAATATTTTTATTATTAGTTAAATAAACGTGTGAGAGTTGTTTGTGGATGCAAAAACATGCTTAGATGTGCTTATAGATTAGCTGTAATACAGCTCAATACAAGTAAACAAAGAGTATTGCTGTTACTTTATACCAGTGTGAACAATTAACCTACTATAGTGTAAAAGTAGCTACGGTTTATAAGTGGGCTAATAAAAGGCTTAATAAATAAAAATTAAAATGTTAATTATCAATAACATAACTAGCGAGGAATAAGTAAATGCTGGCGTGAAATTTGCTTTTACAATATTAAGGCATGATTAATAAATATAACAACAACGAGCATATATTATAAAAGGAGAACATATGTGGGCTGCAATTAGTTACTTACTATTGGCATTTATACTCATATTTATTGGCTGGGAAGTTAACTCAATTTACTTTTCGATTGTATTTTATTGGAGTGCATTGTCACTACTTTTAGTGGGGGGCGCTTATATATTCGATATAGCAAAAGTGTTTAGAAAACGAGAAAACGGCGTTATCCCTTTTTATATTCGCTGGGCGTTTATTCCTTTTTTATTTGGCGCACAATTATACAATGCGTGGGCTCGTAAACACGATAAAGTGCCGCCTATTCAAAAGATTAATGAACATTTGTTTTTGGCATGTCGATTATTTCCCTCTGACATAGATACGCTAAAAGAAAACGGTATTACCGCAATACTTGATGTAACGTGCGAGTTTGACGGTTTAGAGTGGAGCTCTACGCAAGAAAACATTAATTATTTAAACATTCCGGTACTCGATCATAGCGTTCCTACGCATTCGCAGTTAAACCAAGCAATTAATTGGATCCATCATCATGTACAAAAAGATCGCCGTGTGGTGGTGCATTGTGCTCTAGGGCGCGGGCGCTCTGTGTTTGTAATGGCGGCCTACTTGCTTAGCCAAAATAAAGATGCCGATGTGCATCAAATACTGGCACAAATAAAAGAAACTCGCGAGACAGCTAATCTTAATAAACGCCAATTACATCACTTAGCTAAGCGCCATAAAAAAGGTGAGTTAGTAATTAAAAACAAAGCATTTTTGATTGCAAATCCAGTGTCGGGCACAAAAATGTGGCAAGACAAACAACACCTAATTATTGCTAGTTTATCGGCTTATTACGACTTAACCGTATTAACAACCTCAAAAGAAGTTAACGGCGTAGCGCTTGCTAAAAAGGCAATAAAAGAGCAGCCAGATATTATTATTGCTTGTGGTGGTGACGGCACAGTGACAGAAGTGGCCAGTGTATTAGTGCACACTAAATGCAGGTTGGGTATTATTCCGCTAGGCACGGCTAACGCATTAGCGCATGTGTTAATGGGCATAAAATCAAAATTTATTCCTGTTGAACAAGCCTGTGATTTAATTATTGATGGGCAAACAAGTTTAATCGACACAGCTTATTGTAACGACGAGCTAATGTTACTACTGGCAGGAATTGGCTTTGAACACTCCATGATTGAAAAAGCCGACCGTGAAGCTAAAAACAAATCTGGGCAACTGGCCTATTTAAATGGTTTTTTACAAGCTTTTGGTGAACAAAAAGCACAAGTATTAACGATAAAGCTTGATGATAACGAACCAACGCAAGTGAGTACCAATAGTTTTATTGTTGCTAATGCCGCACCATTTACTACTTTGCTAGCTCAAGGTGGCGGGCAGCCCGATCATAGTGACGGGCTTCTTGATGTGAATTGGTTAATACCCAATAAAGAAAATGGCACTACAGTACTGAGTATTGCCGAGCTTATGTTTAGCAGCATTACACAAACACATTTAGCTATTAATTCGCATCATACAAATGCTAAAAGAGTGGAAGTAAGTGCAGAGCAAGAGATTAAATACGTAGTAGATGGAGAGGTGAAAACTTCTAACAAATTAGTTATTACAATCTCACCTGGATCATTAAACGTTATTTGCAAAGAACAGCTAGATAAATAATACACGGCTATAAAACTATAAAACGGCGTTATTACACGCCGTTTTATTATTTATTTTTTGATCGAAGGCCAAACAAAGCCCGATGTATCAGGTGCTCTATCGGAAGTGGGCCTTGGTGCACTTTTGGGTCTACGAATTGGCTTGTTATTTATGGTATGAATATAAAGTGCTTCTACTTTATCTCGTGCCCATGGGGTTTTACGCAAAAATTTTAAGCTCGATTTAATGCTTGGTGCATCAGTAAAGCATTTAATTTTAACCTGTTCACCCAAAGTTCTCCAGCCAAGTCGTTGCTCTAACTCAACAAGTATTTGTTCTAACGTTACCCCATGTAAAGGGTTTTTAGGTTGATTATCCATAGCTACACTACTTATTTAAACTGCGCATAGTGTAACTTAATTCACTCGTAGAGGCTAATTCACTGTAATTGTAGCGGGCTTAGTAGGGTAAATAGCATTGCCTTGTTTGTCGAGTTTAAGCCAAATTAGTTGACTGTTGTTATGTTGTACAAATTTAGCCCCGCAAATAAGCGTAAATGAGTGTATTTGTATTAACGCTCCTTCGCTGTAGCGTTTATTGTCGTACCAACAACTTGTGTCGGTATTTACAAACTGATTAGCATCGATAACAGAGTGGGTTTTAATTGTATTAGCATGGCTGAGTAGCGAATAGCTTAAGCAGCTAATATAAAAACATAAGATTAATAAATGGCGCATTTTAGTCTCAAATTGTCGCGGGTTTAAAAATAATACACTAAGCTAAAAAACATGCTAGGGTAAGGTATACACAAACACCATAAAAATGCGTAATTGGGTATTTTATAGCACCTTAACATTAGACAGCTGCTTATAAAAAAGGCGCTTTCTTGACTTGGGTATATTTATATTTAGTAAAACACAGAACAATAAATAGGTGAAAATATATGCAATTTAACCAAACAATGATCGATGAATTTACACTATTAGCTAAATTTCCGCGTGAAAGTAAAATGCAGGGAATTAAACTTCATTCAGACGCAGAGCCTAGCTTGTTAAGCGCCGCACAACGTTTATTTGATAAAGGAATTATAGATAGCCCAGATGGCGGTTATTTAACTGATCTGGGCTTAGAATTAATTGACCATGTAACTGTGGTGCACAGTGCCTTACAAGGCTAATTTTCTGGGTTAATTACCTAGGCTAATTATTTAGACTAGGTTGCATCAGGTTGATTTTGTGGTGCGGCATCAATAAATGCATCGAGCTTATTACAACGCTCATAAATGGCTGCTATTTTAGGATATGCGGCCATATTTACATTAAAACGAATAGCATTAAATACCTGCGGTACTAAGCATACATCGGCAAGGCTTGGTTGCTCACCCACACAAAAAGCGTTATTACTATCAAGTAGATGCTCTACTTTTTCAAACCCTACTTCTACCCAGTGGCGATACCAAGTGTTTTTAGCCTCATCGTCTACCCCTAGTTCGTTACTTAAATACTTGAGTACGCGTAAATTATCTAACGGATGAATGTCGCAGGCTATGGCGTAACTTAAATTACGGATTTGTGCTTTTTGCCACGCGTTACCAAATAATAATGGCGTTGTGTTTGGATGGCTTTCTTCAAGATACTCTAAAATAGCCAGAGATTGCCCAAGCACACCGTCAGCTGTTTCAAGTGCTGGGAGTAAACCTTGTGGGTTTTTATCTAAGTAGGCTGCACCTAATTGTTCAGACTTTAGTAAATTAACACCAACCAATTCGTGATCAATGTTTTTTAAGTTAAGCGCAATACGCACCCGGTATGCGGCAGATGAGCGAAAATAACTATAAAGTTTCATGGTTTATTATCCTTGTGATCCAGTAAATTGCTTTTTAATTGTGCGCCAGCAATCAGTGTAGTTAGTTTGGCGCTCTTTGCCCTCAAGAGCGTATTTAGTTGGGGATATGATATAACGTGATTCAAACATAAATGCCAGCGTATTATCATAACGTTGTGGCTCAAGCTGGGCATTAGAGGCTTTGTCGAACACGTCGGCTTCAGGTCCATGTGGCGACATACAATTGTGTAGACTCATACCCCCGGGAACAAAGCCATGCTCTTTAGCATCGTAAACGCCTTCTATTAAGCCCATAAATTCACTCATTATATTGCGATGAAAGTAAGGAGGGCGAAAGGTGTTTTCGGCCACCATCCAGCGTGGAGGAAAAATAGCAAAATCAATATTAGCCACGCCTTCAGTACCTGATGGCGATGTAAGTACGGTAAAAATAGAAGGATCTGGGTGATCAAAGCTCACTGTATTCATTACATTAAAACGTGCTAAGTCATATTTATACGGCGCACTGTTACCGGTCCACGCAACTACATCTAGAGGCGAGTGGCCGATATCACAACGAAACATGTTGCCGTTAAATTTAGCCACTAATTCAAACTTACCTTCTATATCTTCAAAAGCAGCAACTGGGTATTGAAAGTCACGATCGTTGGCAAAACCGTTAGAGCCGACCGGGCCACGCTCAGCTAATTCATACTGATGGCCATAGTTTTCACAAATATAACCGCGCGCAGTCGCTGTTAATAGTTGTACCTGAAACTTTATACCACGGGGAATAACCGCTATTTCGCCCGCTTTTATGGTTAAATTACCACACTCAGTTTTGAGCAATAATTCACCTTGCTGCGGTACAAACAACATTTCGCCATCGGCATTATAAAAATAACGTCCGTCCATCGATTTATTAGCAACATAAACATGAATACCAATACCGGTTTGGCCATTTGCACTACCATTAGCGGCCATAGTAATTAAGCCATCAATAAAATCAGTTGGTTGCTCTGGGATATCGATAGGGTTCCAGCGCAGCATAGTTGGTGGAGTTACTACTTCGGTAATAGGCGCAGTGCGAATTAAGCCATTATCCATTGCGATATAATCGCCTTGAATAACAGAGGGACGAATACGGTATAGCCAACTACGACGGTTTTGTGCACGCGGCGCAGTAAACGCGGTTGTACTAAATTGCTCTGCATATAAATCGTACTTTACTTTTTGCGGACTAAATTGTCCGATAGGCAATGCACCAGGCAAAGCTTCGGTTTCAAACTCATTACCAAAACCAGTCATGTATTTTAATTCGGTAGCCATTAGCAACTCCTGTGAGAGTGGGGTAGTTTAATCTTGTTATTATTTAAGTTAAGATACTCTCAAGTGAGACTAATTTCAAATTGCGTAAGTTAATTCACTGTAAATAATAATGAACAGTCATTTCCAGTTGAATTAAAACGCAGGCCCAACAAGTGATGCCACAACGATGAAGATCAATTTAGATACGTTTTTACCTTATCAATTAACCAATATAGCTACGCTTGTGAGTAACGACTTTGCCAAAGTGTATAAACGTGAATTTGGCTTAAATATTCCGCAGTGGCGCATACTCGCTAACTTAGCGCAATATGGGCAAAGCACAGCTAAACAATTATGCACGCAAGCTGATATGGATAAATCAACGGTATCGAGAGCGGTAAAAGCTTTAATAACTAAAGGTTTTGTTTGCAGCAAAGTGAATGAGCAAGATAAACGTGCTGCATTTTTAATGCTATCTGATGAAGGCGAGGCTCTGTATAAAAAAATCACCCCAGAGGCACTTGCATGGGAAGCGCAGCTCCTAAATACACTCAGTGACGATGAGCGCCAGCAAATGATGAGCATTTTTGAAAAATTAAAACATCAGTTACAGCCATAAAAAAAGCCCATCATAAGATGGGCTCTAAACTAATTAAAATTATTACCTAATTGTATTAGAAAGTGTATTTTACGCCTACACGCATTTCCCACAGAGATGGTTTAACATCAATGCTTGCACCCGATGGGTTATTAAAGCTGTTAAACACATACTGTCCATTCACGATATCTGCAGAAACAGCACTTTGAAATGAATTACCTGTTTCTAGCACGCCCCAATCGTCATTCAGCATATTACCGATGTTTTTAATTACAAAGTAAGCTGAGCCTTTTTGATCATCAGTAAAGCCCATAAACTCCTGCTCAACTTTGAAATCAAGCGTCACCCACCAATCACCATCAATACTATTACGCTCTTGGATCTGACCACGAGCTAAACCTTCACTATTAACCCACTCATCAAACGCTGCTTTATCAAAGTTAGCGCCGTAAACAACTTTACTATCATCTAAGGTAGGTACATATAGTAATTGACGACTGCTGTCATTAAAGCCTAAGCCACCAGAGCGAGAGTCAAACGCATAAGAATAAGGACTGGTTTGCGATGCCTGACCAAATAGATTGAACTTAGTGTCATAACCATCAAATATTTCATGGTTATAAGATAAGCTCATAGTAAAGCGATGTGGAATTTCGTAGTTTGATGCAGCAAGCCCTGGGTTTTCTGTATCTGATACTGCAATATTATGGTAGTTAGAAAATGCAACAGAGCTTGTCATTGGATGCACATCTTTTGCTACTGTATAAGCATAAGAAAGCGCTAAATCAATGCCGTTATCAAAAGATTTATTCATTGCTATGGATAAAACATGTGAATATGCGTCGTCACCTTTAACATTAGTTAGCATTAGATCAGACTCACGAGGATGTAAATCATCACTGTAAACAGGGCGGCCATCAGGTGCTACTGAACTTTTTACATTTGCCAGGTTGCTAATAATTGCGGAGTCTTGTTTGTCGGTATATAGATAATCAACATTAAATACATACTCACTCTCGGTAATATAAGTACCACCTAGCGAGAATTTCCACTCAGAAGGGATTTCAAAATTAGGGTCTGTTACATTGGTGCTTGCATCAGCACTGCCTTGACCAACATTATCAAATAAGTCTTGTGGGATATCGTAACCAGGCTGACCATTACCGTTAAATGCAATAGCATTAGGGCCTAAAATTTGTAGGTTTTTTTGGTTTACCTGAATATTACGCACACCATCATTAGAATAGCTGTTAGATACCCATACGTTAGGGTTACCACCAGAGTATAAGCCGACACCACCACGAAGTTCTAACTGATCGTTATAAATCCAGTTAACGCCTAAACGCGGTTGTAACAAATCTATACCGTCTAAGTTTTGGCTATTAGAAAAACCATAACGATCTTCAAAATTTTGGTTATGAGTTGGCTTGTCATCGCTGGTATACCAGTCGTAACGTAGACCTACAATGAATGATACATCGTAATCGATTAACTCAAACTTGTCTTGTGCGTAAAGAGTGTTAAGTGCGTACTTAAATTCACCCGCTGCATCATCAGGGTTATGACTTGAAGCATTACCATAATAAACACGCGCTACACCATTTTCAAAGTCTTCGATAGAGTTAAAACGATACTCACCTTCATTATGCTGTACGAATAAGTTAAATACATCTAGCTCTTCACGTTCGTAACCAAATGAAAGCTCATGATCTTCTAAGTAGTATGTACCGGCTAGTTTAAGAGATAAATTATCATACTTGAGTTTATTTGCTTGACGTGAATCATCTGGGCCAAGATAAACATCTATATCACCTGTATCAATACGGAATTCACCAAATCCTGAAGCAGCATCTAAAGAATCTTGGCGGTTATCTAATTTTGAGTAACCTATACGCATTTCTGTTGAAAAGTTATCTGTCCAATCAGAGTAAAGTGAGGTGACATAAGATTGTAGCTCAGCGCCACGCTCATAAAAGTGGCTTGATAATGCGAGTTCATTTGCATCAGCATCTGACTGCGCTAAACTAAAGCCATCATTATAGTTATACACAAAACTAGCACGATGATCGTTGTTGATGTTCCAATCTAGTTTAACTAATATTTTTTCATCTTCAACAGGCATGCTAGGCGTCATATTGCCAACATCGTAATTATAGTTATCTTTAGCTATTTGGGTTATACGATCCACAGTTGCTTGATTAATTCGACCATTCGCAAATGGGGTATATGCAAATATTTGTGCGCCTTCAAGTTTTTCATAAGAGGTAAATAAAAATAGTGTATCTTCAATTAGTGGCAATCCAACGTTAAAACCATAACGCTTTTCTGAGTAATCACCAAGTTGCTGTTTATTACCTTTAATGGAATCGCCCGACATTGAGTCGTTAGTATAATCATAGAAGAAGCCACCAGTTAATTCGTTGGTACCTGATTTAGTCACTGCATTGATATTACAAGAGGTAAAACCACCGTATTGTACGTCAAATGGTGCTAGTTCTACGGCAACTTGTGCAATAGAATCAAAAGAAAAAGGCATTCTTTCGGTAGGGTAACCACTTGAGTTAAGGCCAAAGTTATCGTTCATACGAACACCATCAACCGTTAAGCTATTAAAGCGAGGGTTGCCACCACCACAATTAATTGCACCGGCATTTGTTTCGTCGATATAAATACGAGGATCGGCGCGAATAATATCTTTTAAATCACGATTAATTGCAGGTTTGTTTTCTAAATCATCTAATGTGAAAAATGTAGCTGGACCTGTACTACCTGATTGTGAGCTTATTGGTGCGCCGCTTACAATGATTTGTTCCATTTCTTGTGAGCGAAGAGCAACGGTTACAGGGTAAGTTTGTCCTAGCGTTAAATAAATATCTTCAACTTGAGTATCTTGATAAGTATCAGAATCAACAATTATTTTATAAGGACCACCAACACGCAATCCCTTGGTCGAGAAGTTACCTTGTGCATTAACTGTTGCGGTCTTTGTTGAACCCGATGGTATATGAATAATTGTAATTTGAGTATCAACAGCTGGATTACCATTTGGACCCGTAATCTGACCTTTAACAGACGATGACGTTTCGTTGGCGATTGCAGCACCACTTACGCCTACACAGGCTGCAATAGCGAGTGATAGAGCTGTTTTACGAAGTTGAATTTTCATTTTGTTTTCCCATGTAGTTTATTAAACTTTTTATATTTATAAAGTATTTGCACTAAACAAACGAACCAAATTCATGCAGTACTAAATCTATACATATTATACATTAGTTTATGTTTACAAATAAGCTACAAGTGTAATGTTTTTTATGTTTATAGATTAATGCTACGGATTATTAATGTTAATAATGAAATGTTCGTGTTGTAAAAGAGAGTAAATACTATTTATGACAAATAGATGAAAAAGGGAGTTTAAATGAAAAAACCCATTACAAAGTTGTAATGGGTTTAACTAATATAAAGCGTAATGTTTTATTAGGTATTAAAACTTATAGCTCACACCAATTTTAGCTTGCCATGCAGATGATGACGTAGAAATTTGGCTATAATTGCGTACATCAGCACCGTTATGACGATTGTTGATAATGTATCGGCCTTCATCATCTATTCCAGCTAGGTCATATACAGCTTGATCAGAGTAGCCTAAACGCTTTTCAACACCCCAGTCGCTATTAAGTAAGTTAGCAAAGTTATCAATCATAAAGTAAACCTCACCTTTATGGCCTTCAGCAAAACCTGGGATCTCTTGTTTAACACTAATATCCATAGTAGTAACCCAAGGTTGAGTTCCTGTATTACGGTTTAGAATTTGGCCACGCTCAGAAATACCAGCACGGTTAAGTAGCGTTTCAAGTTCGCTCCACGACAAACCAGATTCATCCCAGTTTACATTTGCATCATCAGCACCCGTTGGGATGTATGCAAGGTAAGCCGAGTTTGAATAAAAGTCACGTGTATCGCCTAAATCATCTTTTTCATAAAGACCCATTGTATAGCTAAATGGGCGGCCAGAGCGACGCTCAAAGTACATGTTAAACTTGGTTTGGTAGCCAGAAAAAAGCTCAGTATTATAGCTCACATTAACCTTAAAGCTATGCTCCACTTCGTAAGCACCACGCTGTGCTAAATCAACATTACGGCTTTGTGTTATTGTATGTTTATAATTACTTTGTGCTTGTGATGATGAACCACCTGAAGCTTCTGTAATATCTTGATGTGCATAACTGGTAGATATATATAGGCCGTTATCCCACTCTTTAGCAAGTGCAGTAGAGAAGATTACCGAGCGCCCATCTTCAGCTGAGTTGGTCATTGCTATATCAAAGTTATCTTTTAAGTCACCTTCGTAGATACCTCCATAAATAATACGATCGCCATCAGCGGTTGTTCCAACAGGTTTGATTGCTGTGTTATGCCATACAGCCTCATTTTCTTTTTTATGGTAGGCAATTTCTGCTTGCCATTTAAAGCCATTACCTAAAAATTCTGAGTCAAATTCATAATCAAAACCAACTTGCGCACGGATGCTTGAAGGTAATTTAAAGTTAGGATCAATATAGTTAGTGCTACCCGCACCTTGTACTAATGAACCTTTTATTTCGTCTGGAACTTGAGTGAAATCGACGTTATTATTTGCATAGTAACCATCAATTACGCTTTGTGGTGCGTCAACAAAAGTAAGACCGTCTTTTTGGAATGAGTTGTTATACCAAACGTTAGGAATACCGCCTTGGAAACGACCTACGCCACCATTGATAGTAAGAGCCTCTGTTGCATAATATTTGAAACCAACACGAGGTAAAATAATATCTACACCATCAAGGTTTTCTTGGTTAGTAAAACCATAGGTTTCTAAAAACTTTTCATTCAATGTTGGTTTATCGTCAGATGCCAAACGCTCATAACGTACACCCGCAGTTACTTCTAAATCATCAGTAGCATAAAACGTATCTTCTACGTAAAGAGCAAACTGACTGCGCGTTGCATCGTAAGCAGTATCTGCTGAGTTGTTGGTATAGGCATTACTGTAAGTAAAGTCATGTTTACCTTTGTAATTACCTACTTCGCGGTTTTCGAAACCAGCAAAGTTATCAAACTCCCATGAGCCTAAAGAGTTGGCTGCAAATAAATTATATAAATTTAAAGATTCATACTTAGCACCAAACTTAATTTGGTGTTCGTCTAATAAGTATGTGCCATCAAAAGTTAGTGTTAAATTTTCAGTCGCTGCTTTATTGGCATGACGGTATTCATCAGTACCAAACTGATAAGCTGGTCCACGGAAATATTCTTCAACTTTAACACTACCAATTTTAGAATTAGTGATGCTGTCAGATGTTACATCTTTATAAGCAATACCAATTTCAGTAGAGAAGTCTTCATTCCAATCTGAGTAAAGCTTGGTAGCAAAGTTGTTGAATTTAGTCGCGTAAGTGTAACGATTTGAAGCAAGTGAAACGGTACTGCCACCAGTACCAAAATTACGCTCGTCTTTATCGTCTTGCCATTGGTATGTAAAGTCTAAACGATGGTCATCGTTGATGTTCCAGCTTAACTTAACCAATAATGACTCATTGGTGTCTTTAGGGTCGCCACCAAGAGAATCTTGCATACCGTACACGTTATCTAATATAGATAAAAACTGATCAAAGCTTTCTTTGGTTACATCATACTCATTAGCAGCACCAGAGCCTTCAAAACCATAGTCTAAATCTAACTCGCTCTTCCATGCATTGTAGTTTACAAAGTAAAAAAGCTTATCCTCTAGTATTGGTCCGCCAAAGTTAAAACCGTAACGCGCTTCTGTTTGGATTGGCTTTACTTGTTCAGTAACAAATGTTCTGTGGCCATCTTCATCTAAAGCTGGTCTGCCATTTGCGTATATTTGTGAAATACTGTCTACATCCCCCGCCATATCTGGGGTTGATGTTTCGTAAAAACCAGAGAACTTAAATTCGTTAGTACCTGACTTTGTTACTGCATTTATAGTACCGCCACCAAAGTTGCCTTTAGCTGCTGAAAAAGGAGATACGTCTACAGAAATTTGTTCAATTGCATCAAGTGCAACAGGTGGCTGCGCTGTAGGGTAGCCGCCATAGTTCAAACCAAAATCGTCGTTTTGGCCAATGCCATCAACAGTTAAGCTATTACTACGTGGATTATTACCAGCAAAGGTTAGCTCACCACTACCATTAATGCTGGCAAGTGGGTTTAAGCGAGCAATATCTTTAATATCGCGGTTAAAACTTGGCATGTTTTGAATTGTATCTTCGCCAAAAGAGCTGCTAGAACCACCTGATTGTTGTACTATTTTATAGCCAGAAACTTCAATTTTTTCCATGTTTAATGGTCTAAGCTGAGAGTTTAAGCGATAAGTATCACCTAATTCTAGGTAGATGTTTTCAAGCGTAGTGTCGTTAAAAGTATCAGAGTCGATTATTACTGTATATGGACCCCCAACACGTAAACCATTAGCTATAAAAGTACCACTTGAATTGGTTGTAAGTTCACTTACAGTTCCAGTAGGACCATGAATAACTTTAATTTTTACATTTGCAGCACTTTCACCAGATGGAGTAGTGATTTTACCGCGCATTGCAGATGACGTGTCAGCAGCCATAGCACTTGCAGAAACACCAAGAGCTAAAATAATTGCTCCGGTTAATTTCGAAAGGCGAAGTTTATTCATTATGTTGTTTTCCCGTATTAAAAGTTACTTAGTTAGTTGTTTTTTCGCTAGTTTGCATCTTAAGTGCACTGACTAACGGTGTTGCTGATTCATCAAATAAACTATTTAATAAACCGGCGAGTCTTATTCCGCTTTGTTGCAGTCGAGTTTTAATTATTGGCATATGGTTAAAAATGTAACTATAGCTAATATCTGTTTCATTTTTATTATAGATTGATTCTGCTAAGTTGTTTGATTCTACTAGCCAACTAGTAGGGGTACTGGTTAGGTACTCACTAATTAAAGTTTGATTATTAGTATTGATAAAGTCAGCAAATTCAGTATATGAGAGGTTTTCGCCTTCAATTAACTTACTGTCCCACAAACTGTGTAGGTTGGTTTCTTGACCAAAATATTGCACCTTTATACGGTTACCGCCGCGGTCATCTGCACGCCCAGCATGAAAAGGCTGATGGCTGTCGCCTACCAGATGCACTAAAAAGCGTAAACTAAACTGCTTAGCATCTAATGAACTTTGCTCGTTTTGAAGTACTTTAATTGAGTAATGAATGCCTTCAAGGATGTTGGTAACAGATTCTTTATTTTTTGTATGAGAATGATTGAGTGAAATAGGTTTGTTTGCAGATGTATTTATATAATGCCAGCGTGATGATTTTCTTTGCCAAAAATCACCAGGAGCAGAGCGCATTTCATCTGGCCAAGTAGAAACTTGTGCTAAAGATTCATTATTTAATAACGGCAAAAGTTTTGTTTTTGTTGTTTCACTAAGGTGAGACTCTGCAATTTTAGCTATGATCCTGTGTCCATTTTGACCCCATGCATGAGCATTAGTACAAACAAGTACAGCACTGACAACCAGCGTTGCTTTAACTGAGGACATTAAGTTGTTACGCATTTGGTTTCCTTCAAATTATTATAGGGTCAAAATCACTAATCCGGTCAATTGTCCTTGTTTATTTGGAAGATAGAAAGGTGTTAAGAGCATTCATATTAACTAGTAGGTAAATTAATTAAATCAGCTACTTATAGTTAATAGGTAAAATTACTTATTGCAATAAGTAATTAAAATTGTTCAAATAGGCTAATAATAATATTAGGATGTTTTGTTTGAACATTAAATACGTCATTTATAATAAAATGCTGTTAATTGTATTTTTATATTTGTTAATTGTTTTGGTGTGGGTGTGTGGTCAACTAAGTGTTGATAGCAGTGAGTTACGCTTTGCAAAATTAATAGAAACATCAATTGAATGCCAAACATCTGCAATTAAAAATGAAAACCAGTTAATCATCTTCGCGCCATCAAAAAAAATAGCAGGTACATTAGCACATAGCTTATGTACAGATGATGTGGTAGCTAAGCAGTACGGGGCGGTTGTAAGTTACTGGCGCTATAACACGACGGAAAGCTTTGAATTTGTAGGAAAAGGCATTGCCGATCTCATTTTAACTAAAAACAATATTATGGATGCATTTAAAGCCGAGACTACCTATAGCTACCAGCCTGTAGTTGGGTTTTCTGATTACACTGCATTTTTTATTTCGGCTAAAGAAAAACCTAAAATAACAAAAGAATACTTTTTGGGTAAGCGCATTGGATTATTAGATTATCCAACCAGTCGCTCAGGGCATATATTGCCTAAGCAAGTATTTAAAGAGTTGGATATTAACCTCGAAAACTTAAATATTGTTTATGCTAGCTCTCACGATGCCTTACGTGATTTATTGGCTAACGGCAAAGTTGATCTTATAGCTTCATTTTGGCAAGAAAGTGATGCAAAACGCTTTTCAAAAAACTATATTACACCGCTAAAAAATAATATTTCAGGCACGCGTTGGTATTTAAAAATGCCACACAATAATACCGATCTATTATGCTCGGTACAGGCGCATTTATTAGCCATGTCGCAAGAGCAATCTCTTCATTACTATAAAGGTGCGCAGTCATTTTGGCAGTGTGATAATGACGTTGTAACTTATAAGCGAGATGAAATATGAGTAAGCAGTTATTTTCATTTATTACGCTATTCATTTTTTTATTACTTTGTAGCGTATTTTATTACTCAGTAAGCTATAAACAACAGCAAGTGCAAAAGCTTAATATAGCCACGATAGAAAAACAGGTAGCGTTGGATTTACCTTTACTCGAGCTATCTAATGACCTGCTTAAGTACTCCAGTAATATAGATAATATAAATAGTTATTTAGAGCAGTTAAATTCGCAACTAATCGGCACTAATTTGTTATTGTTAAATATTGTCGCTGATAAAAAGCTATCAACCACATTAACCGGAGCACAGTTTTTTACGCGTTTAACGACTAGTATTGGCCCTGTTTTTTTAGTTTTTGATATAAAACCACAGCCATGGCCGTGGCGTTATATTTATTATTATGTCGCTATTTTTATGTTAAGTGCTTTTGTTAGCCACTGGCTGAAAACGGTTATTACAATAGAGCAAAAAAGTAAGCAATTAGCTACGCTGCAGCCTGAACCTGTTGAGGAAAGTAAATCACCCGTGTTAGTTATTAATCTAAATACTAAGACGGTGTCAGTTAATATTAATCCGCAATACCAAGTATGTTTAGCAAATAAACCACTTAGCTTTTATTTAGCGCTTATTGAATTTTGTAACAATAATAGCGATGTTGTGCTCAGCCATAATAAAGATGTACCTGATGAGCTGATTGAATTAGCTAATAAATATTTTTATCGATTAGTAGAGCTGGGACACACGATCCGCAAGCGCCCTAACTTTAATAATAGCCTTGAAAAAACATTGAGCGAAATACGCGCGGCGTTAGATGAAGTGTTGAGTGAATACCCGCAACAAAAAGAAATTTTTTATCCGCCTAAGGCGTTTGGAGAAGGGTCTCGTTCGCGGCTACACAGTTACGGGTTAGTTAATATTGCTAAAGGCGATTTAGAAATAGTAGGTAAGTAATATTAGGGTCTGTTTATCTTTCAAGGTTGAATTTGCAGCAGTGTGTTTGGTATTTAGGCAAGGCAGAGCCTATGTGATGTGGTTATTCCCCATAAATAGGCGATAACGTAGCATCAATGCCAAACATGCGCTGCCCGAAGGGTTCTGCCTAGGGGCGATTGACTCTTTGTTGCCTACATGGATGTAGGTAAGGGGCGTGAGCAGGACGCGGAAGCTTTGCTTGGTTTTTTTACTTATTCTTACATGAATGTAAGCCAGTAGAATAATGCAGGAGCAGTTATCGAGCCCACTAGGTTGTAAACCTCACGCCGTGATTAAATCGCCCCTAGTTTGAACAAATTTTAATCCGCAAAGGTCAACAGACCCTCGTTCCTACTATCTCCAAAATATAGATTATTTAGGGGCAAACTGGGCCGCATCTATTGGGCTGTGCTCTGCAAAAAAACGCTTTAATGCGTTAGAGTCTGTTTCATCAGTAACTACAAAACCTTTTGCTGTGGTTAGTGCAGGGTAGCCATCACCACCTGAGGCGTTAAAGTTATTAATGCTCATACGGTAAGTTTTACTTTTATCTAATGCTTGCCCATTTATTAATACCTTTACTAAGGTGTTGTTTTTATGCTCAAACGATAATTTGTGGTACTGCATGTAAGCGCCTGAATCAGGCGGGAAACGCGTTACAACTTCTAAATATTGCCATAAATCTTCTCCTGCAATATCGATATAAGCCACTCGATTTTGAAACGGTTGAGCTTTTAAAATATCTTTATAACTTACTTCGCCTGCAGCAATACTGTCGCGTACACCGCCGCCACTCATAATGCCAAAGTCAGCATCGGTACTGTTCATTTGCGCTTGAATAATAACGCGAGCTAAATTTGTTTGTTGGTAGCGTACTTTATTGCGATCGCCCTCAAGTCTGGCATTTACATAACCAATTTTACCTTCAATTTGTTTAGCGCCTTTTTCCTGATACTCGGCTAAAAATGCGTTTAACTGTGGGTTAGGTGTAATGTACTCGTTAGCTAATACACTAGACGTTGTGCCATCCGGGTGTTGTTTATCAACATATAAATTAACGGGTAGGAGTTTATAATTTAAGAGGGTTAGCTGGCCATTTTCAAGCTTAAACTCGGCTTTACCAACATATTTACCCCATTCGTGGGCTTGCATTATCCAAGTGCCATTTTGTTGATCGGGCGTGCAGGCTAGGCCGGGTTTAAAGTTATCGTCATTTACGTTTTTAGCCGCCATACATACAGGCTCTTGAGAGTGACCACCGATGATCATATCTAAGGTGTTAGTTGGCAGTGAGCGCGCAAGTGTTACATCTCCAGGCGCATTAATTGCGTGGCTGGCATCCACATAATGCCCCATATGAGTGAGCGCAATAGTAATGTCGGGGTTATATTGTGCTTTAATTTTTTGTGCTAATTGTGCCGTGATTTCGATTGGATCTTTAAACTCTAATTGGCGAATATATTCGGGATTACCTATTTTGGCTGTATCAGTGGTGGTTAAACCTATAACAGCAATACTCAGCCCATTTTTATTAAATACTTTATAGCTATCAAATACATTTTTACCGGTCGATTTTTCAAATATATTTGCCGATAAAAAAGGAAAGTTAGCCCATTGCTGTTGCTTTTTAAGCACGCTCATCGGGTTATCAAATTCATGATTCCCAAGGGCCATCGCATCATAACCAATTAACGACATGCCTTTAAAGTCAGGCTCAGCGTATTGTAAATCTGACTCTGGAATACCGGTATTTATATCGCCACCAGAAAGCAGCAGTACTGCATGTCCCTGCGCGATTGCTTTATTGCGTAGCGAGTCAATCAGGGTTTTACGGGCAGCCATGCCATACTCACCTTTTTCATTGTGCCAAAAGCGACCATGATTATCGTTAGTATGCAGTACGGTTAAATATTGTGGGGTGGGGCTAGTGAGTGTAGTACTACACCCAAGTACACTAAAAGCAATGACAAACAAAAAAATTATGCGCATAAAACACCTATTGATTAAAAGCACTTACGTTTATTGGCGCATAGTTTAACTAGTTTGCTACAAAAACACACTTTTACATTCTTTAATCACACTTTAATTTTTTAGTAGCAGCTAACTCTCTGCGTTTTAGCTCTTCGCTGGCATATCTGGCTTTTTGATGATTAATACCTACCATCCAGATTAAAAAACTAGCAGGTAAGCGTGTGTAGGGCTCTCCCTTATGTAAACCAAAATCACAAATTTGGTTGTTTTTTTCTGACATTACAATATCTCCATTTACGAATTTGCAGAGGAATCATAACAAAAATAAAACAATTTATAAGTGCATTTTCATTAAACAGCGTTTTTACAAGGATAAGTTCAGTAGGAAGGTGATGAAATGTAATTAAGTTGTAACCGACTTGGTTTGAATTGTATCAGGGGCTATTTTGCAGTCGATTTTTAGTCTTACTCGCATTACTCTAAGTATCACTAAACTTTACACTTAAATAAAATAATAATAGGGAAAAACGATGAAAAAGCTTTTATTAGCCTCGTTACTTAGCGCAGTAAGCTTTGCCAGTTCAGCAACCATTGTAGAAGTAAGTACCAGCCAAGGTGTTATTAAAATTAATTTATTTGATCAAAAAACACCAAAAACTGTAGAAAACTTTATGAGTTATTTAGATGATGCAGCGTATAACCAAACAGTGATTCATCGCTCAGTCAAAGATTTCATAATCCAAGGTGGCGGTTTTACCTACTCAGATGATTTTGATCGAATTACAACCAAGCCAGCAGTCATTAACGAACCTATTTACTCTAATGTTAAAGGCACGATTGCCATGGCTAAACTAGGTGGAAACCCAAACAGTGCAACTAGCCAGTGGTTTTTTAACTTAAAAGATAATAGTGCCAACTTGGATGTGCAAAACAGTGGTTTTACTGTGTTTGGACAGATTACGGATGATAGCCAAGCGACTTTAGATAAAATAGCTGCTTTAGTACATTGTGGTGAAATACCGGTAGTTGGTATCACTACAGAGCAGTGCTTAAAAAGTGATGTAACCATTAGTAATGCTAATTTAGTGACTATTCAAAGCGTATTAGTTATAGATGACGATCCTAATTCAGCGCAGAACCTTACACCGGCTAAAAACACTTTAATTAGCCAAGTAGTGCCACCTTCGCAAAAAGAAGATTCAAGCGGTAGTATGGCTTGGTTACTAGGGGCTTTATTATTAGTGTTACCACGTTTAAAGCGCGCTAAATAACAAATACTCAAAATAAAGAACCCCCGCTATGGGTGTTAAATAGCGGGGTTTTTAGTTGTTTAATGTAAGAGTTAAAACAGTAATACCCGCCAAATTATTACCAGCCATAACGCAAATACACTGCCACAGCCTATTAAGAATAGATTAAAGCGTATTCTTATTTTATTACTGCCTAAGTGAACAACGCTATGTAAAATACGCGAAATCACAAACAGCCAAGCTAAAACAGCCACCAGAATGCTTGCACTATTGAGTTGCATTGCAAGTAAGCACCCAGCATAAAACAACACGGGTATTTCAAATTGATTGGTAAAGTTTCTATCAGCAACACGCACATTGTCACCTGCATTATCTAAACGCATAGTGGCAAAGTCGGTTAAATTTATGTGTTTATTTTTAGCTGCGGCAAAACGTCTTTTACCCATAATAATCATTACAATGAGTGAGAGTAAAACTTGGGCGAACATAGCTAAAATGATCAACTTTTCCATGGTTTTTCCTTATTATTATTTGAATTAGTTGCAGTATGCAGGTGTTTTTCACAATGTGTTACACAATTAACGGATAAATTGTGGCAAAACATTAATCTAAAATGTTAATTTAGGCTGTAAATAGCTTTTTAAATAAGCGTAGATCGCAGTTGCGACATACTTTTAATGGAAATAAAATGAAAAAATTTATTGGCTTTAGTGCCATTGCACTTGCTGTACTAAGCGGTTGTTCAAATACATCATCTGTATCTCAAGCACCTCAAACTGTTTTATTATCAGACTCGCTCGTTGTAAGCCCTAATGATAATCGCGAATATAAAACGCTTAAATTAGCTAACGACATTGAAGTTATTTTAGTATCAGACCCCAGTGCTGAAAAATCAGCCGCGGCATTAAGTGTTGGAGTGGGTTTATTACATGACCCAATGAGCCAACAAGGCATGGCCCATTATTTAGAGCATATGCTGTTTTTAGGCACAGAGCGCTACCCAGATACTAAAGGGTACTCTGACTTTATGACCAAAAATGGTGGCGCACACAACGCCTATACTTGGCTCGATATTACCAACTATATGTTCAAAATTAACAACGATGCGTTTGATGAAGGGTTAGATCGTTTTGCTGACTTTTTTAAAGCCCCTAAGTTATACCCTGAATACACAGACAAAGAAAAAAATGCAGTAAATGCAGAGTGGTCAATGCGCCGCGAAATGGACTTTTTTGGGCAGTTTAAACTAGCGCGTAAAATGATGGGTGAACACCCAGCTAACCGTTTTTTAATTGGCAACCTAGAAACCTTAGGTGACAAAGAAGGCAGCTCATTACACAAAGAAACAGTTGATTTTTATAATAAATACTACTCTTCAAATATTATGAAAGTAGCGCTTATCTCTAATTTGTCAATTGCGGCAATGGAGCAAAAAGCACAAAAATACTTTGCTGATATTAAAAATAAAAACATCGAAAAACCAACAGTAACCGCCAAGCTTAACTTTGATAATGCCGGTGGTAAGCGCGTGTTTTATGCCCCTAATGAAGATGTAAAACAGTTACAACTTGATTTTACCATTAGCAATAACAATAACGAATTTGCACTCAAGCCTAATCGCTTTGTGGCCTACTTATTAAGTAATGAAATGCCTGGCAGTCCAGCGCAAATATTACGTGATAAGGGGTGGGTATCGCAATTGTCAGCATCGGCAGTGCCAACCCACTATGGCAACTACGGGTCGTTAAACGTTAACGTAGAGCTTACAGATACAGGCATGCAAAATCGTGAAACGATAGTGGCGACTATAATGCAGTACATTGAATTGATTAAAAAAGAGGGCGTTGATAGTAAATACTTTAACGAAATTCGTACCTCGTTAAATAATCAATTTAAGTTTTTAGAAAAAGGTGATGAGTTTAACTATGTAAGTACATTGACTCAAAGCATGCAAGACTACCCGTTAAATCATGCCATTAATGCGCCTTATTATTACGCTAAGTTTGATGCAGACTCAGTAAATAAAGTGCTTAAACAATTAAATGCCGACACTTTACGCATTTGGTATGTATCGCAGCAAGAAGAAACCGACTCACAGCTTCACTTTTACGACGGTAAATACCGCATTAGTGACATAAGCGCACAGGAAGTTGCAAGTTGGAACAAAGCGAGCCAGTTTAATTTAGCGCTACCGAGCGTAAATAACTTATTACCAGAAAATTTTGCTATTAAAACCCAAGCATTTAAACAGCAAAAATCCCCAGAGCTTGCTTATGATAAAAATGGCGTGAAAATATGGCGTCAGGCAAGTCAAAAATTTGCCGAGCAACCAAAGGGACTTGTTGAAGTTTATATAAATACCCAGCCGGGGCTAAACGATGTAAAAGCGGAGGTTTTATACTCTGTTTGGGCCGATCTGTACAACATACAGCAAAGCCA
Source organism: Pseudoalteromonas sp. SCQQ13 (assembly GCF_015864415.1). NCBI lineage: Bacteria > Pseudomonadati > Pseudomonadota > Gammaproteobacteria > Alteromonadales > Pseudoalteromonadaceae > Pseudoalteromonas > Pseudoalteromonas sp. SCQQ13. The sequence continues at coordinate 326,267 of NZ_JADYXG010000001.1, read as the reverse complement.
ACTAAGCACTGAGGCTGCTATTGCAGGTATGAGCGTAAACCTTGCACCAAGTAATGGTTTAGTTTTGTCTATGAGTGGCTTTACAGATAAGCAAAATGTACTGCTTAAACAAGCATTAAGTGGGTTAAACAGTGATATTAGTGGGCAAGCATTTAACCAAGCTGTAGATCGTTTTAAACGTAATTTACTTAACCAGCAAAAACAATTTCCTTACGCGCAAGCATTTGCTGAATATACAAAATTAAGCCGTACCGGTAGCTTTGATACTGATACTTTAATTAGCACAGCCAACACTTTAACTTTAGCTGATTTTAATGCTTTAAAACAAAACACCTTTGCTAATAACGATTTACGCGTATTTAGTTATGGTAACTATAACCAGCAAGACATAGCAGCAATAGCATCCGAGCTGAGTGCTATTTTGCCAAGTAACTATAAACACACTGAGTTTGCGCGCAGTAAAGCATGGTTACCACAACCAGGTGAAACCATAGTGTTACAAAAAGATATAGATGTAGCCGATGTAGCTATGGTTGATATGACAGTTCATCCAACACCGGGTTACAAACAAAAAGCACAAGCTGCCGTGCTACAAGGGCATTTTAGAACCATTGCATTTGATAAAATGCGTACCGAGGAGCAACTTGCGTATGCCGTTGGTGCGTTAGCTCGCCCCATAGAGGATTACTCAGCGATTGGTTTGTTTATTCAAACACCAGTAAAAGGGCCAAAAGAAATACAAACGCGTTTTGATCTGTTTAAAAAAGAGTATGCAGTTGAGCTCGACAACATGAGTGAGGAGACGTTTGCACAGCTTAAAAATGCCACGTTAGTATCGCTTAAAGAGCAACCTAAAAACTTAAGTGACGAAATGAGCCCACTATTAAATGATTGGTATCGTGAAAACTTTAATTTTGATTCAAAGCAACAGTTAATAAATGAAGTTGAGAAAGTAACCCTTAGCGATATTAAAGACTATTACCAACAAACAATGCTTAACCCTAATGCGGCACGTTTAAATGTGCAATTACGCGGGACTAAGTTTATAGAAAGTGACTTCGCCGATTTACCAAATCAAACAAAAATCACCACGCTAGATGCCTATTACAATGGTATTAAACTACAAAAATAAGCTTTATTTATACAGCTAAAAATAAACCCCAATGTATTGCTACATTGGGGTTTTTATTTATTTCAGTTAATTTAAGCCATCACTAAAGCTTAAGCCATTAGTAAAAAGCCTATCACCGCAAGGGCTGCAGCAATAAGCGTATAAGGCAATTGTGTAACAGCGTGGCTCATTAAGTTACAGCCAGCGCCTTGGGCTGCTAATACCGTTGAGTCTGAATAAAAACATGCTTGGCTGCCAAATGATGATGCTGATAATAACGCGCCAATGACTAATGGAATATTAGCATCTACCGCCGTTGCCAGCGGCATAACAATAGGAATAGACACAGCAAATATTCCCCAGCTTGAGCCCGTTGCAAATGCTAAAACAGACATTGCAATAAATACCACTGCAGGCAAGTAACCCGCGGTCATGTATGGGCTTAAACTATTAATAACATATTGCGGCAAGCCAATTAAATCGCAGACATCTTTAAATATAAACGCGGCTATAACCGTGCCTATAGCCGGTATCATGCTTTTAAATCCATCGAGCATACGTTCAATCATTTCACTAAACGACATTAATTTTTGTAGTGCATAAAAGGGCAAAATTATAGCCATAGTGGCCAGTAAACCTTTATAAACGTCTATCTCAAAGTAAACGGTAAAGCCGACTAATAAAATAATAGGCAATAAAAAGTTATGTAATTTACCTTTAGGATCAGCATCTTCAAAGTTTTCTTCTACTGCTTTTACCGCGTACTCGTCTGCTGTTTGTACTTCACTGTATTGCGCCGGATCGACTTGTGCTTGCTCAATTTGTGCCATCTGTTCTGCTTTTTTCATTGGGCCAAAAGCAGGGATCACACCAAGTACCACTAACAGCACAACGAGTACCGCAAACCATGCGTAAAACATATACGGAATAGCCTGAATGTAAACAGCAATGCCTTTGCCTTCTTCAGCAATACCGTTATCTACGAGTAAACCACCAAAAAATACCGCCCACGTAGATAGGGGCACAAGTACGCAAATTGGTGCCGCAGTTGAGTCGACAACGTAGGCTAGCATTTCACGGCTTACTTTAAATTTATCGGTAATGCGTTTCATGGTTTCACCCACAGTAAGCGCATTTAAATAGTCATCAATAAAAATAACTAATCCAAGGCAAAAGGTCATAAATAATGAAGAGCGTTTGCCCTTAGTGTATTTAAGTGCCAACTTACCAAATGCAGAAGCACCACCGGTACGGACTAATAAGGCGATTAACGCACCAAAACCACCACACACCAATATTAGCCAGCCAATGGTTTCGTCACTCATTACTTTAAGTGAGGTGCTGGCAAAATTAGCCAATACCTGCGAGGGATCAGCCATTATGAGCCCAACAAGGGCACCAATTAATAAAGATAAAATAGGGCGGCGTAGTACTACAGCCAAAATAACTACCACTAAAGGCGGCAGTAAGCTTAACGCAGAAGGTTCAAGCATTTAAGTATTCACAAAATTAAAAGCATATTTAAAAATTTAAACTGCTTAACAAAAACAAAGAAGATGATAAGTTAGTAGTATTATCACTTTCCAAGTCACTGCTTTTGCACGCGATATCACTAGGGAACTGTTATTTTAAATTAATAATCAGCAGTAATATGCGTTGGCTTGGCGCCAGACGGTGCAAGGAGTGCAACCGCTTTTGTTATGCCTATAAAAACATCGGCGCAAAAGTAATCTGCTTTACATCTTCAGTCAACAAATAAATGCTTTAATTGACTCATTTTTATTATTTGGCTGAATATAACGCTACAAACCAGAAGGATAACAATACATGCGAAGGCAATTTAATACCGAGCGATTAATTATTCGCCATGCTGTTGAAGCAGATGCTGGCGATTTATTAAAGTTAGTAAATCAAAAAAGTTTTATAAAATACATTGGGGATAAAAAAATTTATACCCTTGAGGATGCTATAACCTATATTAAGCAAGCTTTTAGTGAGGCGCACCAATCGCAAGGGTTTGGCCCTTATGTGATCACTTTAAAAAATCAGCAGTTAGTGGGGGTTGTTGGTTTTTATAGCCGTGCAATGTTGCAGCACCCCGATATAGGATTTGCGTTATTAACAGTGTTTGAAAAACAAGGGTATATTTACGAAGCTGCAAAAGCGTTAGTTGAAAATAAAAGTATATTTGGCATTAATAAATTATGCGCCATTACCTCAATAGATAATAGCGCATCACAAAATGTGTTAATTAAGCTTGGCTTTAAGCCACAAGGGCAAGTAATAATAGATAAAGAAAGCCGCAGCGTTGTTTCTTTATTTTTATATCATTAAATAATTTTAGTAATGATTATTTAAACCGCGTTTGTTCAATTTGCTTGGCTACTGCTAGGTTGATTTCTTGCCAGGTTTTTTCAAGCGTTGCTACTAGCGCATCATAGCCGTCACCGTCGAGTTGCGTTACATTAGCAAAATTGTGCAAACTTAATAAGCGTCGGCCTGTTTCGGGATGGGTATAATATAAACGCCATAGCCCAGATATATCTGCGTTGCCTTGTAGGTCGCCATTAAAATGATGAATTTCATATTCTAATTCATAAAAAGTTTGTTGATCTAGCTCGGTGATCACCGGTAAACCTTTTATTACCATCCAGTTAGGTAGGGCATTAAAGAGTGTTTGTTGGGCACTTACGGTGAGCATCGAATCAGGTGACTCACCCCATAAGTGATAGTTTGCAGCATGAATTTGATTGTGATCTATTTTCATAGCAATGCCGCGATTATTTAAGGCGCCCCTCAGTACAACTGTTTGTACTCTTAATTGCGCATCAGTTGCACTTACATCTCTTGAGGAGGCAACAATAGGTTGTTCAAACTGATAATACGCGATGGCAGTTTGAATTGATGAACTGCAACCACTAAGCAGTAAAACGAGTAAAATAACAAAAAAAGATGATTTAACCATTATTGCTTCCTTGGTTTTGGGTCTGCGGGTAATGCTTTATCAAATATAAACATATTAGGCTGCTCATTTAGGCCTTTAGTTAGCGGCTGTAGCTGCTCACTTAAACGTTTAAACTCTTGCAAGGTTTGCTGTAGCTGATTATTAAACTGCGAACCTGCTTGGTAGCTGGCCATGGTTTTATCAAATTGGCGCATAGTGACTTCAAATTGTTCCATACTCTTGGTCATTTTTTTGAAGTTTTGATTAAAGTCACCCGGTAAATTTTGTGTGTCTTTTTGGTTTAGCAAATCGCGCATGTCGTTGGCCAACCCTTGGTAGTCGCTAAAAGTGGCTTGCATTTGTGCTAGGCTATCTTCGATTTTTAGCTCGTTTACCTTATTAAGTACATCAGAAACCTGATCGGCTAATACAGTAATACCGCTAGATATACTTGGAAAAACATCATATTGAGCCAGTTTTTCTAGTTTTGCATCAGGCGCATCGGTATAAATGTCAAAGTCGACATACACAGCACCGGTAAGTAAATTACCCGGTTTAAGCGAAGCGCGCATACCATTGTTTACCCAGCCATTTAAACTCGTTTGCCAATACTCTTTAGCTAAATCGTTATCGTGGTATAGGCGCCCATATTCTATTTTAATAAGCACAGGTACAGCCGTATTTTGGTTTTTAAAGTGAGCTGGTTTGCCGTTAATAATCACATTGGCAGGGGCTTCTACTACTGTACCAATTCGAGTTCCTCGGTATTCAACCGGAGCGCCAGCGCGCAGGCCGCGAATTGATTGCTCAAACTCAATAAGATAGTAGTCAAAGTCGTAAAAGCGCTCTTCTAGTGCTTCTTTATAGCTTTGACTAAGCGAAAAGCTATGCTCATTTTGGGCAATATCGCCAGGTGCTTGTTGATCGGGTAAGCCCACCGATATACCGCCTTTTAAAAGTTTACTAAGCGATCCGGTATTAATGTTTATGCCATCAGCAGAAAGGTCAATTTCTATACCTGAGTTAACCCAAAAAATAGAATTTAAGGTGATCAGGTTTTCGTAGGGTGCTTTAATAAAAATACCGTACTTCATGGCTTGGTTTTTCCAATCAAATGTCGCGGTTTCTATTTGCCCAATTTTATAGTTTTTGAAAAATATACCGGTACTTACTTCAAGTACCTCAGCGTTGTAGCTCAATAACTTAAAGCGTCCGCCTTTAACATCTTTACCGATTAAGGCCGGCTCGTCTTGTAGTTCAAACTTTTCTTTTTTCTTTTTACTTTCCCCAGGCGAAAACTCTAAATATACACCTGATAAAAGCGTACTCATGCCACTAATGCCGGTTTCATCTATACGCGGTTTTACCACCCAAATTTTGGCATCTTCGGTGAGTAAGTTATCGTAGTTTTTATCTATTTGAGCGCGGGCAATAACACTGTCTTGCGAGTCGGATAAACGCACATGATCTATTTGGCCAATTTTAACACTGCGTACTTTAATTTCGGTTTTTCCCGCAACTATCCCCTCCGCTTGTGGCATGGTTATATAAATAGTGGGGCCTAAATTAGTTTGGTATTGATACAGCATCCAAACACCCACAAACAGGGCAATAACGGGAATAATCCAAATTGCAGAAATTTTTGATTTTTGTGTAATATTAGCGGTTTCGGTCATGCATTATTCTCTGCGTTATTATTTTTAGGTGAATCCCATAGCAAACGTGGGTCAAAGGCGTGAGCTGCCATCATTTGACATAGTACCATAACAGTAAAAAAGGCAACGCCTAAGCCGGGCGTTACCGACATTAAGTTACCCAATTGTACCAAAGCAACTAAAATGGCCACAACAAACACATCAATCATAGACCATTTCCCAATAAATTCAGTAAGTTGATAAATACGTGTATACCCTATGGTGTGATCATTTGCGGGTTTGGCAACCATAAAACACAAAAAGCTCAATACTAAAGCCTTTGCAAGTGGGACTACAACACTGGCAATAAATATAATCATGGCAATAGGGTATGAGCCATTTTGCCACAGTGCAATAACACCAGCAATTAAGGTTGAAGGGCTTTCATCGCCTAAACTGGTGGTATACATAATGGGTAAAACATTGGCTGGAATATAGCAAATAATAGAGGTAATTAACCAAGCCGTAGCTTTTTGTACACTGTTGGGGTTTCTAATATAGGTTTTACTATGGCAGCGATTACAAACACTTTGCGTGCATAGTTGATGGCACACATGACAAGCTTTAATATCGTTATCAATGGCGCGCTGAGTAAGGTTTATATTTTCAAGTTTTTCTACTGGGCCAATTTGTGCCCACAAGCGGGGGCGGTTTAAATGTGTTAACGCACTAATATATAAAATAACAAAGCCCACATAAGCCCAAAAGCTCACCCCAAAACTAATATCGGCGAGAGACATTATTTTAACCATACTGACAAGTACGCCAATGAGAAAAATCTCCGACATAATCCAAGGCTCAAGCGCTAGGGTAAATTTTAATAATCGTCGAGCAATACCTTGAGGTAGCGCTCTAAGCGCGCCTAAATGTAATGGTATTAGTATAATAAGTAAGCTCATAGGCAGGGCTATAATACTTAAATCAATAAACAGCCCTAACAAGTTACTATCGTAATTAAATAAAATACGCGCGGCATCGGGCAAGGTTATAGTTTGCGTAATACCACTGCTGCTAAACGAAATAAAAGGATAAAACATGCTGCTGAGTAGCATTAGCAAGGCACTAAAGCTCAGGGCTACAACTCGGCTGTCGTGATCTGTATCTGAGTCGGAAACCTTATGCCCGCAATGGGGGCACGTTGCGACATTTTTAGCCTCAACCAGGGGGACCTCAATAATATAGTCGCAACAAGGACACGCTATTTGCAAAGTGTTCGCTTAGAATTAAACAAAGAGTTAAATTTTGCTATAATTATCGCCTAAATACAAATGTTATAACTGTTGTTGAGCGTAATTAATTATTAGTTAAGAGTGCATTGCAGTGGCACTCGCTACATTATATATAGCTAATACCACTGCTTATACATCAATCAAATAATGCCACTGTTTGGCGAGTAAGGGCAATCAGCTCACCCGATTGCGACCAAATACAGCCGTCTTCTAAGCCGTAACCACCTTTTGCATGATGGGTAATTGCTTCAAAGCCCAACCATTGACCAGGAGTTAAGTTAGGCGCTTGCACAAATTCTAAATACCACGACATGCTACTGGCAGGCGCTGGTTGTTTAAACATTTGTAATAAAGTAGGAGGCCATGCATCGGTTAGCGCTATAATATGTGCTTCTGTAATGGCCGCTGGAGTTTCTTTAAAGCGCATCCACCCGCCTAAATGGGAGGTTTCTGCACTGCTAAAAGGCATAGCACCTTGTTGTGGGCATAAATCAACATGTTGAAAAAACTCCGGCATTTGCCCTTGTATAAATGGCAATGTATGGCGCTCATTAACTTCCTGTAAGCCTAACGACTTTGCAACGGGTACATTAATAGCTGAGTTGCGGTTACTAGCAAAGCAGGCTTGTACAATGACACACACTTGTTCATTTTGAATTGCTTTGGCCAGTACTTGAGTACTACTTTTGCCTTCACGCAGTATTTCTACAGATAAAGAAAATGGCGTATCGGCAAGCAGCGGGCCAACAAAGTTAGTACTTAAAGATAATAACCGGCGCTCACTATTTACTTGAGCTCTCATTGCTTGATATAAAAGTGCTGCAGATAACCCACCAAAAGCGGTGCGCCCTTGGCACCAATTAGCTTCAAACTGCATGGTGTTTGCCACATTATTAGTGTCGTCTTTATTATTAATATTAGCGGCTTGTTGCAGTAAATGATCGAAATTCATTAGTTAGCGTGTCCTTAAAAGTACGAATTACTAAATATATAACACAGCCAAACTTGTCAGACCAGCAATTAAAGTTCAATACAAACGGCGTAAAAACCAGCGTTGCTAGCAAATATTGCACTTTATTTAGCTTATTTTGTAAAAAAATCAAAAAAAATGATATTTTTTTCATTTTTACAGTTGAATTAAGTTTGCAGCATCCCTATTAACTAGTCATCGAACGTATTAACGAATATTGAAGTTGGAGAAATTTCATGGGTAGAATTATTGGAATAGACTTAGGTACTACAAACTCTTGTGTTGCAGTACTTGATGGTGGCAAAGCACGTGTTATTGAAAACGCGGAAGGCGATCGCACAACCCCGTCTGTTATTGCTTATACGCAAGACGGTGAAACTTTAGTTGGTCAGCCAGCTAAACGTCAAGCGGTTACTAACCCAACAAACACAGTATTTGCTATTAAGCGTTTAATTGGTCGTCGTTTTGAAGACGAAGAAGTACAGCGCGATATCGGCATCATGCCATTTAAAATTGTTAAAGCCGATAACGGTGATGCATGGGTTGAAGCGGGCGGCGAAAAACGCGCTGCACCACAAATCTCTGCTGAAATCCTGAAAAAAATGAAGAAAACGGCTGAAGACTTCTTAGGTGAAGCAGTAACTGAAGCAGTTATCACAGTACCGGCATACTTTAACGATTCACAGCGTCAAGCTACAAAAGATGCGGGTCGTATTGCTGGCCTTGAAGTTAAACGTATCATCAACGAGCCAACTGCTGCAGCACTTGCTTACGGTATGGACAAAAATCGTGGTGAAAACATTGTTGCAGTATACGACTTAGGTGGCGGTACTTTCGATTTATCAATTATTGAAATTGATGAAGTTGAAGGCGAGCACACGTTTGAAGTACTTGCTACAAATGGTGACACGCACTTAGGTGGTGAAGATTTCGATAACCGCGTAATCAACTACCTAGTAGCTGAATTTAAGAAAGACCAAGGTCTAGACTTAAAAACTGACCCACTTGCAATGCAACGTGTTAAAGAAGCAGCTGAAAAAGCGAAGATTGAACTATCTTCTGCACAATCTACAGAAGTAAACCTTCCGTATGTAACTGCAGATGCGACAGGTCCTAAGCACATGAACGTGAAACTAACACGTGCTAAGCTTGAGTCACTTGTTGAAGACTTAGTAACTAAGTCAATTGAACCATTAAAACGTGCACTTGCTGATGCTGATTTATCAGTAAGCGACATCAACGACATTATTCTTGTTGGTGGCCAAACACGTATGCCTTTAGTACAAAAAACAGTTGCTGAGTTCTTTGGTAAAGAGCCACGTAAAGATGTTAACCCTGATGAAGCTGTTGCAGTAGGCGCGGCAATTCAAGGTGGTGTACTAGCTGGTGACGTTAAAGACGTACTATTACTAGACGTTTCTCCATTATCTCTAGGTATTGAGACAATGGGCTCGGTAATGACAGCACTAATTGAGAAGAACACCACGATTCCTACTAAGAAATCGCAAACTTTCTCAACAGCTGAAGATAATCAGTCTGCAGTAACAATTCATGTACTGCAAGGTGAGCGTAAGCGTTCAAGCGACAACAAATCTCTAGGTCAATTTAACCTAGAAGGTATTCGTCCAGCACAACGTGGTACACCACAAATCGAAGTAACATTCGATGTGGATGCCGATGGTATCTTACATGTATCTGCTAAAGATAAAGATACAGGTAAAGAGCAAAAAATTACGATTCAAGCATCTTCAGGCTTAAGTGATGAAGAAGTTGAACAAATGATTCGTGATGCTGAAGCGCATGCTGAAGATGACAAAAAATTCGAAGAGCTAGTAGCGACTCGTAACCAAGCAGATGCAATGGTTCACGGTACACGCAAGCAAATTGAAGAAGCTGGCGATGCACTTCCAAGTGAAGACAAAGAAGCGATTGAAGCGGCTGTGGTTGACCTTGAAACTGCTATTAAGAGTGACAAGAAAGACGAAATTGAAGCTAAAACTCAAGCGCTTGCTGAAAAGTCTCAAAAGCTTATGGAAATTGCACAAGCTAAAGCTCAACAAGGTTCAGCTGACGCAGGCGAGCAACAACAATCTGCTAAGCAAGATGACGACGTAGTTGATGCAGAGTTTGAAGAAGTTAAAGACGACAAGTAATTGTTGCTTACGCTTCTAGCTAACACAAAGCACTGTAACTTAGTTAAGTGTTTAAGTTAGAATGAACGATTGAGGCGCGCAGGCAATAGCTTGACGCGCCTTTTGCATGAGAATTAGGTGGTAAATCGATACGATTTATCGGTTTATCAAGCAGCCTAGCTGCAAATAGAAAAGAGTAGTGTGGTAGATATGTCAAAACGCGATTATTACGAAGTCCTCGGCGTAAGCAAAGATGCGAGTGAGCGAGACATTAAAAAAGCGTATAAACGCTTAGCGATGAAATATCATCCAGATCGTACTTCAGGCGACAAAGAGCTTGAGACAAAGTTTAAAGAAGTAAAAGAAGCTTACGAGATATTAACTGACGCGCAAAAACGTCAAACTTACGACCAATACGGCCATGCAGCTTTTGAGCAAGGTGGCGGCGGTGGTGGTCATGGTGGTTTTGGCGGCGGTCATGGCGACTTTGGCGATGTTTTTGGTGATGTTTTTGGCGATATTTTTGGTGGCGGCGGTGGTCGACGTCAATCTCGTCAGCAACGTGGATCTGATTTGCGTTACAACATGGACTTAAGCTTAGAAGAAGCGGTTCGTGGTAAAGAAGTCGAAATTAAAATACCAACCTGGGTAGGTTGTGATCCATGTGATGGCAGCGGTGCAAAGGCTGGCTCTAAGCCTAAAACATGTACTACGTGTCATGGTGCTGGGCAAGTACAAATGCGCCAAGGCTTTTTTGCTGTTCAGCAAACGTGTCCTACGTGTCAGGGGCAAGGTCAGATTATATCTAACCCTTGTGACAGCTGTCATGGACAAGGCCGCGTAGAAAAAACGAAAACCTTATCGGTTAAAATTCCTGCGGGTGTTGATACCGGCGATCGTATTCGCTTAACGGGCGAAGGCGAAGCGGGAATGCATGGTGCGCCTTCTGGCGACTTGTATGTGCAAGTATCTGTTCGTGAACACCGTATTTTTGTACGTGACGCAAATAACTTACATTGTGAAGTTCCTATTAGCTTTACTACAGCGGGTCTTGGTGGCGAAATTGAAGTGCCAACACTTGATGGACGCGCTAAGCTGAAAATTCCTTCTGAAACACAAACGGGCAAAATGTTCCGTATGCGTGGCAAAGGCGTTAAATCTGTTCGCAGTGGTGCAATAGGCGACTTAATTTGTAAAGTGGTTATTGAAACACCAATAAACCTGAACGAACGTCAGCGTGAATTATTAGAAGAATTAGAAGAAAGCATGGGCAAAGATAGCTCAAAAAACCGTCCTAAAGAGCAAGGCTTTTTTGACGGTGTTAAAAAGTTTTTTGATGATTTAACTAAATAATTTAATGTGTTTTATAATATTAAACGGCGCTTTTTAGAGCGTCGTTTTTTTTGCTTAAAATAATAGTGTAGCAACATATGACACCAGCAATAGAGTTACTGAAAAAACAAAAAATTGGCTTTGAATTATTAAGCTATGAGCACGATCCAAACACCACTAACTTTGGCCTTGAAGCAGCCCAAAAGCTAAACCTTAATAGGGATCAGGTGTTTAAAACCATAGTGCTGGAAAACCAAGATGGACAGCTCATAGTCGCCATTACACCTGTTTCTCAGCAAGTTAACTTAAAGCTGCTTGCCTCATTGTGTGGCGCTAAAAAGGTAGCTATGGCTGCGGCAAAAAAAGTTCAAACAAGCACAGGTTATGTATTAGGAGGCGTGAGCCCACTGGGACAAAAAAAACGTCTTGCCACTTTTTTGCACAGCAGCGCTGCACAATTTGCATGTATTTATGTAAGTGCAGGTAAACGAGGCTTAGACATTGCAATTAACCCCCATGAGTTAGCCAAATTAACAGCAGCGGTGCTGGGGGAATTTTAATCAGCCTTGATTTTATAACGCTTAGTTAATTAAATTACTGCAAAATGGAGGACAAATGGCAAAGCCAAATAAAAAAGGGCCAACCAAAACGGTCGATATATTTTGCTCAAGCTGCAGGGCACCTTTATTTAAGTACCGTAAAGGGGGAAAAGGTGCGTTAGTTAAATGTTTTATTGAGCGCATTAGCCAAGACTATACTAAGCAGCCTTGTATTTGCCCAAAATGCGAACGCCCATTTGCGCGGCCCGCAATTATTAAAGGCACAGCTGCATATAAAATGATTGGTGGAAAAGTTACTTTTAAATAAGGCATCTGTTTATTTCAATATTCAGATTAGGGCGGACATAAGCCCTTGATTGAATTTGCTACATTGATAAACTTAACCGGTTTTGCTGTTTCAATGATTGAAAAATACCCTCCCCACGGATCGGGCCAGTCAATTGGGTTTTTAAAATGGAAAAGGATAGACGTGTGATTGCACTTTTATTTGATATTGTAGGTATGACGGGTACTGCTTTAGTAGTGGGTTCATTTTTTTTGTTACAACTAAATAAAGTATCACCAGCGAGTTTGCTTTATAACATGATGAACTTAACCGGCGCTATATTGCTGCTTATTAGTCTTTGTTATAACTTTAATTTAGCCAGTTTTGTAATTGAAATATTTTGGATTGCAGCCTCTTTAATTGGTTTATATAAATATGTTAAAAATAAACCAAAGCTAGCCAAAGCTTAATTATACTTTTATACCGTGAAATTGCCTTATTTCACGGTTTTTATGTTTTTAATACAATTGTTAACAAAAAGTTTATATCTCTCTTTGCATTATGCAGATAAACTATACCCCATTATTAATAGCTAACATTACCCGTTTTATAGGCGTTTATGTTCTTCATTCCTAAAAAAATTATTTTCGCATTTTTATTGCTACTCTTGTTGTTAACAGTCACTTTTTGGTTTGGTCGAATACATGACTTAGAGCAAGCAAAAAAACAAGCCGACCAACAAGTAAGCCAATTAAATAACTACATTGATAATGAGCTTGCTCGATTTGCTGCGATCCCGCAATTACTCACCAATAACAACTTACTCATTCGCTTTACTAATAACGAAGAAGAGCATTATAGCGCTATTAACAACTACTTAGCGGATATACAAAAAGCCAGTGGCGCATCTGATATTTATATACTTAATACTCAGGGCGAGGTTGTTGCGAGCAGCAATTGGCAGGCCGATTATACTTTTTTAGGTAGTAACTTTTCATTTCGACCGTATTTTAAACAAGCATTTGCGGGTGAAAAGGTAGCTTATTTTGCGCTTGGTCAGCGTTCAAAAGAGCGTGGATTATATTTTTCGCAGGCTATTTATCATGAAGGTAAAGCAATTGGGGTTGTGGCGCTAAAAGTAAATGTTGCTAAGTTTGAAGACGACAGATCGCTGCTTAATACGGCAGCAGGTAGTCATTTTTATTTACAATTAGCAGATAGTGTTATTGCTATGTCGGATGAGCCTAATTGGCGTTTAAACAGCTTTCAAGAGCTGGATATTGCAGCCAGGCGGGAAATAAATCAACGTCGTGCTTATTTAGACTACCAGCCGGGTCTTATTCCTTTACAACAATTTAATAGCCAAAACATTGCACAATTTAAAATTGCTAAGCGTTTATATGTAGTGGCCTCTAAGCCATTAAAACACTTTAATGCTCAAATGAACGTATTAGTAGATGTTTCTAACATAGCAGCCATGCAGCTACCTCGGTTGTTATGGTTGATGATTTTTTATTGTGTGTTTATTTTTATCGTTTATAGCTTACTTGCACGTTTTGCTGGTTATAAAAAACTACTTTATTCTAGGCACAGTTTAGAGCAAAAAGTGATTGAGCGTACCCAAGCACTTGAAAAAGCTCAAACCGCTTTAGTACAGTCTGCAAAACTTGCCACCATAGGGCAATTAAGCGCAGGCATAAACCATGAAATTAACCAGCCTTTGTGTGCCATGAACGCTTATTTAGCCAGTGCAAAAATATTGCTAAATAAAGGTAAGTTAACAGCATTAAACGAGAACTTAGTCATTATTGAGGGCTTAGTGGAGAGGGTGCATAAAATTGTTGCGCAATTAAAACACTTTAGTAAACCTTCAAAAATGCAACTAAGGCCGCACCCTTTGTCGGCATTATTAAATAACGCTTTAATGATCACTCATTCACAACTAAAACAAGATGATATTAGCGTTATTCCTCCGCAGTTTGAGCAAAATATTACCGTTTTGGTCGATTCGCTTAAGTTTGAACAAGTATTAGTTAACGTTATTACTAATGCATCGCAGGCAATGAGTAACTGCGCAACGCGGCAATTAAGTTTTGAAGTTGAATGCTTTGATGGACGCGTAAAACTATCGATATTAGATACAGGATCTGGCATAGAACACCATACTTTAGGCTCTATTTTTGAACCATTTTATAGTACCAAGTCGAGTACCGGTTTAGGCCTTGGTTTATCAATATCTAAGCAAATCATCGACTCGTTTGATGGTCGTTTAAGTGCGCATAATCGCCCAGAAGGGGGGGCGCAGTTTATTATTTGTCTTTGGAGTACTGCGGAGTCACAACATGATTGAGCCACTGCTTTGTAAACAGGTAATGGTTATTGATGATGAGGCGATGATCCGCGATTCGTTAAATCAATTACTCACTTTGGAAGGCTACCAAGTTCAATGTTTTAGTGATGGGGCAACGGCGCTTAGTCGCTTAAGCCGAGGCTATAGCGGCGTGGTCCTTAGCGACATTAATATGCCAGCAATGGACGGGCTTACGTTACTTGAGCAAATAAAAGCGTTTGATAGTGAGTTACCGGTTATATTTTTAACTGGGTATGCCGATGTGTCGGTGGCGGTAAAAGCGATGCAGTTAGGCGCTTATGATTTATTTGAAAAACCCCTTAACGAGCATTTAATAGATTGTATTGCCAGAGCGTGCGATAAACGCAGCCTGGTAATGGAAAACCGCGCTCTTAAACGCGCGGTAGAAAAAACCTCAGCGCCGGGTGTGCGTATTTTAGGTGATACGCCTAAAATGCAGCACATGATGAAGCTGCTTAATACCGTGATAGATACTCCTGCAGATATATTAATTGAAGGTGAAACTGGGACTGGCAAAGAGCTGGTTGCACGTTACTTACATGACCACAGTAACCGTTCAAGCTGTCAATTTGTGGCGATTAACTGTGGTGCTGTGCCAGAGCAGCTCATAGAAAGTGAACTGTTTGGTGCTGTAAGCGGTGCATATACAGGGGCCACAAAAAATAGAAAGGGTAAATTTGAATTTGCCCAAGGTGGCACTGTTTTTTTAGATGAAATAGAAAGCACCCCGTTGTCGTTACAAGTAAAGTTACTGCGTGTACTAGAGGAGCGAAAGGTAACGCCGGTTGGCGCTAATCATACCGTTAACTTAGATATTCGCATTGTTGCTGCTACTAAAGTTGATTTACTGGCATTGGTGAATGAAGGTGGGTTTAGAGCCGATTTATATTATCGCCTTAGTTTGGTCAAAGTAAGCATTCCAGCGCTGCGCGATCGAAAAGCTGATATTCCTTTATTATTTAAGCATTTTAGCTCAATTGCGGCAACGCGGTTTTATAAACCACTTGGGGCATTAAATGTAGAGTTAGAACAACGTTTATTAGCCTATGACTGGCCAGGTAACGTGCGTGAACTAAGAAACCAAGCAGAGCGAGCAGTATTGTTAGGGCCTGAATTAGCATTTGCGCAAAGTAATTCAGCTGATCAACAAGTGTTATCACAAGATTTAAGTTTGGCCGAAAAGGTCAGTTATTATGAGCAATCTTTAATAGAAGAAGCATTAGAGCGTAACCATGGCAGTATAAAAAACACCATGGGCACGCTGCAAATTGCGCGTAAAACCTTGTACGACAAAATGAGTAAATATGGTCTAAATCGGGATATGTTTACTGATTAGGGCATGTAGTAGTGTGCGATAAAGGTGATGTTTTTAAATAAAAGTGTGCGGATATCCGCACACTTTTTTGCTTTAAAAACAGTGTTAATCATTTAACTTGCTGAAATTTATGTTTATTTAGTAGTTGGCCATCATTTTGCTTAATGGGTGTACAACAATAAGTAGATTCTAATTTTTAGGACACATGATGATAAACAACACACACGTTAAACGCTCTGCGCTTGCTTTATTGTGTAGCATAACTGCCTTACCTAATATGGTATTAGCTGCTGAATATTCTGTGTATGGTAAAGCAGAAGTACAAATAGCTAAAACCGATACAGGCGTTATGCGCTACGCCGATGAAGGCACACAAATAGACGCGCCATTTTCACGCATAGGGATCAAAGGACAACACACACTTAACGAGTATGTTAGCGCAGTATTTAAATACGAAGTACAAGTAAAGGGCTTTGAACATGACGATACTAACGAGCCGTTTGCAGCGCGTAATACCTATTTAGGTTTAAAAGGTGCATTTGGTGAAATAGTTGTCGGTAGAAACGATACCCGCTTTAAATACTCAGAAGGTAAGCTGGATAATTTTAACGAAACACAAGCCGATATAGCACAAGTTATTGCTGGGCAAGACCGCCTTGGCGATACCATCACTTACACTTCAAACTATTGGCATAATGCTCAGTTTTCATTTACTTATGCCCCCAAAGACGATAATAAAGATAACCAAGCGGGTTTTGCCGCTACACTTATTTACGGTGATCGTAATTTAAACAATACGCCATATTATATTTCTTTAAGCCATGTTGACTCACTTAATAATATTAAAGCGAGTCGGATTGCAGGTGTTTATAAGTTTGAGCAGTTACAGCTAGGTGCTTTGTATCAACACTCAGAGTCAATAGATGGCACTAAATCAGGCAATGGCTATGTACTAAGTGCAAGCTATACCTTAGATAAATGGGTTCCTAAATTACAGTTTGCAAAAGATGACTCAGCACTGCGTCAAGAGTCAGAAGCCACTCAGTGGAGTACAGGTTTAGACTATGTATTTGATAAACAAACCACGGCTTATCTTTTATATACAGACTTAGACTTAGAAGAAAACGCCGATAGCAGCTTAGCGCTTGGTCTTAGGTACAAATTTTAAGGTTTAGATAAATGACACAACAAATTTTGCAAAATAACGCGCCTAAAAACCAATTTAAGCAATGGTTATTACTACTACTTGGGCCAAGCATAATGCTATTGACCTGTTTACTCGATCCCCCTACGGGCATGTCCAGTGCAGCGTTTAAAACTGCTGGGTTAGCATTTTGGATGGCGTCGTGGTGGGTAAGCGAAGTAGTGCCTATTCCGGCGACTGCTTTATTGCCACTTGTTATATCGCCACTGGCTGGTATAGCAGGTATGAAAAGTGTAGCCGCGCCTTATGCTCATCCATTAATATTTTTATTTTTAGGTGGGTTTTTAATTTCTATCGCAATGGAGCGCTGGGGGTTACATAAACGCATAGCACTGAGCACCATGTTGTATGCAGGCACTAAGCCTAGCTTACAAATTTTAGCTATGATGCTGGTTACGGCCTTTTTATCTATGTGGATGTCAAATACAGCCACTGCAGTGATGATGCTACCAATAGCTTTGTCTATTACACATTTAGTAAAGCAGTCAGATCCTAGCAATGAAGGATTTGGAAAAGCTTTACTACTTTCTATTGCTTATGGTGCGAGTATTGGTGGTATTGCAACATTAATCGGTACTCCGCCTAATGCTTTAATGGCAGCTTACTTGTCCGATAGCTACCAAATAGAAATTGGCTTTGCACAGTGGATGCTAGTCGGTGTGCCACTGGCGGTAAGTATGCTGTTTATTAGTTGGATTTGGCTTACAAAGTTTGCTTATAAAGTAGACGCAGGTATTAAAAATAATCAAAAAATAGACACCAAAGCTGTATTTACTGAACAATTAAAAGCACTTGGTGAAATGCAACGCGCCGAAAAAGGCGTGTTATTTGTATTTGTGCTTGCTGCCGCGTGTTGGATATTTAGACCTTTGCTAGGCGAGTTTAGTGGTTTGAGTATTTCTGACACCACTATTGCGATTGCAGCGGCGTTATTATTATTTGTATTGCCTGCAAATAAAGGCACTAACGAGCGTATTTTAGATTGGGAAAGTGCTGCTAGAGTGCCATGGGGCGTATTATTATTGTTTGGTGGTGGCTTAACACTTGCCTCGCAAATAAAGTCATCGGGCTTGGCGCAATATATTGCACAAATGATTCAAGGCGCGAGTGCTATTCCTCTCGTTATGAGTATTTTAGTGGTCGTTGCACTAATTACATTTTTAACCGAAATCACCAGTAACACAGCCACCGCGGCTGGTTTTTTACCCTTACTTGGCCCCGTTGCAGAATCCATTGCAGGCTCACCACTTGTGTGGGTTATTCCGGCGGCGATTGCTTGTAGTTGTGCGTTTATGATGCCAGTAGCCACCCCACCAAACGCAATTGTGTTTGGCTCAGGGCAAATACAAATGCGCGACATGATACGCGCAGGCTTTGTGCTTAATATTGTGGCAATTGTTTTAATTACCTTAGTAACAATGACAATTGCAGCGCAAGTATTTGGCTTTTAAATTACGCAGCTATTGGCTACTAAACAACAGCCAATAGCTGCAACAGTTACCACTTAGTTCCAACCAAAACCAGAGTAGTTTTGTATATAGTTCAATACTATGCAAAATTACTCTTTATTGCTCGTATTACAGAACAAGGTTATAGTCTCAAATAACTTTAAAATTTGAGTAATCTATTTTGACTATCGACGCACCGCAAACACCTTCGTTAACTACACAATTTGATGAGTTACAACAGTACTTTATAAAAACTCCTTACTTGTCGATTAATAAACGCATCACAGTGTTAAAGCAATTGCGTAGTCGTATTGTAGAGTTTGAGCAAGAGCTGATAGATGCAGTATCAAAAGACTTTGGTTATCGCACCGCATTTGACACCTTGCTAGGCGATATATTACCCACCATGCAAGCCTTAGCGCACACCATAAAAAAACTACCAAAGTGGTCTAAACCAAGCAAGCGCTCAGTAGGTTTAAGCTTATGGCCTTCAAAGGTGAGCGTAACATACCAGCCTAAAGGCGTGGTTGGCATTATAGCGCCTTGGAATTACCCAATACAGCTTGCCATTGTGCCTGTTATTACCGCATTGGCAGCGGGTAATCGTACAATGTTGAAGCTCAGTGAGTTTACCCCCCACACCAATCAAGTGCTTGAAAAGCTATTTAGTGGTGAACTAGAGCAGCATTGTAAAATAATACAAGGGGGGAGTGACGTTGCTAGTGAGTTTTCATCGCTGCCATTTGCACACCTGTTTTTTACAGGCTCAATTGCGGTAGGTAAGTTAGTAATGGGCGCTGCAAGTGCTAATTTAACGCCAGTTACCTTAGAGCTTGGCGGTAAATCGCCTGTTATTATTACTGAAAAAGCAGATATTAAAAAAGCGGCGCAAGCAATACTCTTTGGTAAAATGGCCAATGCTGGGCAAATTTGTGTTGCCCCCGATTATGTATTTGTACCCAAAGAGCTTGAGCATCAATTGGTGCAACACTTGTGTGAATTATATAAAAAACACTACAAACAAGGGGTAGAAGGTAAAAATTTAACCTCTATTGCAAGCGACGCTCACTATGCACGCTTATCTGGTTATTTAGAACAAGCACAGCAGCTAGGCGCAACCATAATTAAACCTCTTGAAGATAACCAGCAAGACCCAGATAAACATCGAATGGGGCTACATATTGTCACCCAAGTAACCGATGACATGCAATTAATGAAAGATGAGCTATTTGGCCCAATATTACCTGTAATGAGTTACACCAACTTAGAGCACGCAATAAGTTATATAAAGCAGCATCATCACCCATTAGCCTTGTATATTTTAGGGCAAAATAAACAAATTCAAGAATATATTATAAAGCAAACACTAAGTGGTACTGTTGCGGTTAACGACACCTTAGTGCAAGTAACTGCCGATGATGCGCCGTTTGGTGGAGTGGGGCATTCTGGAATGGGGCATTATCATGCTAATGAAGGGTTTTTAACCTTTAGCCATGCTAAAAACACGCTGGTTTCTGGATCATTCAATCCACGTATCGGCATGCTACTTAAACAAAGCAAAGTACTAATTAAGTTATTAAAGTGGCTTTATATTAAAAAGTAGTGAATATAACAAAAAGGCTAAACTCATCTTACTGCATTAGTTAGTATTAGCGAGCTTAGCCTTGTTATTTAAACGCTGTTTTAGAGCAATTAATTAAAACAGCGTTTAAAGCAGTTTATTAAAACAACCGCCCTTCACCAGCGTAAGTGCCGGCTAAAATTCTGGTATAAATAGCGTCGGCTTTTTCTTTTGCTTCTTCCACTTCTTTGGGCAGCATTTTTTGCTCGTCGAGCTTGCGACTATGGCTTGCTTGCATACTGCCGTTATACTCGGCAATGGTGTTCCAAATATATGACTTTTCTAAATTCTTAGGCATGCCTAAGCCTTCAAAGTACATTAAAGCTAAATTAAATTGCGCCAAAGTATAATTATTGGCTGCAGCTTTTTCATACCACGTTTTAGCAAGTTCATAATCTACGCTTACGCCATCACCATTGGCATACATAACGCCTAGGTTAAATTGTGCAGCGGGTAGGTTTTTGTTTGCCGCTTGTTCAAATAACTTTATTGCCATTTGTTTGTCGAGTTTTACCCCGTTGCCTTCATCGTATAAAACGGCTAAAGCAAACATAGAATCGGGGTGATTTTTTGCTACCCCTTGTTGATAAAGTTGAGCAGCTTTACGGTAGTCACGCGTTACACCATACCCACCTTCATATAATTTACCCAGCTCATAAATACCAGGGGCAAAGCCTTTATCTGCTAGGTAATTAAACTCTTTTAGTGCTTGTGCAAATTCGCCTTCATTAGCGGCTTTGATCCCTTCCTCTAACCCAGCATGAGCGAAAGGGCTACTAAGTAAAATGCCCGCTAGGAGTAAGGTTTTAAAATTAAACTGTGACATAAGAATGTCTCCAATAAGTGATAGTTGCAATGTGTACTATTTAAACATTATTCTATTTAAAATTTTGCGCTAAATGAGGTAATGCAACGTTTAAAAATTAAAGTGCAAAGTTTATTGCTTGTTATGCATTACGCTGGCTTTAGTATTAAGCACCGCATTAGCAAATGCAAAGTACGCTTATTATAGCTTAAAGCCGAGCAGAGTTGTTTTAGCAGTGTAAGATACAGATATTACAAAAAATTTAAAGCAGTAAAAAAAGCCCTTTCGGGCTTTTGGGTCATATCAACCGTCACTAATATGAAAAATGAAGATGTAAGCTAAACTTTGTTTATTAAAACCTGAGCTACATAAGTATTACGTGCTTAAATAAAATAACAGCATCCGTGCTTAAAGTTCATCCTTGGGCACTGAGGTCGGTACATTTAACTTGTGCGAGTGATTATCAGTTAGATTTAAATTAAAGTCAAATGCAAATAAAAACTATTATCAAGTTTGTGTGTGCGCAGGAGAGTTATGTTAATTAAAATAAATACAAAAAAAATAATACATGCAATGGTAGTCATCAGCTTTGTACTTTTAGCTAGCTGCTCTACTTCTTTTGCTTATAACAATTTACCTTGGCTATCATCATTTTGGGTAGATGACTACATAGACCTAAACAGTAGCCAAGCAAAACAGCTTAAAATTATAATTAAACAAACCCGTAATTGGCATCGTCAGGTAGAGCTGCCTAAGTACAAGCAAGATCTTAT
The DNA here is from genome assembly GCF_015864415.1 of Pseudoalteromonas sp. SCQQ13. NCBI lineage: Bacteria > Pseudomonadati > Pseudomonadota > Gammaproteobacteria > Alteromonadales > Pseudoalteromonadaceae > Pseudoalteromonas > Pseudoalteromonas sp. SCQQ13. Next base: position 304,493 of record NZ_JADYXG010000001.1, on the reverse strand, counting down.
CAAGTTACAAAAAACATTTAATAGTGAGTTTAATATCAGCGATTTAACACAGCAGGTTACTGTAGCTAAATTGCATTGGAGCAATTTATTAGTACAGGTTAAAGCGCCTTTAATAGAATTGGCTAAAACACTCAGTACCAAGCAACAACAAGAGCTTGTAACTAACATACAAGCTAACTTAGCTGACGAGTTAAAACAGTATCAAGAGCAAACGACGCAACAACTTAGCGAAGAGCGCCTAAAAGAGCAGCTTAGTTATTATAAAGATTGGTTAGGGAAATTAACTAAGCAGCAAACACAGCTTATAACAGTAGCTAACGAGCAGCATATTAATACCTTTGTGCTTTGGCAGCGTTATAAGCAAAATAGGTTAAACGCACTGCAACAGGCTTTTAATTATGAGTTGCGTAATGTTGAGCAGCAAATGAGCATTATAATTACCGATCGTGAATATTTTATTAGTGAAGAATTAGCGGCCAAAAACCAAGCTAATTTAATGGCTCATGTAAATTTGCTTGTTAGTTTAAATAGTACTTTATCGGATAAACAACGCCGCCACGTAAATAAGCACTTTGCTGAGTTGATAGAGACGGTGGACGATCTTATTGCTGATTAGGTTTTTTACGCAGTACAGTAACGAATTTTTATATAATTATTTACCAGCAGGGCTGCTATTGTAGGTAAACTATTTTGTTATATTTATGTTTCACGTTAAACTAATTTTTTATTTTTTATCAAGTTTCATAAATGGATATAGCAGCACTTAATAGTACAGAGTTTTTAAGGAAAAATGTTCTCAAATGGGTCAGCTTATGCTTTGGTTGCTTGGCGTTGGTATTTGCAGGTTTTAATCTTACTGTGAATAATTTAAGTGTGCTTGGTTATTTTGAAGTTGTTTTTTCGCTGTATTGTTTTTGCATTTATTTTCGTTTGGGTAAACACCCGGTGCAAGTTTGGCAGTCTGTTGTTATGTGTGCCTTTATTTCTTTTATTGTGGTTTTTGGAGCTTATATAGCCGCACCTAGTAATGGGGTGTTTGTTTGGGCGTTTGTGCTGCCTACTTTGTATTATTTATTACTAGGAAAAAACTATGGATTTATTTTTTCCATTGTTTTGCTCAGCTTGCAAAGTATTGTATTAATTAATAAATCCTCGTTAGCTCCTTTTACTTCTCTTAATTTATGTTTAAATATATTATTTGCTTATATTGTTATTTGGGCTATTTCACATACATTTGAAAGTAGCCGCTCGCAGTTTTCAAAAAGACTTAAAAACCTTGCCATGCTTGATCCTCTGACCGGAGCGGGTAATCGTTTGGCAATGAATCATTATTTTTCGGTTGAGTTACGTGAGCGTGCCCAGCTTTACTTGTTTTTAGTTGATTTAGATTATTTTAAGCAAATAAATGATAAATACGGCCACGATGTGGGCGATAAAGTATTGATAGAAGTAGCCACGCTATTAAAAGTTACTTTTGCTAAAGGTTATGTTTTTAGGGTCGGGGGCGAGGAGTTTGCACTTATAAGCTCGTTTAATAGTGAGCATGCAGCGCTTGCTGTTGCCGAAAAAGTAAGAGCTGCACTGGAAAATAAATACATAAACGTTGATAACTATAAAATAAACCTAACAGCAAGTATTGGCGTTGCAAATTATAAACCCCAACAATCACTCAATGAATTGCTTAAAGCAGCCGATAAACAGCTTTATAAAGCCAAAGATTTAGGGCGCAATAGCGTTTATTATCCAGCGGTTAAAAGTGACAAAACAGCGCTTATATAACGATTAATACATGTGATCAAAATTTGGGATACTGTTTTCCCAAATCGGTTTATCTTTGCCTAAATACTCGCGCACAGCATCAAAAAATAGTCGCGTTCTGACCGGTAAGTCGCGATGCGGATATAACGCATACATAGCACTGTGGTCCATTATTTTTATATTGGTAAGTAATGGCACTAACTCGCCATCAATAACTTCGTTATCGAGTAAAAATGCAGGCGCCAAAAAGTAACTGGTGCCAGAGAGTGTTTTCATTAGCAATACTTCAGCGTCGTTAGCCCGAAACACACTCCTTATTTTTTGCTCGCAAGCCTCACCTTTATCGTTATAGTAATTTATTGCATCCACTCTAAATGCATTGCTTTTATAGCTTGCCGCCGGTAATTGAGCCAGATCGCTCATAGTTTTAGGCATGCCATAGGTTTTTACAAATTCAGGTGTTGCTAATATTAATAAACGATTACGGGCAATTTTACGCGCAATGAGCGATGAATCTTTTGGCTCGCCAATTCTAAATGCTAAATCAAACCCTTCAGATACTATATCGACCAAGCGGTCATCTAAACGTAATTCTACTTCTACTTGTGGAAAGCGTTTTTGAAAATCATTAATAACAGGTTGTAAATAACGGCGACCAATAATGGTTGACGCTGTTATTTTTAATAATCCACGCGGCTCTTGGTGATAGTTTTCGGCCATGCGCAGGGTTTCACCTAGCAGCTCTCTAAGGTCGGCTGCTTTTTTTATCATTTCGGCGCCCGCTGCAGTAAGCGAAAAAGAACGTGTTGTTCTGTTTAACAACCTCACGCCAAGCTCATCTTCTAAACGGCTAATTTGTTTTGATATAACGGAGCGGTCAATATTACGTATTTCAGCTGCTTTGGCAAATGAGCCTTGTTCAACCACTTCAAGTAACATTAAAAGTCGACTAGTTGTATCCATAATATTACCAAAAAGAGTTTATTGATGCCATTTTGGCATTAATGAATTTAGAAATCTATTATTTTTGTCAGCACGATTGTTCCGTACCATGCAACGCTAATTATAAAGGAGCGTCGTAATGAACAAACATTTAATTGCTGTAGCACTGGCTACAGCATCCTTAACACTTACAAGTTGTGCCGATGAAAGCACGGCTCAGTCGGCTCCAACAGCGCAACATCAGCCAATAGATGTTGCCAAGGTTATTGTTAAACCGGTACAAAGCTGGCACACCTACACAACTCGCTTAGAATCGCCTCAAGAAGTTGCTTTAATGCCACGAGTATCGGGTGTTATCGACAGCATCGAGTTTAACGAAGGCGACTTGGTAAATAAGGGCGACGTGTTATTTCAATTAGATAACCGTTCATTTACAGCCAAGGTTGCCAGCCTTGAGGCGCAAGTTAACAGTGCAAAAGCAGCGCTTGAACAAGCAAGCAGTGAAGCAACCCGTGCGGTACGCTTAACGCAGCGTAAAGCTATTTCAACTGAGCAAGCACAAGCACGCACTTCAACACTGCGCCAACGCGAAGCGCAACTAGCGGCGCTACAAGCACAGTTAACATCGGCGCAGCTTGATTTAGAATTTACCTCAGTTGTATCGCCTATAGATGGCATTATTTCGCGCGCTAATATTACTAAAGGTAATAATATTTTAGCGGGGCAAAGCGTATTAACGTCGATTGTTTCAAATGAAAAAATGTACGCTTATTTTGATATAGACGAGCGCACTTGGAATTCATCGTTTAATGATGTTAGTGCAGCAAGTCGCCAACCTGTGGTAATGCAAAAGGTAGGTCAAGATGATTTTGCTTATTCAGGTTACATCAACTTTATTGACAACCAAATTAACGCCGCTACGGGTACTTTACGCGTGCGAGCAGTGTTTGCAGATAATAGCGGGCAGTTACGTGCAGGTTCGTTTGCGCGTATTAAGTTAGCCGCTAATGCAATTACTGAAACAGTGATAGTGCCAGATAGAGCAATAGGTACAGATTTAAAAAATCGCTTTGTACTTACGGTCGGCGAAAACAATATTCTGCAATATAAATTAGTAACCGTTGGAGAGCGTTATGGCTCATTACGCGCGATTACTGCAGGCCTTACAGAGGGTGATGTGATTGCTGTAAATGGCCCCGCTCGCGTCGGACCTGGTATGCCAATTTCTCCTAATACCGTCACTATTGATACCAGTGGAATTGCATTTACTTTAGGTAATAGCAACAACCAGTTAGTCGCTAAACAATAAGGTTTATTGATGAAGTTTTCGCACTTTTTTATCCAGCGCCCAATATTTGCGGCGATGTTGTCGTTAATCATTTTAATAGCAGGGGGAATTTCATTATTTCAACTGCCAGTAAGTGAATACCCAGAAGTTGTTCCACCTACCGTAGTGGTAACAGCCAGTTACCCGGGGGCAAACCCAACCGTTATTGCACAAACGGTAGCAACGCCATTAGAGCAAGAAATTAATGGCACCGAAAACATGTTGTATATGTTTTCACAAGCCACTAGTGATGGTCGTATGACCTTAACGGTGACGTTTGCGCTTGGCACCGATTTAGACCGAGCACAAGTACAAGTACAAAACCGAGTAAATAGCGCATTGCCGCGTTTACCACAAGAAGTACAGCGCTTAGGCGTGGTAGCCGAAAAGTCATCGCCCGACTTAACCATGGTGGTGCATTTATATTCTCCTGAAAACACCCACGATACGGCGTATCTATCAAATTATGCCGATTTAAATATTAAAGATGAAATTGCACGCTTATCGGGCGTAGGTGATATTCGCCTGTTTGGTGGCGGTAAATACTCTATGCGTGTGTGGCTTAATCCCGATGCTTTAGCATCGCGCGAGTTAACCGCATCGGATGTAGTAAGTGCACTGCGCTCACAAAACCAGCAGGTTGCTGCGGGTAGCTTAGGCGCTCAGCCAATTTCGAACGACAGCCAGTTTCAAATATTGTTAAATGTTAAAGGTCGTTTAAACAGTATTGAAGAATTTGAACAAGTTATTATTAAAGTAGGTGAGCAAGGGCAGTTAACCCGTTTATCTGATATAGCTCGTGTAGATTTAGGGCAAGACACTTATGCACTGCGCGCTGAGCTTGATAATCAACCAGCACTGGCTATGCCAATATTCCAACGCCCGGGTTCTAATGCAATTGAGCTCTCTGATCAAGTACGCGAAACCATGGCGCGTTTAGCGAAAGACTTTCCTACCGGTGTTGAATACGACATAGTGTACGACCCTACAGTATTTGTACGCGGCTCTATCGATGCGGTAATTACTACCTTGCTAGAAGCAATCGCATTGGTTGTTATTGTGGTGATTGTATTTTTACAAACATGGCGTGCATCTATAATTCCATTGATTGCGGTGCCTGTTTCACTCATTGGTACTTTTGCAGTGATGCAGTTGCTGGGAGTGTCTATTAATACCTTGTCGCTGTTTGGTTTAGTATTGGCCATAGGTATTGTGGTAGATGATGCCATAGTAGTGGTAGAAAACGTTGAGCGTAATATTGAAAAAGGTCTGTCGCCACTTGAAGCAACCCGCGTTGCCATGAGTGAAGTAACCGGCCCTATTATTGCAATTGCCTTGGTACTTAGTGCGGTATTTATTCCTACAGCATTTATTACCGGGTTGTCTGGGCAGTTTTATAAGCAATTTGCCTTAACCATTACTATTTCTACTATTATTTCAGCTTTTAACTCGCTGACTTTATCCCCAGCACTCGCTGCATTATTATTAAAACCCCATGACGCAAAGCCAGACGCTTTTACGCGGTTGTTAAATAAACTATTTGGCCGTTGGTTATTTGCACCCTTTAATCGCGTGTTTAATCGTGGCGCTAAAGGCTACGAAAAACTGGTACAAAAGCTGATCCGCATGAGCGTGGTGGTCATGGTTGCTTACGTTGCTTTAGTGGGCGGTACTATTAAGTTATTTGACTCTGTACCCGGTGGCTTTATTCCTCAGCAAGATAAACAGTATTTAGTGGCGATTGCACAGCTCCCTGATGCTGCGAGCCTAGATCGTACCGAAGCGGTTATTAAACAAATGCAACAAATAGCGCTAGAAGTGCCCGGCGTTGCCCATACGGTTGCCTTTCCGGGGTTATCGGTTAACGGTTTTACCAACAGCCCTAACAGCGGTATTGTATTTACGCCCTTAGCTCCTTTTAGTGAGCGGACTGATCCTAGCCTATCTGCCATGGCAATTGCAGCGCAACTTAATCAGCGCTTTGCAGCAATTGACGAAGCATTTGTAGCGGTATTTCCGCCGCCGCCTATTCAAGGTTTAGGCACCACAGGTGGCTTTAAATTACAAATTGAAGATAGAGCAAACAAAGGCTTTGAAGCATTATTTAATAGCCTACAGGCGGTAATAGCCAAAGCGCAACAAGACCCTGCATTAGTTGGCCTGTACTCAAGTTTTCGTATTCAAGTACCACAAATGGATATAGATATAGACCGTGAACAAGCGCTTATTCAAGGCATACCACTGGATGAAGTGTTTAATGCGCTACAGATATATTTAGGCTCAGTGTATGTAAACGACTTCAACTTATTTGGCCGTACTTACCAAGTCAATGCGCAAGCTGACGCCGATTATCGCGTTGATCCAGAACAAATATTGCATTTAAAAGTACGAAATCGTGCGGGTAATATGGTGCCATTAGGATCAGTGTTAACGGTAACTCCTACCATAGGCCCAGACAGAGTAATGCATTACAACGGCTACCCAAGTGCAGAACTTAATGGCAGCCCAGCGCCAGGTTATAGCTCAGACCAAGCGCAAGTTGCGATTGAAAAAGTACTTGCCGATACGCTACCTTCAGGTATTGAATACGAGTGGACCGAAGTAACCTATCAGCAAGTACTTGCGGGTAATACTATGGTGTATGTATTTCCGTTAGTGGTACTGCTGGTATTTATGGTGCTGGCTGCACAATACGAAAGCCTACGTTTACCACTGGCAATTATAATGATTGTACCTATGACCATATTTTCGGCGCTAATTGGGGTGTGGTTTGTGGGCTCAGACAATAACATATTTACGCAAATTGCATTAATTGTGCTGGTGGCTTTGGCCTCTAAAAACGCGATACTTATGGTGGAATTTGCCAAAGATCAACACGAAACCGGTTTATCACATTTAGATGCCATGTTAGCGGCATGTCGAATGCGCTTACGCCCCATATTAATGACCTCAATAGCCTTTACCGCGGGCGTTGTACCATTAGTATTAGCAACGGGTGCGGGAGCCGAGATGCGCCACGCTATGGGTAATGCTGTATTTGCAGGCATGATAGGAGTAACCGTATTCGGCTTATTATTTACCCCGGTATTTTATATGTTAGTAGCCAATAAAAAGCAAAAAGCACAGCAGGTATCACATGATTAAATTAGTGCAAAAAAACCTTAAAACGTCGCTTACCACAAGCGCTATATTAATTGCTGCTATGTTATCGGGTTGCGCCGCTAAAATTGACGCTGCCAGCGAGCAAAACGTGGTTAGTGAGTTTATAGCTAGTGCCAATATAGCCAGCGAGCTTAATAATATTGATGAGACAAACTGGTGGCAAAAGCTAGAATCAGCTCAGTTAAATCAGTTGGTTACAGACGCATTAGCCAATAACCACAACTTACAAACCAGTCAGTTAGTACTTAAAAGCGCCTTGGCGCGCTTAGGTGAGCAACAAGCGCAGTATTTACCGCAAGGCGGGGTAGAAATTGGCGCGCAGCGCAGTGGTTTAGGCGATACTAACAGTCGTCAATCGAGTGCTAATTTAGCACTTAATTGGCAGCTCGATTTATTTGGTCGTATTACGGCATTGGTTGATGCAGCGAATGCATCGGCCATGAGCCAAGCCGAGCAAGTGCGTTTATTGCAAATTGAAGTGGTTTCGTCGGTTGTTAAAGGCTTTGTGAGCTATCAAGGTAATGTACAAAAGCAGCACATTGTTACGTTGCAAATAGACGCACTAGAGCAAAGTATTGCGGTACTTCAAGCCCAGGTTGATGAAGGCGTAGCAAACGAGCTTGATTTAAATCGTACTATGGCACAACTTAAGCAACAACAAGCACTAATGCCGGCAATTGAATACGCTAAGTATCGCGATTTATCTACACTGGCTGTGCTTAGCGGACAACTAGCACAAAATGTTAAACTCACTAATGAGCAAGCCATTTTAGAGCATAAATTTACCGTATCGTTAAATGATGCTAATGAATCTATCGCACTTAGGCCCGATATTAGCCAAGCACTTTATGCATTTAGCCAAGCAAATAGTTTAAGTGTTGCTGCAAGTAAAGCGTTATTACCAGATATAAGCTTAAGTGGTTTTGCAGGCGTGCTTAGTATTGGTAGTAATAGCTTTAGTGATACACAGCAGCAATGGCAGGTGGCTCCGCAAATTCAGTGGTCAATACTGAGCTACCCGGCACTCATAGCGCAGCGCGATGCACAGCAACTTTTAACTCAAGCGGCTTATAGCGATTATCAACAAGTGATACTCCAAGCGCTGAGCGAAAGTGAACTTTCTTTGCAATTGTTGGTCAACCAAGCTCAGCAAAAGAGCTTTGCTGAGCAGCGTTATCAGTTTGCTAATAATGCATTTTTACAAGCGCAAGCAATGTACGAAGAAGGGCAAATTCCTTACTTAGAGTTGTTAGATGCGCGTCGGGATGTTCTAATAGCTCAAGAAAATGCTGTTGATTCAACGATTTCATCACTGCTCGCTAAAGTAAATGCTTACCAATCATTTAACGGGCGATGGAGTTATGCGTTAAATAATACTAACCAGTAGAGTTTTTTGATGTCTGATACTGATATTTCACCGCAATACACGCTACCGCAGACTATGCGAGCAATTGTATTGCCTGAGCCTAATGAAAAAATTTGTTTAGCCGATGTTGAGTACGCTGTTCCTGAGTGTGCAGACAACGAGCTGCTTATTAAAGTTGAATATGTTGGCTTAAACCCAGTTGATGGCTTGTTTGCTAAATCGGGTTTTTGTAAGTGGCAATATCCACATATTTTAGGGCTTGATGCCGTTGGCGTAGTGGTAAAGGCTGGTAAAGGTGTTTTCCCGGGCGTTGGCACGCGTGTAATGTGGCATGCCAGTATTGGCGATCAAGGGGCGTTGAGTGAATATACCAAAGTAGCTAACTATGCTGTATCGGTTGTTCCTGCTGAGCTTGCAGGCGATATGGCGGCTACTTTACCTTGTGCCGGTATGGCTGCACTCATAAGCCTAGATAAAATTAATATTACCGAGGGCGATACCGTATTAATTGACGGTGGCGCAGGGGCTGTAGGGCAGTTTGCCATTCAGTTTGCAAAGCAGCGCGGTGCCGACGTATTTACCACAGCAGCTAAGCGTAATCATAAATTGGTGAAACAATTAGGCGCCGATGTGGTATTTGCTTACCAGGATAAAGACTTATGCGAAAAAATTCGCCGAGAGCTTGGCCCACAAGGCTTTGATGCGGTAATAGACACCGTTGGTGGCGCCTCTACAATACGCAATATAGAACTAATGCGTTTTTGTGGGCGAATTGCTTGTTTAAACCCATTGCCACATTTTGAACAAGAGCTAATGTATCGTCGAGCACCCAATATTGGTGTTGTATCCTTAGGAGGTGCTTGGTTGGCAAATAGTTTATGTGCCCAGCAACGTTTAAGTTTTATGGGTAACTTATTAATAGAAGGTGCTTTGAGTGGTGACATTAAAACACCCGAAATTACAGCTGTCGACTTTAACGCACAAGCAGTATCAGCAGCACTACATAAACAATTAGACGGCGGTTTTACCGGCAAACAAGTGGTTAAAATAAGCACTTAGTTAATTTTATAATTGAGCGGATACTAATTAACGCAGCATATAATTATGCTGCGTTTTTTTATGCCCGTTTAAAGTCGCTTTATTTTTAAGGCGTGATTTAGCTAAGTTTTGTTGTTTAATTAGCCAAATGAAGAAAAATAATGTTTTTCAGCGCATAGCCGTAAGCCCTTGTGTTTAAACAGTTTACGTTCACGTAAAGAAAATAAATTGAAAAAACTGTTAATTATTTGCATAGAGTAATTGATCTAATCGAATTTTTATGACGTAATGTAGTTATTATTATCTGGTCGGATGAGTTCAATCATGAGTTTACGTACAAAATTAAAAAAAGTATTACCAAGTATTTCAATTACTGAACAAGAAGCGCTAGACGCCGGCGATGTATGGTTAGAAGGGTCTATCTATCAAGGTAAACCTGACTTTAGTGCACTACGCGCCGTGCCAGCTGCAGTATTAAGCGCAGACGAAAAAGCCTTTATTGATGGCCCACTGCAAGACTTGTTGGGTATGATTGATGACACCGAAATTCAAAATGGCATTCATTTACCGGATTACATTTTAGACTTTTTAAAGAAAGAGCGTTTCTTCTCGCTGATCATTCCTAAATCGTTTGGCGGTTTAGAGTTCAGCCCATACGCTAACTCAACAATTGTAGCCACTATTGCCACTAAAAGCTCTGCAGTAGCGGTAACAGTAATGGTACCTAACTCGTTAGGCCCAGGTGAGCTATTACTGCATTTTGGTACGCAAGAGCAACAAGCACACTACCTACCACGTTTAGCAAATGGTACAGACATTCCATGTTTTGCATTAACTAGCCCAGAAGCGGGTTCTGACGCAGGTGGCATTCCAGATTTAGGTACAGTTACTAAAGGCATGTACAACGGCGAAGAAGTACTAGGTTTAGAAATTACGTGGGACAAGCGTTACATTACACTGGCGCCTATTGCGACTGTATTAGGCTTAGCATTTAAAGTTGTTGACCCTGATGGTTTGCTTGGCGGCAAAGAAAACCTAGGTATTACCTGTGCGCTTATTCCTAAAGAGCACCCGGGTGTAGAGTTAGGTAATCGCCATGATCCTATGAATATTCGTTTTTATAACGGTACTACGCGTGGTAACAAAGTATTTGTACCTATGGACTTTATCATTGGTGGCCAGAAAAACATTGGTCGCGGTTGGCAAATGCTAGTTAGTTGTTTAGGCGCAGGGCGTGGTATTTCATTACCAGCACTGGGTGTAAGTACGGCGCAAGTTGCATTTAAATCAGCGTCTGAGTACGCTGCTGTGCGCGAGCAATTTGGTTTAGCAATAGGCCAGTTTGAAGGTATTCAAGAAAAGCTTGCCGATATTGCAGGTAAAACATACCTACAAGAAGCAATGCGAGTGCTTACAACTGAAGGCTTAGGCATGGGCTTAAAACCATCGGTAGTAACTGCAATTGCTAAATACCACATGACTGAGTTGGGCCGTGATGTACTCGACTCTGCAATGGATATTCAAGCGGGTAAAGCAATTCAAAATGGCCCACAAAACACGCTAGCAAGCGGTTATGTAGCACAGCCAATTGCCATTACGGTAGAGGGCGCGAATATTCTTACTCGTAACCTGATGATCTTTGGTCAAGGTGTAATGCGTTGTCATCCATACTTACAATCTATGGTTGAATCAATTCATAGCGAAGATAAAAATGCAGATAAAGAATTTAACCGTATTTTACGTAAAACAGTAAGTTACAGCGTAGCAAACAGCTTACGTGCGTTCCGCTTGGGTGTATTACCATTTACAGCGGGTGCAAGCTCAACGTTACCAGAAGTACGTGAATACGAAAAAGCAGCACATAAACTGTCAGCTAAATTAGCTGTATATGCAGATTTCTCGCTACTTGTACTTGGCGGTAAGCTTAAGCAAGCAGAAATGTTGTCGGCACGTTTAGGTGATGTAATGAGCTTTTTATACGCAGCAATGGCATCAATTAAATACTACGAGCAAAAAGTATCAAGTAGTGAACGTGAGCAAGCAGCACCGTATTTTCATTATGCAACTCGCTTTGCACTACAAAGTGCTGAAGAAGCGCTGCACAAGTTTTTAGATAACTTCCCTGCAAGTGGCACGCGTAAGTTCATGCGTTTTATTACCATGAATTACTCAACTAAAATGCCAAAAATTAGCGACGACTTAATTCGTGAACTAGCTAAGCAAGCTCAGCTAGATACGGCCTTTAAAGCGCAAATTACGCATTTAGTTAAGCCAGTTAAAGGTGATGGACATTATATTAACGAGCAAGCGTACAAAGCTAAAATGGCATCGCTTGGTGAGTTGGCTAAAGTTAAAAAAGCACTGCGTGCTAAAACAATTAAAGCGGGTATTCGTTTTTCAATCACACTTGATAACGCACTTGCGGCTAATGTAATTACAGCGGCTGAACATACTCAGCTTATTGATTACAACACTAAGCGCGAAAAAGCGATTCGTGTAGATGAGTTCGATTTTGATATGAACTTACTTGACGACAACGCACAACCGGTTAACCCACTTAAAAGTGTTGTAAACCAGTAATCACCCGGTGTAAATAAATTCAACAATGTAAGCGCCTGTAGTTTGGGCGCTTTTTACGTTTTTAAAGAAAGCCCCAAAAGTTAATTGAGGGGCTTTTTGTAACTTAATGAGGAGCTATTTAAAATAAATAAGAAATAGTTAAGTTACCCGATACAGCAACGTAGGTGCCTGTGCGGTACATAAAATCTTCATATTCATCAGCTTGGCGTAGAGTTAAAACAAAATCTAAAGCCGCAGGGCCCCAGTTGTAGCCTAAGCCGCCACCAAGTTGAAAGCCTGACATAGTCTCATTTTCACCCAAGGCACTCCACTTATCTGAAAAGAAACCAGCACCGCCATAGCCCCTAAAGCCTTTTTTAGACAAACCCACACCCCCGTAAGCCATTAGGTCGAATCCATCACTTTCTATCGCTGAAAAATCGTCATTTTCTAATGAGAAGTAGGTAGTTCTAATTTGAAAGTGATTATTAACAGCATAACCAGCAGCTATATTAAAACCACTAAAATCCAAATCTTCGCTTGAGCTATTGTCATTGGCTAATGTGAACGCGTAAGCACCCGCTCCAATACTCCAATGTTTTTGAGGTACTGGTTCTAGCTCATTCGCTTGTACAAAAGAGCCTAGTAATAAAGAAGATAGCAGCAAAGTTCCCTGGAATGTTTTTTTCATTATTTTTCCTATTTTGATATTTTAAAAATACGATTTAAAGATAATTCTCATAAAGCATATTCAGGTTTTAACGACTAAAAAATTTAGCCCGTTACACCAAGTAAGCAGCATGTATGATGTTATAGAGATGAAATCGGCGAGAGAATAGCGCATACAAAAGCAAGTGTCTAATATTAAGTTATTGTATTTATTGAGTTATTTGCAATGGTGGTGTGGTTGGGATACTTATCATACTAATTGTGAGCGGTATGTGAGCGTGTATTGAGCAATGCTGCTAATTGTTTTCTGTTTTTTGATTTAAAGATGAATAGAGGTAATAGCTAACGTTAATGAAAATAAATTTATAAATAAAATTGTTCTTTGTCACTTAAGTAGTTTTTACTATTAAATAACACTTTTTATAATAACAACGCTTTGCGTTAAACTAACTAAAATTTATTAATATTAAGTGCGGCTATGGCTTTTTACCTTTCTTTATTACAGCAACAGTTTAAACAGATAAAAGTGGGGGCTACGCTGACTTCTTTGTGGAGTGGTTGTGGCAGCATAGTGGCTTGTGAGCTTGACGGACAGGCGTGTGTTATAAAGGCGGTGAATATTCCTGAGGTTATAAATCACCCAAAGATTAAACAAACGGCGTTTGCTGTTAATCGTAAGCGTAAATCTTATAATGTTGAATACTACTTTTATAATGATTGCAGCCAGCAGTTACCTAATAACGCTGCTGCTATTGGCTGTTTAGCCGCAATCCAAAATGATCAGCAATATGTGCTGGCGTTTAACGATTTTACCCAGCAGGGCTATGTACAAGCTTTGCCTCAAGACTATCGCGAGGTTATTAAATGGTTAGCGCATTTTCATGCGTTTAATTTAACAATTGAAGCTGTTACTCACGCGGCTGAAAAGCTATGGTCACAGGGCAATTATTGGCATTTAAGTACGCGTCCCGATGAGCTTACAAAGCTCCAGCAATCAGCTATTAAGCAGGTTGCAGCTAAGCTAAATACGACATTATGCAATAGTGCATATAAAACAGTAATTCATGGTGATGCCAAGCTGGCAAATTTTGCCATAAACAAACAGCAGCACGTGCTAGGGTACGACTTTCAATATGTAGGTGCTGGTGTTGGGGTTATAGACGTGATGTATTTTATGACAAGCTGCTTTAACGAAACACAATTGCATCAGCATGCTGATAGTTGTTTAGAGTGGTATTTTAGCGAATTGAAGTTAGCATTAGGCGTTTATCATCCTAAGGTAGAGGTAAGTAAAGTGATTAACGATTGGCGCAATTTATGGAGTGTTGCATGGGCCGATTTTTATCGTTTTTTAGCAGGGTGGAGTCCAGAGCATAAAAAAATAAACAGTTACATGTTGCTTCACGTAAATAGTGAGTTAAAAAAACACATTTAATTAACGCTTGAATTAGGTATATTGCCTTAATATCAGGCAAAATAATGTTATTTGGCAGCAATTGTGAAAACTTAACGAAAACTGCAGGCCAAATGCACTTTTTTACTATAAAATATCGCAAATTTTATCACTAGGTTTTTTTAATATGGCTATTCACGTTATAACTCATCCCCTTGTTCAACATAAATTAGGCTTAATGCGCTCCCATGGAATTAGCACTAAAAGCTTTCGTGAATTGTGCTCAGAAGTAGGTACATTATTAACCTACGAAGCAACTCAAAACCTACCGTTAGAAGATAACGAAATTACCAGCTGGGATGGCACAAAGTTAAATGTGCAGCATATTAAAGGTAAAAAAATTACTGTAGTGCCTATTTTACGTGCGGGCTTAGGCATGATGGACGGTGTGATGCAGTTATTGCCGGCTGCCAAAGTAAGTGTTGTAGGCCTTGAGCGAAACGAAGAAACATTAGAGCCAATTCCATACTTTGAAAAGCTAGTAAGTAATATTAATGAGCGTTTAAGCTTAGTGATAGATCCTATGCTTGCAACAGGCGGCACTATGATTGCCACTATTGATATGCTTAAAAAAGCAGGCTGTAAAGAAATCAAGGTAATTGTATTAGTTGCAGCTCCTGAAGGGGTTGAAAAAACATTAGCTGCCCATCCAGATGTAGAAATATATACTGCATCGGTAGACAGCCACTTAAACGATAAAGGCTATATTGTGCCTGGTTTAGGTGATGCAGGTGATAAAATTTTCGGTACGGTTTAAGTGAAAACAGTGCAAAACGATACGATGAAAAACAATGCCATGTTCTCAATAAAAACGATACTTACTGGTGCGCAAATGTTGTTTGTAGCATTTGGCTCATTAGTATTAGTACCGCTGTTAACAGGGCTTGATCCAAGTGTTGCTCTTTTTACCGCGGGCTTAGGTACGCTGTTATTTCAGTTTGTTACTAAAGGCCAAGTACCCATATTTTTAGCGTCATCGTTTGCTTTTATTGCACCGATTATTGCCTCAATACAAATGTGGGGCATACCTGCCACTATGGGTGGTTTAATGGCGGCTGGTTTTGCTTATATGCTATTGAGCTTTTTAGTTAAATTTAAAGGCACTGAAACGCTACATAAAATATTACCACCAATAGTAGTCGGGCCGGTTATTATGGTTATTGGCCTAGCTTTAGCACCGGTTGCGGTAAACATGGCCATGGGCAAAAGTGGTGACGGCAGCACGCAAATTATTGCTTATGATAGTGCTATTTACATCTCATTATTTTCTTTAGTGGTTACGCTTATATTAGCGGTATGGGGTAAGGGTGTATTTAAACTTATTCCAATATTAGCAGGGGTGATAGCTGGTTATAGTTTATCGCTTGCTATGGGCGTGGTGCAATTTGACGCCGTAACCAATGCACAGTGGTTAGCTGTGCCTAACTTTGTTTTACCTGAGTTTAAATGGCAAGCCATTTTGTTTATGGTGCCGGTGGCGATTGCTCCCGCTGTTGAGCATATTGGCGACATGATGGCGATTAGCCAAGTTACCAATAAAGATTTTTTGAAAAAACCAGGGCTACATCGCACTCTATTTGGCGACGGATTAGCTACCTCAGCAGCATCATTGTTTGGTGGGCCGCCAAACACAACTTACTCAGAAGTAACCGGTGCGGTAATGCTGACTAAAAACTTTAACCCAAAAGTGATGATATGGACTGCAATTATTGCCATTACTTTAGCCTTTATAGCTAAAATGGGCGCAAGTTTACAAACAATTCCAGTGCCGGTTATGGGCGGCATTATGATTTTATTGTTTGGCTCAATTGCAGTGATTGGATTAAACACTTTAGTTAAATCTGGGGATGATTTAAGCGAACCGCGTAATTTAAGCATAGTAGCGCTTATTTTGATTTGTGGTATTGGTGGAATGCATATTGGCAGTAGTCAGTTTAGCCTAGAAGGCGTAAGTTTATGTGCCATATTAGGCATAGTGCTAAACTTAGTGTTACCAAAAGCCGAGAAGAAAACCGCAGCTTAAATTTATAGATAAGTTAAACTAACCTAATAGCGCATATATATGCGCTATTTTTTTATCTAAAATAAAGGCGCAATAGAAATATGGATATCAGTGATTTTTTAGCAAAACATCAATTACCAATAAGCTATCAACAGCAGTGTGAACAGTTTTTTATTCCGGTAGCAAAAAATATATTGCACGCTAAAAAAAACAATACTCCGTTATTTGTTGCTATTAATGGCAGCCAAGGCTCGGGTAAAACCACCTTGGCTGATTTTTTAGTAACTTGGTTGGCAAAAAATAGTTCGTTTAATTGCATTGCGCTTTCTATCGATGACTTTTACCTCACTAAGCAGCGTCGTCAGCAGCTTGCAAAAAATGTACACCCGTTACTTGCCACTCGTGGCGTACCCGGCACGCACGATGTAGCTTTAATGAAAAGCACACTTGAGCAGTTACTAGCAGGGCACAGTGGTGTGCCTCTACCTCATTTTAATAAGCATTTAGATGACAGTGCACCACATAACGAGTGGCCGCGTAATAATACCGCTGTCGATATTATTATTTTAGAAGGGTGGTGCGTAGGTAGTAAGGCACAATCGGCATCAGCATTAACTGCACCATTAAATGAGTTAGAGCAAAATGCAGATAACCAAGGTGTTTGGCGTAACTATGTGAACAATTGTTTAAAAACAGAATATTTAAACATTTTTGCTAAAGTTGATTATTTAGTGATGCTTAAAGCCCCTAGTTTTGCTGCCGTATTTGCATGGCGAAAAGAGCAAGAGCAAAAGCTTATAGCCTTAAAAGGGCAAGGTGCAGGCACTATGAATGACGCCCAACTTAGATACTTTATTGCTCATTTTGAGCGTGTCACTCGAGAAAATTTAAACACACTAGCATCAACAGCAAACGCCCTTGTAACACTTAACGAGCAACGTGAAATTAGTTGCTTGGAGTTTAAAGCTGATTAATTAAAATGTTATGTCAGCAGCAACTGTGGCTTGCTATAACAAGGTTGAGTTTACTAAGCTCCTCAAAAAAGTCGCTCTTTACTCTTTAAGTTTGCATCTAAAGTGTAAAGGGGCTTTACACAGCGAACAAGGCTAAACATTACACACTTTCATTTGCGGTTACTTACTAGCGTATTATTGGTATAATCGACGGAGTTTTTAATTGAAAGGTTTATCATGAAGTACTTTTATTTTGTTTTTATTTTACTCACGTCATCAGTCTCAATTGCCAGCGCGCCAGTTGACCTTGAAATTAATATGAAAAACACGGGGCTTGCATATAAACAAGCAGTGCAAGCGACTAATATTGACGAGTTTAACCTTGCGATTAATGAATTCATCTCGTTAGTGGAAATAAGTAAAACAGCTAAGTTTTATAAAGAACCAGAGCAATCATTACAAGGGCTTGATAAAGTCATTGCTCAGGCTGAGCTTGCAAAACAAGCTGCTAACCTGCAAGGTTTGAGTGCGGCTAAACAGCCACTAAAAAATATAGATAATTTACGTAAAAAGTACCATGAGTTACATGAGCCTCCAGGCTTTTTTGAATTACTATTTGGAAAATAAGGGACCCTCGATGGAAATTTCAGTTGCAATGTTAGATGGCCAAAAGCTCAGTGCTAAATTTGGCGATCATGAAGTGATAAGCGATCAGAGTTTGGCTGCAGGTGGCAACGCAGAGCACCCAGAACCGTTTGATTACTTTTTAGTGAGTATGGTGTTATGTGCAGGTTTTTATGCAAGAAAGTTTTGCCAACAACGCGATATTTCGACACAAGGGATGTCACTTAAGCAAAATAACGAAAATGTGGATGAAGATGGTAAAAAGTTATTTTCTATTGAGATAACACTCCCAGATGGATTCCCTGATAAGTATAAAAAAGCACTGGTTGCCGCGGTAAATACATGTACCG
Organism: Pseudoalteromonas sp. SCQQ13; assembly: GCF_015864415.1. Lineage (NCBI taxonomy): Bacteria > Pseudomonadati > Pseudomonadota > Gammaproteobacteria > Alteromonadales > Pseudoalteromonadaceae > Pseudoalteromonas > Pseudoalteromonas sp. SCQQ13. The sequence continues at coordinate 286,290 of NZ_JADYXG010000001.1, read as the reverse complement.
TGAAAAAAGTAATTCAGGCAGTACCTGAATTTTCAGTGGTAGTTAAATAACTAGTTAAATAAAGTCACTCTGTGTTGCACACAACACTGAGTGACTGCTTTATAAAGTGATAGTGGTTAAATGCTATTTCTTTTTCATACCCTGAACAGCTTTAAAGCGCGGGTTCTCCTTACAAATCACAAACACGCGTCCTTTACGTTTTACAACTTGACACCCTGCACGCTGCTTAGCACTTTTAAGTGAGCTTAATACTTTCATTTTATACCTCATTAATAAATAAAATAGGGAAATTCTCATAACAGCATTACGTTATGTGATATTATATCATTTTATTCATCAGGATCTATAGCCACTCAAAAAATTATTTAATAAGCATTTAAAAACCATAATTGCTGGCTATTTATGCAAACAAATCAAAAAATGAGCAGTTAAACCAAAAGTGCTGGCTATTGGCGTTTAGCCTGTTATAACTATAATTACATTCGTTAAAAATAGCATAAACAGTAGATCTCAGAGGTAACATATGAGCGACGCAATACAAAAACAACAACAAATAGATCAAGGAGTAATGGATACTCTAAAAGAGCGCGACCATAGTGTTTTAGCACAACAAGTAAACCCCTTAACTTGCACCCATAATGATATTATTGAGTTACTTGCCCAATATATGGCATTAAGTGAACAGGATAACGATGATCTATTTGATCACTGGTTTGATAATCTAACTAAAGAGCAGCATACAGTACTAAAAGTATTTGAAGTGTATCGTGGGCAATACGAACATCAAAACTAGCCTAATAATAATCTTATTTATTGCTATGAAAGCTAAATAACAATGCTATATAAGTATAGAAAAACAAAAAACCCACTTATAGCCAAGCTATGAGTGGGTTTTTAGTGCGCTTTAAAAACGCATCAGCTAAAACAGCTTAGATAGCTACGATGTTTTCAGCTTGTGGGCCTTTTTGACCTTGTGTAACAGTAAACTGTACGCGTTGGCCTTCAGCTAGAGTTTTAAAACCGTCGCCAGAAATTGCGCTAAAATGTGCAAAAACGTCTGCGCCAGATTCTTGCTCGATAAAACCAAAACCTTTTGCTTCGTTAAACCATTTTACTGAACCAGTAGTTGTATTAGACATAATAATATCCTTAAAAATTAATAAAAGTGTGCCTGAAAATAGGCGATTGAGCCGGAAAAAACCTATATTTAACTTGAGGATAACGCGAAGGATTATTACTAATATCAACGTGGTACTTACAAATAAACAGTATTTCTTTCAAACTTATATAAATAGATGGGTTATAAATAACCCATCAACTTAAACATCTTAGATACAAACGATGTTTTCAGCTTGTGGACCTTTTTGACCTTGTGTAACAGTAAACTGTACACGTTGGCCTTCAGCTAGAGTTTTGAAACCGTCGCCAGAGATTGCACTGAAATGTGCGAAAACGTCTGCGCCAGATTCTTGCTCGATAAAACCAAAACCTTTAGCTTCGTTAAAAAACTTTACTGTACCAGTAGTTGTATTAGACATAATTGTATCCTAAGAAATTAATAAAAAATGTGCCTGAAAGTAGGCGATTAAGCTGGAAAAAATAAATATTTAACTTGAGGATAACACAAAGGATTATTACTAATATCAACGTGGTACGTACAAATAAACAGAACTTCTTTCAAACTAATATTCATTAACGGGTTATTACTAACCCATTAAATTAAACAATTTAGATGCAAACAATATTTTCAGCTTGCGGGCCTTTTTGACCTTGTGTAACAGTAAACTGTACACGTTGGCCTTCAGCTAATGTTTTGAAGCCATCGCTAGTAATTGCGCTAAAATGAGCAAAAACATCAGGGCCAGACTCTTGCTCAATAAAACCAAAACCTTTTGCTTCATTAAACCATTTAACTGAACCAGTTGTTGTAGACATAGTAGTATCCTAAAAAATTAAAGTGCGCCCTATATAAGGCAATATAAAGAGTAAGAAAACATATATTTAACTGAGGATAGCGCGAAGGATTATTACTAATAACAACGTGGTACTTACAAATAAACAGGGCTTTCTATCAACCCGATGCGACGTACTTTAACAGCAACCTCTGGCGGATATCAAGCTTTATTTTAAGTTTAGTTTTACGCATAGCACTTTGATCATCTGACTTTGTTACATACTTTATATAGGAATACTTGTATTGAGGGTGCTGTAACGCAAACAAACACTAATTCTATAGGCTGTATTTTCTTAAGCTACTGGCCGCTATACGTATATTCGTTAATTATAAATTGGCAGAGTTAATCTTAAAGTAGTAGTACATTAATAATTACTTTATCGATAAGTCGTATTTTAAAATAAGGGTATCTATATAGCGGGTTCTAAGTGTGTGTTGTTTTTCGTGATCGGCACCATGGCTCAAAGCCCGGTTGAGTAACTTTATAGCGGGGTGCAGTTTTGCACGCTCATCTTGATCTAACCCCGCTTTACTGCGTAATTCGGTTATGTCATCAACCACCAGGCGGCCTATATCAACAGCCACTATTTCGTCTATTAAGCCATTTTGAGTAAGCACGCCATATTTGCTGCATAAAAATTGCTGCCATACTTGTTGTACATGTTCTTCTATTTCGCAACCAAATAGTTCTTCGTTAAATTCAAACCCTTGTTGAGCAAGTTTGGTTAAGCTGGCGGTATATTGCTGGGCAAAGTAATTAAATGCCTGGCTGGATGAATCGATTTTTTGTTTTATCAGCCCTTGCCCCCAGTTTACAGAACCTCGTGGGTAATAATCGTCGTACTCTTCGCATTCGTACAAACCCGAGTATGAGCTGCAACTTAGTTGGTTTTTAATACAATAACTAGGCTTAGGAAATACACTTTGCTGTTGCCAATGCTCAAGCTTATCTGCATCAATATTGAGTGCCTGGCATAGCTCGTCGGTATGATAAAAATGGGTTGTTAAGTACTGAGATAAACGCATAAAAGCTCGCCTAATATTAAAAATACAAACACTGTTTATATATACAGTTGTTCATTTTGTATTATCAAACTTAATATTACAAGCCATTTTATTACAAAATATGCGTTTACAGCTGCAAAAGCACACATAAATATGGTACAAATAGCGCAAGTTTTATAAAGAATGATTTTTTATGCGCAGCCTAGAACAAATTAAACAAGCAAGTCTTATTACAGCAATTAAAACACCTTATTTATCGAGTGGCGAAATTGACCTTGCAACATACGATCGCCTTGTTGAGTTACAAATAGCAGCTGGGGTTGACGGTATCGTTGTAGGCGGCACTACCGGCGAAGGCCAGTTAATGAACTGGGAAGAGCACTTAATGCTCATAGCGCATAGCGTAAATAAGTTTAGCAGTAAGCTAGTAATTGTAGGTAATACGGGCAGTAATAATACCCGAGAAGCGATTAAAGCCACTAAATATGGTTTTGCCAGTGGTATGGATGCTGCGTTGCAAATTAACCCTTACTATGGGCGCACCTCTATTGCGGGTGTAAAAGAGCATTTAAAGCGTGTTCTTGATATTGGCCCTGCATTTATTTACAACGTAGCGGGGCGTACAGGACAAGACTTAACGCCTGATATTATTGAACCACTAGCAAAGCACGAACATTTTATTGGTGTTAAAGAGTGTGGTGGTAACGAACGTATAGCTCATTATGAGAAGCAAGGCATAGCGTGTTGGTCGGGTAATGATGATGAAAGCCACGATGCTCGTCATACTCATGGCGCTCATGGGGTTATTTCGGTCAGCTCTAATCTTATGCCAGAATTGTTTCGCCAGTTAATGGATGCGCCAAATGCTGCGCTAAATACGTCATTACAACCATTAATAAATTGGTTGTTTTGCGAGCCAAATCCAATTGCGATTAATACTGCACTCATGATGACAGAGGCAGTTAAACCGGTATTTAGATTACCTTACTTACCCCTTAACGACGCACAGCAACAACAAGGTGAAAAGTTGATTAATCAGCTAAGCGCAAGTGATGTTGTTGGTGGCCATGCTCGCTGCATAAATGAACAAGAATTCTTTTTAATATCATAGAATTATTAGCCAGCGCTGAATGAAAATTCAGCGCTGGCTTTTTTTATTGTTTATTTTACTTTTTTTGTTAAAAAATGTAAGATCCTGCGTCCTATCATTAACTAAATATGTATATTTGTGAAATTTGTTGTTGAACAACTCGCTACATGGATCCAGCCAGAACAGCGACAAATAGAAAGCGATCATTGGTATGATAACTCGCCTATAACGCTTGATTGGGTTGCACCTATGCAACGCCGGCGTATGACTCGTTTTAGCAAAATGGTATTACACAGTGCTCAGCAAGTAAGTAGCGCTGATCAGTATACTAATTTATCGGCGGTGTTCTCATCGCGCCACGGGGACTTTCATAAAACAGCCAATTTATTAGTTGATATAGTTAATCAGCAACCATTATCGCCCACAGGTTTTGGCCTGAGTGTGCATAATGCCGCAGCCGGACTTTTTAGTATTATAAAAAGTAATACCAGTGCAATGAATGCTATTGCAGCAGGGGCTGAGAGTTTTATGTGTGCAATTGTAGAGGCCTACATTCGCCTTGTTGATAGCAATGAGCCGTACATGTTAGTAGTCCATAGCGATGAAATCCTCCCCGATATATATAACCAATTTGCTGACGAGCTACAAATTACTCATTCCATTGCTATGATAGTGCGCCTTGCTCAAGCAAATGAGCCGTGCTTTAGTTTAAATAAAGTACTTAACCCTGCTGCAAAAAATAGTAACTTACCAATGAGCCTGCAAGTTGCTAAAGCCCTACACGATAAAAAAAGTGCGATATTAACCCACACTACACTGGCTCATCATTGGCAACTTACCTACCATGATTAAACACATTATAAGAATAACAGGGCTTTGTTGGCGTGTGCTTGCAACCGGTGTTTGTTTTAGCGTGTTTGGCATAGGTGGTTTAGTACTAACATTAGTGGTTTTTCCGCTGCAAAACGTATTAGAAGCAGATGTAAACACCCGTAAAAACAGAGCAAGAGCGACAGTACATTACTGTTTTAAATTTTTTGTTGGGTTAATGCATTACACAGGCGTTATTCGTTTTAATATTAAAGACAAAACCCAGCTTGCTAATTTAAACGGAAAATTAGTACTTGCCAATCACCCCTCTTTAATTGATGTGGTTGTGCTTATATCTGTGATTAAAAATGCAGATTGCGTAGTAAAAGCCCATTTATTTAAAAACCCCTTTATGCGCGGTGTAATTAAAAGTACTGGTTATATAAGTAACGAAGATCCAGAAGGTTTATTACGTGAATGTGAGCGCAGTATAAGCAAAGGAAATAACTTAATAGTTTTTCCTGAAGGCACACGTTCACAGCCCCATACTGCACTTAAGTTTAAACGAGGAGCGGCCAATATAGCACTTAGATGTAATGTGCCAATCGCTACAGTATTAATAAAAATGCAGCCTAATACCTTAACCAAGGGTACACCTTGGTATAAAGTAGCGCCTTATCAAGCGCACTTTAGCTTGCAGCTGGCCAGCAAGCAGTTTAACAGTAACCTGCCTTATGTTAGTGACACACCCGCTATACAATCTCGGCATTTAACTAACAGCTTACAACATTATTTTACAGAAGAACTGAGCAATTTATGACTGAATTAAAAGTACAAATTAAACAATTAATTATATCCAGCCTTGATCTAGAAGATATGACAACTGCAGACATTGCTGATGATGAAGCATTATTTGTTGATGGTTTAGGGCTCGATAGCATAGATGCACTAGAACTTGGTTTGGCAATAAAAAAACAATTTGATGTGAAAATAGATGCCAATTCAGAGCAAACAAAAGCGCACTTTGCCTCGGTGAATTCTTTAGCACACTTTATAGAACAAGCACGTTCTTAAATTATAAAAATATATAGGAATAACAATGAAAACCGCTGCTGAAATTTATGATGTATTACACGGCATTTTAGAAAACGATTTTGAGATAGACCCAGCCGACATAAACCTAGACGCCAACTTATATCAAGACCTTGATTTAGACAGCATTGACGCTGTTGACTTGGTAGTAAAACTAAGAGAAATCACCGGTAAAAAAATTGATCCTGATGCATTTAAGCAAGTACGTACTGTGCAAAATGTAGTTAGCGAAATAGAAAAGCTCGTTAACTAAATAAATGCTTAAAGCCTTGTTAACCACCCTTATTATGCTTTGTTTGGCCTGCTACCCAGTTATTGTGTATGTGGGCCTGACGCAGTTTAATAGCCAACTGCTAGCGATCGTATTATTATTTTTGCTTGCACTACGCTTGTGGTTAAGCAAAGCATTATTTGACAAAATGCCGTGGTTAAAGCCAGCGACATTTTTAGCTGTGATAGCAATCGTATTGTCAAAAGTGTTCGACAGTGATGTGGGTTTACGTTTATACCCGGTGATTATTAACACTGTGATGTTGCTCGTGTTTAGCTACTCACTTTATAAAGGGCCATCAATAATAGAAACCTTTGCCCGCATCACTGAGCCTGAGCTCGATGAGCAAGGTGTGCAATACACTAAAAAAGTAACTCAGTTGTGGTGCGTTTTTTTTATAGTTAATGGTGGTATTGCCTTATATACCAGCCTGTTTGCTAGTTTGGCAGTGTGGGCTTTTTATAATGGTGTGATTGCCTATGTAGCTATGGGCGTGTTGTTTGCCTTAGAGTGGCTAGTCAGGCTAAAAGTAAAAAGGAAAGCGCGTGTTTAGTACCTTTCAAAGTAAAGTATTTCAAAGTAATAATGTTAGTGTGTGCTTTAATCATGAAAATAAGGCAGTGACGCAACGCCAGTTTGTTAGCGATGTTAATCGGCTATTAGCTAAGTATTCACCGGGCACAGCGCCCACATCTGTGGTGTTATATAGCACTAACACTTATAAGTTTGCGGTGAGTTTAATGGCACTCACCTTGCGCGGTTGCACGGTTATACTGCCACCTAATGGTCAACCCGAAACACTCAAAGCCTTACTACAGCAAACGCCTTGTTTTTTAGGTGACTCAGAGCTTGTTGAACCACTGGGTATTGACTTTATCAATATAGAAAACTTGCCTGAACAGCCTGGCTTTTTTCCTTTAGCGCAACTTGTTTGGCCCAAAGAAGGGAACTTGGTGTTTTACACCTCGGGATCAACAGGTAAAGCTAAGCCAATTGTAAAGTCGTGGCAAACAATTAACAAAGAGCTGAGCATTTTATCAAGCAGTTATGCGTTAAAATGTATGCCAATGTTTATTGCTAGCGTATCGCATCAGCATATTTACGGGCTGCTATTTAGGTTGTTATGGCCACTTAGTACCGGACATGTCGTTGATACCGATTTACTGCACTACCCAGAGCATATAGCCGCCAAGCTCAAGGGCGCTAAACAAGTGGTGTTAATTTCTAGCCCCGCACAGCTAAAACGATTACGCGCAGACAACGTATTAATTGAACAAAAATCTCACTTACAATGGATATTTTCATCTGGTGGGCCGCTGGCAAACGAAGATGCAGTATCGCTATTCAGTCAGTTAAATAAACCAATAACACAAGTGTTTGGCAGTACCGAAACCGGTGGTATAGCGTATCGACAAGTTACCTCGCTTGAAAACGTGAGCTCGTGGCAGCCGTTTTCAGGTATAAAAATGAGTGTTGGCACAAACGATAGACTCCTTTTAAATTCACCGTTAGTGAACCACAAAGATTACCCGCTTGACGATAGAGGTTTGGTGCTTAAAAGTGGTCAATTTAAACTGCTTGGTCGATTGGACCGAATCATAAAATTAGAAGAAAAACGCCTCAGTTTGGATGAACTAGAACACCACCTAGCAAGCAGTGAGTGGGTAAACGACGTTAAAGTAATTGTATTACCTGGGGCAAGGCAAGTAATAGGTGCGGTAGTTGTGCTTAGCCAGCAAGGGGTAAAACATTTACAAAGTGAAAGTAAATTAGCCACTAATAAGCTTTTAAAAGAGCATGCACTAACGCGTTTTGAGCGCATTTGTACGCCTAAAAAGTGGCGTTTTATAGAGCAGTTACCTTATAACAGCCAAGCTAAATTAAACTTAAAAGCATTGGAGCACCTTTTTGACAAAGTTGATTAAAACGCAGCCGCAACTACTTAAATGTGAGCAAACCGAGCAAGGTTATCAATTAAGTTTATTTGTGCCCAAGGATTTAGATTACTTTAATGGCCATTTTAAAGACGGCCCTATTTTAGCAGGCGTAGTGCAGCTAGATTGGGCGGTTGCTGCAATTTGTAAGCAGTATAATATTCAATTAGCGGTAAAGAATGTCGAAGTGCTAAAGTTTCAGGTGGTGATTACGCCAGGCCTTACTATGGTATTAGCCATAGAGCAAAAAGCGCTTAATAAGTATGTGTTTTCTTATCGCTCGGCTAAGGGGCAACATGCGTCTGGGCGGATTGTTTTTGAAAGTGTTGTTTAAATGAATAAGTTTTGTATTGTCATTCCAAACTACAATCATACCTCTGTGATAGCGGCGGTATTAACCAGCCTAGCTGAATATAACATACCAATTATTATGGTAGATGATGCAAGTAATGAGGCAGCTAAAGCAGTGTTTTCTGCACTTACACAGCAGCACCCGTTACTTACCATTGTTACCCATGAGCACAACCAAGGTAAAGGTGGGGCGGTACAAAGCGGTTTGCATTATGCGTATCAGCAAGGGTATTCCCATGCTATTCAAGTTGATGCCGACGGCCAACATAACTTGGCCGATTTAGCGCAGCTTTTGCGCCTGTCAAACGCCAATCCACAGGCATTAGTAAGCTGTTGCCCAATATACGACGCTTCAGTGCCTAAGCATCGCTATTTAGCACGGTACTTAACCCATGTGTGGGTATGGATTGAAACCCTTAGTTTTGAAATTGTTGACTCTATGTGTGGCTTTAGAGTGTATCCGCTGGGAGCCTGCGAAAAACTGTTAAAAGAAGTTAAGCTGGGCAAGCGGATGGACTTTGATCCTGAAATATTAGTGCGTTTATATTGGCGTAATGTGCCGTTTATATTTTTACCTAGCCAAGTGATCTATCCAGAAAATGGGCTTTCTCACTTTCAGCCATTGCACGACAACGTGCGTATATCTTGGCTACATACGCGATTATTTTTTGGTATGTTAGTGCGCTCGCCTTGGCTTATAGCACACAAATTAAAGAGACGTTATGGCCGTTAAACATTGGTCTAAAATGCAAGAGCGCGGTAATTATTTAGGCATTCAAACTCTGCTATTTACACATAAAATACTGGGTCGCAAAGGGCTGTGGCTAATTTTGTTTCCTGTGGTGGTGTATCTCTTTATTACTGGTAGGGTTGCCCGTGCTGCTTCAAAACAGTTTTTACAGCAAGTTAATTTGTACACCGGCACTGGGCAAAGCGTGACACTTAAGCAGCAACTAAAGCACTTTTGTAGTTTTGCCGACAGCGCCTTTGATAAAATAGATGGTTGGCTTGGGCGTATTAGCTTAAGTGATATTGAATATACCAACGAGCATTTATTTAGCCAATTAAATGAGCAACGCCAAGGGGCTATTTTTATTGGCTCGCATTTGGGTAATTTAGAAGTGTGCCGAGCGCTTAGCCAACATCGCAGTGGCAAAGTTATTAACGTGCTGGTGTTTACTCATCATGCAGTAGAATTTAATAAAATGCTGAAAAAAATTAACCCCAACGTAGCGGTTAACTTAATTCAAGTAACTGACTTAGGCCCAGGTTTAGCTATTTTATTGAAAGAAAAAATTGAGCAAGGCGAAATTATTGTTATTGTTGGCGATCGCACCAGTACCACCACTGCCGCGCGCTCTGTACAAGTGCCTTTTTTAGACAAGCCAGCCCCGTTTTCTCAAGGACCTTTTATTTTAGCGGCATTACTTGATTGCCCAGTTTATTTTTTGTTTTGTTTAAAAGATAAGAAAATCAATAAGTACCACGTAATATTTGAGCAATACAGCAATAGCTTAAAAATGCCACGCACCCAACGACAGGCAATTTTAAACCAAGTAATTACAGACTATGCGCAGCGTTTGGGTCACTATGCTGCGCAATATCCTTATCAATGGTTTAATTTTTACGATTTTTGGCAAAATGATCAGCAAGTCGCCCGCGATCAAGCAAAGGAGAAATAGAAGTGCCAGTTCAAAACACACAGCTTTTTGGTCAGCAGCGATTATCAATCGAAAACATTGTTGATATTGCACATAACCACACCCAAGTGCAAATTAGTGGTTGCAGCGAATTTAGTAGCAAAATTAATAGTGCGCTGAGTTTTTTAGATACATTATTAAAAGAAGACGGCGTTATTTACGGTGTAACGACTGGTTATGGCGACTCAGTAACCGTAGCAGTACCATTAAATTTAGTAGATGAACTACCCCTACATTTAACGCGATTTCATGGATGTGGACTAGGCGACGTATTTAATAAAGTACAAGGACGAGCAATTTTAGCCACGCGGCTTACGTCTTTATCGCAAGGCTACTCGGGTATTAGCTGGGAAATGCTGAATTTACTGCGCGACTACTTAAATCACGATATTGTACCGGTTATTCCTCAAGAGGGATCGGTAGGTGCCAGTGGCGACTTAACGCCATTATCTTATGTTGCTGGTGCTATGATAGGCGAGCGCGACGTATATTATAAAGACACCGTACGTAGTAGCTTAGCGGTAATGCAAGAAGTTGGCTTAACGCCGCTCGTGCTGCGCCCAAAAGAAGGCCTTGCAATAATGAATGGCACCGCGGTAATGACCGCATTAGCCTGCTTAGCCTTCGACAGAGCCAATTATTTAGCCAAATTAGCCAGTCGTATTACCGCCATTGCTAGCTTAGCGCTCAAAGGAAATAGCCATCATTTTGATGAAATTTTATTCTCGGTAAAACCTCACCCAGGGCAGCAGCAAATAGCACGTTGGATCAGAGATGATTTAAATCATCACGACCATCCACGTAATGCCGACCGCCTGCAAGATCGCTACTCAATTCGCTGTGCACCGCATGTTATTGGTGTGCTGCAAGACAGCTTGCCGTTTTTTAGGCAAATGATCGAAAACGAATTAAACTCAGCCAACGACAACCCAATTATTGATGGCGAAGGGGAGCATGTACTGCACGGCGGGCATTTTTATGGCGGCCACATTGCCATGGCAATGGACAGCATGAAAACCGCAGTAGCTAACTTAGCTGATTTAGCCGATCGACAAATAGCCTCATTGGTTGATACTAAATATAACAATGGTTTGGCGTCTAATTTATCCGACAGTGCCCCTGAGCGTCGTTATATAAATCATGGTTTTAAAGCGGTACAAATTGGTGCCAGTGCTTATACTGCTGAGGCATTGAAATTAACTATGCCTGCCAGTGTATTTTCGCGCTCTACCGAGTGTCACAATCAAGACAAAGTAAGTATGGGTACCATAGCCTCGCGCGATTGTTTACGTATTTTACAGCTTACCGAGCAAGTGATGGCCAGTACCTTATTAGCCGCTATTCAAGGGTTAAGGCTGCGAATTAAACAAGGCGAATTAGAATTTACGAGTTTAACTGACGATATGCAGCATATGTATAGCGATATAACAGGTTACTTTGAAAACCTGACCGAAGACAGACCAATGGAAGCGGTGCTAAGACAAACTATTAGCTATATTCAAAGCAAACGCTGGGCGCTTTATGAATAATAAAGGCGCATTACTTTCGCACAGCGTAGAAATAGAAATCCCTTTTCATGATTGCGATCCAATGAATGTAGTGTGGCATGGTAATTACCCACGCTATTTAGAAATTGCTCGTTGTGAGTTACTCAGAATATTTGACTACGACTACCTGCAAATGAAAGACTCTGGATTTGCGTGGCCCATTGTTGATATGCAAATTAAATACGTAGCATCAGCTGTATTTACACAAAAAATTAAAGTGGCAGCGTATTTAAAAGAGTATGAAAACCGATTACGTATTGATTATGTTATTACCGATGCAATCAGTAATAAGCGCATTACCAAGGCGTCCACTACACAAGTGGCGGTAGAAATTAGCTCCAAAGAAATGCAATTTGTTTCACCCCCAATACTTTATGAAAAACTAGCCCCTTTTTTAAAGTAGCTGGCAATTAAAGGAGAAGGAATGACAATGTTTAAATTATTTATAACCAGCGTATTGCTGCTATTTTGTAGTGCATTGCAAGCAAACACGGCATCGCAGGTAAATACCACATTAAAGGCTGATACAGTAACGGGTGAGTTTAAACAATATAAACAACTTGCTGGTTTTGCATCGCCGTTCGTCTCCTCTGGAGTGTTTTCTCTAAATGCCAAAAAGCTAGTATGGCAAGTAGAACAACCGGTAAAAAGCGCATTGATTGTAGAAAATGGCCAGGTATTGGTTGAAAATGCTAAAGGGGAGTTTGTACCACAGCCAGGCAGTGAGCAGTTTGTAGGGCTTTTAACTGACTTACTCAGTGTAGATATGAGCGCCCTTGCAACACGCTTTAGTATAAAAGCGCAAAACAATTGCCTGCAACTAACCCCAAAAGAAGCGTTGTTACAGCAATTATTTAGCCACTTTACTTTGTGTGAAAGTGATAAAACGGTACACAGCATCATCCTTTATGAGCATTCAGGTAGTAAAACAACTATTGAGTTTAGTTACCCTGAGCAGCCTTAACGGCTCAATCGTTTAAATAGTTAATTAATGGAATAGTGGATTGAAGAAACGAATTGGCATTGTTTTTATTTGGTTTAGTGGTTTAATTTTGCTTTTAACCAGTATATTTTGGCTGACTAAACCTACATTTAGTGCTGATATGTTTAGTTTGCTGCCAAAATCGCATTCTCAATTAGCTTATGGCGAACAGCTGTTTTTTGAAAAAAATGCCCACCGTGTGGTGTTTTCATTTGCTGGTGAGCAAAAAAATAACGCCCACGATGAATTTAACAATTGGCTTGAGCAGCAAGGTATAACAAGCACATTTAATTTTCCCTCTATAAACGCTTTAACAACCACATTTGCGCCTTATAAATATGCACTATTAAGTAAGCCCTATAAGCAAAAAATAGCAGACAAAGCCAGCTTTGAGCAGTTTTACCTGCAGCAATTAAATCAGTTAGGATCGCCATTTGTTAGTGCTACATTAAGTACTGATATTAGTTTAAGTTTAGCTGGCTTTATTAGCGAAAACTTAAGCCAAAGCCAAGTTTTTACTATTAAACAAAACCGCCTCACTCGCCAGTATGAGGGGGTTGAATATGCAATGCTTTTTGCCACACTGCCAGAGCCAAACTTGAGCATTAATAATGCAATTAGCTTAGCTGCTAAAATTAAAACGCAAATAAACACCCTAAGTAAAGCGTACCCAAATACCACTATTTCCTATTCAGGGGTGCTGTTTCATACGGCTGAAAATGCCCAACAAGCAAAATACGAAATGAGTTTGTTTGGTGGTATTAGCCTAATGGCACTAATGGTTATGGTGTTTTGGGTATTTAGGGCGCTTAGCAGTATTTTATTAGCGAGCTTTACAGTGCTTAGTGCATTAATGGGCGGTGCTATTGTTATGTTATTGGTGTTTAACAGCATTCACTTATTAACCTTGGTATTTGCCGTAACCTTAATAGGCATTGCTATTGATTACGCCTTTCATGGCATGACCGATTTAGCCAAAGTAGCAAATGAAACTGCACAGCAAGCTTCTTCTAACGGCTATAGCAAAGGGGTGAAATCAGCGTTATTACTCTCTTTTATTACGACCGCATTAGGCTACAGCTGCTTATTAGGTGCACCGTTAACTTTATTAGCGCAAGTGGCTGTGTTTGTTATAGCGGGCTTATTTAGTGCATGGTTGTTTACTGTGTTAATTTTACCATTTTGGCAGCAAACACTGCGTGTATCGACATCGAGTTTATTACTCAGTAAAAAAATAACGCGGGTGTTTTTGTACTGTAATAAAATAAAAAAACCACTGTTTATTGCGCTAAGTATAGTGCTTGCAAGCTTATTGATATTAAAACCGATTGAGTTTAATGATGATATTAGATTGCTTAATGCCAGCTCTGAGCAGCTAATGGCAAGTGAAAAAAAACACTTAACTTTACTGGATCAATGGCGCAGCCATATAGTATTTATTATTGGCGACAATGCACAACACGTGTTACAAAAACAACAGCGGTTAGTTAGCAATTTAACCGCGAGTAACCCGCATATTAAACACAATGCCATTAACCGATGGCTGCCTAGTATTGAGCAGCAAAAAAATAATTTAGCGGTGTTTAATCAAGCTAAAAAAAGTGGTGTATTTGCACTAAGCGAGCAATTAACTGGGCGGCAATTAAGTAGCGGCCCCGCGCAATTTATTACCTATAACGCATTATTAAATAGCGAATTTAAACCCTTATTGTTAGCGCAAATGCATGTTGAGCCGCAGCAAGCCATAACCTGGATGACAATTAGCAATATTAATACACAGAGCTTAAGCGCCGCGCTTTTAAAAGATGATGGCTTATTGCTATATAATAAACCGCAGCAAATTAGTGCGTTATTAAGCGATTACCGAGCATACTTATTGTTAAGCTTAGTGCTTGCAGGGGCCATTAGTTGGTTACTTTTTAGTTGGCGTTTTGGCGTAAAAATTGCCACTTTACAACTGTTAAGTTTGTTATTAGTGGTTGTTAGCATGCTGTGGGTGTGTAATGCAATTCAAGGCAGCCTGTCGTTATTTAATATGTTGGGCGCGTTGCTAGTGGTAGCCTTAGCTATTGACTACCTTGTTTTTTATCAAATAAATAAGTTACAGCCAAAAAATATATTGGCAATTAGTTTATCTGCAGCGTCTTCTATGTGGGTGTTTGGTATGTTAAGTGCCTCAAGCACCCCTGCTATTTTTAGTTTTGGACTTACCGTAATGGTAGGGATTTTAGCGGTATATATTTTATCGCCGCTGAGTGTATTACCCTCGCAAAAGGAAGGATAAAGTGAATAACCCTGAGCAGTTTGATGTTGTTGTAATTGGTGCGGGCCCCTCTGGCGCACTTGCAAGTAGCCTTTTAGTGCAAAAAGGCTGGCGAGTATTAGTGCTTGAGCAACAGATTTTTCCGCGCTTTACTATAGGTGAGAGCTTGTTACCGCAATGTATGGAGTATTTGGCCGACGCTAATTTAGTCGCTCCATTGCATGAACACGCCGCTAGTTTGGGGTTTCAGTTTAAAAACGGCGCTGCGTTTCATCGAGCGGGTGAAAATACCGCGATTAATTTTACCGAAAAATCATCACCAGGGCCAGGTACCACTTATCAAGTGAAAAGAGGGCTGTTTGATAAATTACTAGCCGATAATGCACAGCTGCAAGGGGCTGTTATTCGTTATCAGCACAGTGTTAAAGACTACAAGGTTACTGATGTTTTTGAAAACAGTTCCGATAAAGGTAATACCAATAAAGATAGTACCGATAAAAATGGTGGTGCAACCTTATTAGTACACGACGCGCAGCAGCAGCCTTACCAAGTTCAAGCACGCTTTGTGTTAGATGCCAGCGGTTTTGGCCGAGTATTACCTAAACTACTAAACTTAGAGTTACCTTCTAACTTTCCGGTACGCAGTGCTTATTTTAGCCACTTTGTAGATAATATTAGCGATGAAAATTTTGATCGTAATAAAATCCTCATTACCGTACACCCAGAGCACCGAGATATATGGTATTGGCTAATTCCCTTTAGTGATGGCACCGCAAGTATTGGTGTTGTAGCAGAGTCTGAGCGTTTTAATGACGACGAAGCAGAGGTAATGTTAAATCGCTTTTTAGAGCAAGATCCACATTTAAAAGCACTGCTAGCTAAACGCGAATTAATTGGGCCAGCTCGCAGCATAACAGGCTACTCCTCTAATGTGAGTAAGCTGTATGGACAGCACTTTGCGCTATTAGGCAATGCGGGAGAGTTTTTAGATCCGGTGTTTTCATCAGGAGTAACCATTGCGC
This sequence comes from Pseudoalteromonas sp. SCQQ13, assembly GCF_015864415.1. Taxonomy (NCBI): domain Bacteria; kingdom Pseudomonadati; phylum Pseudomonadota; class Gammaproteobacteria; order Alteromonadales; family Pseudoalteromonadaceae; genus Pseudoalteromonas; species Pseudoalteromonas sp. SCQQ13. The sequence goes on along the minus strand of NZ_JADYXG010000001.1, from coordinate 270,269 downwards.
TTAAATCAGCAAGTTTAATTGCCCCTTTGGTCGATCAGTATTTAAAAGGTGAGACGATTGACTTTGAGCAGCATTATGCAAAACCGCTACAAGCGGGAGTTAACTGTTTTAGAACTTTTGTTACAGGCTGGTACGATACGCGCTTTCAAGACGTAATATTTCATACAGAGCAAAACAAACAAGTGCGAGAAATGATCAGTGCAATTTTAGCCGGATACGCATGGGACACGAGTAACCCATTTGTTGCACAAAGTGAGCGCCGCTTAAATGTGCTAGCTCAGCTGTGCCGAACCTAATATGTTGAAATTAATATGCTTAAACTAATACTCCAGCGTGCTTTGATATTGCTAACCTGCATAGTGCTGTCAGCCTGTGCGAGTCAGTTTAGTTCCAGTGCAGCTATAAGCATAGCACCTGCGGCTAGCCTAAATTTAAATAGCATGGCGCCATCGATGTATGGCCGCTCTTGGCAACAAGTGTTATTTATTACCACTGGGCAAGAGCAGCATACCTTGTTATCGCAATTGGCGGTTAATGAGGCGGGAGGGGTCAAGTTGCTGATGATGACCAGCCAGGGCTTTCCAATTGTAGAGCTTGAAAAATCACCCAAAGAGCCAATTAAAGCTAAAAAAATGCTTGTAGGCGTCGATATAAATCCTGCTTATGTATTGGCCGACATTGCCTTAGTACATTGGCCTGTCGCGTTTATAAATGAGCAGCTGAGCGGCGCACTGGTGGAACAAGTAGGCACACACAGACAAGTACTACAAAATCATAAAACCCTGATCACCATTGACTATAACGATGATGCAATTACGCTGCATAATATTGTACGTGATTATAAAATAATATTTAAAAAGGTAACTCAGTGACATATTGGCTAAATAACTTAGGTATTGTTAGTGCGATGGGAGTAGGCCCGCAGGCAACTCTCGATAGCTTAAACAGTTATAACTCTGCAACGCCTATATTAACTCTAAACTCTACACTTAGCGCGCAACAACAGCCGTTATATGTTGGCCAAGTAACCTCGGTTGCGTTGGCGCAAAAAAAACGTATAAATACCTTTATTGATATGTGCTTAGCGCAACTACAAACAACTATTGAGCAATTTTCGCATATCGATAAATCCCGTATTGCGGTGGTGTTAGGCACGAGTACTTCGGGTATTGCAGATGGTGAACGGGCTCGTGCTCATTTTGAACACACAGCGCAATGGCCAAATGACTTTCATTATTATGAACAAGAACTTGCCACCCCAGCACACTATATTGCGCAAAAGCTTGATGCAAAGGGACCCTGTTATAGTATTTCTACAGCCTGTACATCAAGCGCAAAAGCATTACTAAGTGCCCGCGCACTGCTAAAAGCTGATATGGCCGATGTTGTTATATGCGGTGGCGTTGACACCCTATGCCAACTTACTCTCAATGGTTTTGATTCGTTAGCGTCGTTAAGTAGCGGAGTTTGCCAGCCGTTTTCAAGTAACCGAGACGGTATTAATATTGGTGAAGGCGCAGCATTATTTGTAATGAGTAAAGGCGTAAGCGCAATTACAGATAAAGCAATTGCACTGTTCGGTGGCGGCGAAAGCTCTGATGCACATCATATTTCAGCGCCCGATCCCAATGGTATGGGCGCGCAATCTGCAATGCAAAAAGCACTAAAACAAGCGCAATTAGCTGCCCATGAAATTGACTACATAAATGCACACGGTACCGCAACGCTAAAAAATGATGAAATGGAGGCACTTGCAATTAATCGTGTGTTTGGCAACAATACGCCACTTAGCTCAAGCAAGCACTTAACTGGGCATACCTTAGGAGCTGCAGGCGCAATTGAAGCCGCGCTATGCTGGCTACTTCTTAAAGAGCAAGGCCAGTATGCATTGCCGTATAACGTATTATCAACAGGCGGTAACTTGGCCGATGTAAAAATAATAAAACAAGCATTTAAGCCCAAATTGCGTTACTGCTTGTCAAACTCATTTGCCTTTGGTGGCAATAACGCCAGTTTAATTTTAGGTATTGCCGATGAATGAGCTGAGCAGTAATCATTACGCAATTGAGCAGTTGCTTGCCCACGACGCACCAATGATTTTAATTGACACTTTAACGCATTATAGCGCCGAGAGTGCGCGTTGCCAGGTAACGATTACACCGCAAAGTGCGTTTTATAATGCCGATATTGCCGGTGTACCCAGTTATATTGGGGTTGAGTATATGGCGCAGTCAATAGCCGCTTACGCAGGCGCATTAGCAAACGATGCAAATGAGCCTCCTAAAATAGGCTTTTTAATTGGTACGCGTAAATATCAAACCCATCAAGCGTGTTTTAAAGTTGATAGTAGTTTAACTATTAAAGTGCATAAGCTATATCAAGAAGAGTCGGGATTGAGTGTGTTTGAATGCCAAATAATCCACGGCGATACATTAGCATGTGAAGCAAAAATTAATGTTTTTCAGCCCGAAAATCCGCTGGAATTTATAAGAGATAATCAATGACAAAACGAATTTTAGTCACAGGTTCAAGCCGTGGCATAGGCAGGGCTATTGCGCTTAAATTAGCATCCCAAGGGTATGACATTACAGTGCATTGTAAAAGTGGTGTGGCAGATGCACAAGCAACTTGCGCAGCAATACAGGCATTAGGCCAAGCTACTAGCTTATTACAATTTGATGTATGCGACAGAGCCGCCGCCAAAGCACAAATAGAGCAAGACATAGCCCAGCATGGTGCTTATTATGGCGTGGTATGTAACGCAGGTATTACCAATGATATGGCGTTTCCGGCTATGCAAGGCGAGGACTGGGATTGCGTTATTCGTACCGGGCTTGATGGCTTTTATAATGTGGTGCACCCCACGGTAATGCCTATGGTGCAAAACCGTAAAGGTGGGCGTATTGTAACCATGGCTTCTGTATCGGGCATTGCCGGTAACCGTGGGCAAGTAAATTACAGTGCGGCAAAAGCCGGTATTATTGGCGCTACAAAAGCGTTGTCGTTAGAGTTGGCTAAGCGAAAAATAACCGTAAACTGCGTTGCACCTGGGTTAATAGAAACCGCAATGACTGACGAGTTACCGGTAGACGAAATGCTAAAAATGATCCCGCTTAAGCGTATGGGCACAGTAGAGGAAGTTGCGGGTACTGTGGCATTTTTAATCTCAGATGATGCGGCCTACATTACCCGCCAAGTCATTTCAGTTAACGGCGGTATGGTGTAATGAAGCGCGTTGTAGTGACAGGTATGTCGGTGATCACCGCACTTGGCGATGAATGGTCGGTATTTAAACAAGCACTGATCAGAGGCGAAAATGCAGTGACCACTATGCCACAGTGGGACAAAGCACCAGAGCTTAATACGCGTTTAGCGGCGCCGGTTACTCATTTTGAGCGACCGAGTCATTATAAACGTAAACAAATACGCTCAATGGGGCGAGTGGCGCTTATGTCAACATGCGCTACAGAGTGCGCGTTAGAGCAAGCCCAGTTACTCAATCATAGTAGCTTAACCGATGGCTCTACGGGGGTTTCTTATGGTTCATCTATAGGGTCAACCCCGCCGTTACTCGCGTTTGCTAATATGATGGAGTCGGGCTCTATGTCTGGGGTAACAGCCACTAGTTATATTCAAATGATGGCGCATACTGCTCCGGTTAATGTTGGAGTGTTTTTTGGCTTAAAAGGGCGAGTGATCACCACAAGCTCAGCTTGTACCTCAGGCTCACAAGGTATTGGTTATGCCTATGAAGCAATAAAATTTGGTCGTCAAAAGGTGATGGTTGCTGGTGGTGCAGAGGAGTTATGTATTACCGAAGCCGCAGTATTTGATACCTTATATGCTACCAGTACAAAAAACGACACACCCAAGTTAACCCCCAGGCCATTTGATAAAGACCGTGATGGATTAGTGATTGGCGAAGGTGCTGGCACACTGATTTTAGAAGAGTATGAACACGCAAAAGCGCGCGGTGCCACTATACTGGCAGAGGTGGTTGGTTTTGGTTGTAATAGTGATGGTGAGCATGTTACTCAACCTACCTCTAAAACAATGCAAATAGCGATTGAACAAGCCCTACACGATGCAAATTTAACCGCCGAGCAAATTGGTTATGTAAGTGCGCATGGCACCTCAACCGATCGAGGCGATATAGCAGAGTCGCATGCCACTTTTAACGCATTAGGGGCAAAACCCATTAGCTCTTTAAAAAGTTATTTAGGCCACACTTTGGGCGCATGCGGTGCTATTGAAGCGTGGGCGACGATTAATATGATGAATGATAACTGGTTTGCCCCCACAATAAACCTCACCGAGGTGGATAACGAGTGCGCTCAACTTGACTATATAACCGAGCAAGGGCGAGAAATTAACACCGATTATGTAATGAGTAATAACTTTGCTTTTGGCGGTATTAATACCTCTTTAATATTTAAACGCTATAAAACAGATTAAACCATGCAAAAGTAAAGTAATGACTAACTGTTAGCACTTTTTTACTGTATAATTTGCGACCCTTGATAATGTGGCCGCAGGTTATATACCATGAATTTTAAATCTTTTAGTTTTGCTCCTGAACTTGTTCAGGCGTTAGACGAACTTAACTATCACACCCTTACGCCCATTCAGCGCGCAGCAATTCCTGCTGTTCGTAAAGGTAAAGACGTTTTAGCAAGTGCACAAACGGGGACGGGTAAAACCGCCGCGTTTGCGCTACCAATTATTCAAAAATTATTTGAGTCTGAAGTAAGCACTACTAATGCTCCGCATGCTTTAGTTTTAGCGCCTACGCGCGAACTTGCAGAGCAAATAGCAAATAACTTTAAAGACTTCGCAAAACACACTTCGTTAAAAGTAGTCAGCTTATTTGGCGGTGTTAACACCGCAGGCCAAGCTAATGCACTTAAAGAAGGTGTTGATATTGTAGTAGCAACGCCAGGGCGTTTACTTGATCATATTCGCTTAGGTAACTTAAGCCTTGCCAGCGTAAAGCATTTGGTACTTGATGAAGCAGACCGTATGCTCGATATGGGCTTTATTGAAGAGATGCAAGGCGTTATAAAAAGCTGCGCTGACGATCGTCAAATCTTGTTGTTTTCAGCTACTTTCCCAGCAGCAATTAAACAGTTTGCATCTAAAGTATTAAAACAGCCAGAAATAGTACGTGTTGATCAAACAAACAGTACTGCTAGCACTGTAGCGCATGTGGTTTACCCAGTTGAAGAGCGCCGTAAGCAAGAGCTGCTTTCTGAGCTAATTGGTAAGAAAAACTGGCAGCAAGTGTTAGTATTTGTAAACATGAAAGAAACAGCCGATGAGCTAGTAACAGAGCTTAACCTTGATGGTATTCCGGCTGCGGTTTGTCATGGCGATAAGTCACAAGGTAATCGTCGTCGTGCGCTGCGTGAATTTAAAGAAGGTAAAGTACGTGTATTAGTGGCAACAGAAGTTGCGGCGCGTGGTATTGATATAGACGGTTTACCGCGTGTAATTAATATTGACTTACCTTGGCTTGCAGAGGACTACGTACATCGTATTGGTCGTACTGGCCGCGCAGGTAAAGAAGGCCAAGCAATTTCATTTGTAAGCCGTGAAGAAGAAAACATGTTGTTTGAAATTGAAACCTTAATTGGTCAAAAAATTAAACGTGTTTACTTAGAAGGCTATGCAGTAAGTAACCGTGAAGTATTAATTGATAAAATTGGCAAAAAGCCTGCACACTTACGTCGTACTCGTGCTAATAAGCCATCTGGTCAAGCAACTGGCGAAGCAAGAGCAGTAAATCGCTCACGTATATCTAAAATACGTAAAAGCTTAAAAGGCGAAAAACTGTCGCTTAAAAAGTAATTAATAATGCGCTAACCTAATATGGTTATTTGCAGTTACAAAAAAAACCTGAGCTTGCTCAGGTTTTTTTATGGCTTAAATTAATAAAACGCTTATTTTGCGTTTTCTAGCATTGAAAGCGCCACCGCTTCAGCGGCTTTAATACCATCAATACCTGCCGATAAAATACCACCGGCATAGCCTGCGCCTTCGCCAGAAGGGTAAAGCCCTTTAGTATTAATACTTTGAAGTGTTTTATCGCGCTTAATACTTACCGGCGAAGAGGTACGTGTTTCTACCCCTGTTAGTAAGCCATCATTAGTTGAAAAACCACGAATTTGCTTATTAAATGCCGGAATTGCTTCACGCAGAGCATCAATTGCATATTTAGGTAATACATCGGCTAAATCGGTTAATTTAATACCCGGCGTATAAGATGATTGCACATCGCCTAAAGCTGATGACGATTTACCCTTTAAAAAGTCGCCAATAAGTTGTGCTGGCGCATCGTAATTACTGCCGCCAAGTTCGTATGCTTGTTTTTCAAGTTTACGTTGTAACTCAATACCCGCTAATGGATGACCCGGGAAGTCTTGCTCTGGCGAAATACCTACAACAATAGCGCTGTTTGCATTTCGCTCACTACGAGAATATTGGCTCATACCATTGGTAACAACTAGGCCTTCTTCAGAGGTGGCTGCAACCACAGTCCCCCCTGGGCACATACAAAAACTATATACGGTACGGCCATTATCACAGTGGTGAACTAGTTTGTAATCAGCAGAGCCCAAAATGGGGTTACCTGCATTGTCACCAAAGCGGCACTCATCGATCATAGATTGCTTATGCTCGATCCTAAAACCCACCGAAAATGGTTTAGCTTCCATGTAAATACCTTTTTTATATAGCATATCAAAGGTATCACGGGCACTGTGACCCACAGCAAGCACTACATGGCGGGTATTTAGCTGCTCGCCATTTGACAAGGTTAAGCCCGTTACTTGGCCGTCTTCTAAATGAATGTCGTCTACGCGAGTGCTAAAGCGAATTTCGCCGCCAAGTTCTACAATATGCGCGCGCATTTTTTCAATCATAGTTACCAGTTTAAAGGTTCCTATGTGTGGCTTACTTACGTATAAAATTTCTTCTGGCGCGCCAGCGGCAACAAACTCGGTAATAACTTTACGGCCATAATGTTTTGGATCTTTTACTTGGCTGTATAATTTACCGTCGGAGAATGTACCTGCGCCGCCTTCACCAAATTGTACATTTGACTCGGTATTTAGTGCGCGCTTACGCCAAAAACCAAAGGTATCTTTAGTGCGCTCGCGTACTTCTTTACCACGCTCTAATATAATTGGCTTAAAGCCCATTTGTGCCAACACTAAACCTGCAAATAAACCACAAGGGCCAAAGCCTATTACGACAGGGCGCTCTTTTAAATCGTTATTTGCCTGGGCAACAAACTTATAAGCGGTGTCGGGTGCTACTTTTACATGCTGATCTTTGGCAAAAGTTGTGAGTAACTGCTCTTCGTTATCAACGCTTATATCTAAGGTATAAATAAGTAAAATAGCTGTTTTTTTACGGGCATCGTAACCACGTTTAAACACATTAAAACTATGTAACTGTTCTGGCGTTATTTTTAGCTTACTGACAATGGCATCTTTAATTGCATTTTCGTCATGATCTAGCGGTAGTTTTATTTCGGTTAAACGTATCATTTTGTCTCTTTTAGGTGTCTTAGCGGGCTTTTAATTACCGCTCACAATAAGGGAAGTAGCGCAAATAGCACCACAAAACATAAGGCGCTTATTTTACGTTAAATTACGCTATTATGGCACTTATATATTGTATTTTAGCCTTGGTTGGGTATGATCCGCCGTTGTCGTTATAAAACCTTAGGCATTGAACCATTATGGCATTTGTAGTCACCGAAAACTGTATTAAATGTAAGTACACAGATTGCGTATCAGTGTGCCCAGCAGATGCATTTTTTGAAGGCCCTAACTTTTTAGCTATAAGCCCAATTGATTGCATTGACTGTGGTTTATGCGTACCTGAATGTTCAGCTGATGCTATTTATCAAGAAGATGAATTACCAGAGTCACAACAAGAGTTTACCGAACTAAATGCCGAGCTTGCACTTATATGGCCACGCATTACGCAGGCAAAACCAGCCCCAGCCGATGCTGATGAGTGGAATGGTATTGCTGATAAGCTCAAGCTTATTGAAACCTAATCGCTGCGCTTAAATACTTCTTTATTATTAATTAGTTAATGTTATGCAAAAAACTCTTTGCAAGGTATTAACAAATCCATTGGTATAAACTACAATCCACGCCAGAAATTACTCTTATTGAGTAATTTAAGTCTAAATGGATGTTTATGCAGTACTTAATAATAATAAAAAAACAATCAGTGTTCTTTATTTTAAGCTTTTTCTTTCTTTTACTCACCACTCCAAGCGCGCTTGCCAATAAACAACACTATTCACTCACGCGTATTAATAAAAATATAACAGTAGATGGGGTAATGAATGAGGCGCATTGGCAAGATGCCACGCGCATTGCATTGCAGTTTCAAGATGAACCAAATGAAAAAGGTACGCCACCGGTAAAAACCGATGCTTATATATACGAAGACGGCAGTAACTTATATGTAGCGTTTGTTGCACACGATCCTGACCCAACGCACATTCGCGCTGCACTGCGAGATCGCGATACTCTGTGGCAAGATGACACCGTGGCACTAGTAATTGATACCTTTAATGATGAGCGCTCTGGTTATGAATTTTATGTGAACCCGCTAGGGGCTCAGGGCGATATTCGCATGACCGACACCGATGGCTGGCAACAAGACCTTTCTTGGAATGCCATTTGGGATAGCGCAGGCAAGATTACTGAGCAAGGTTATGTGGTAGAAATGCGTATTCCTTTTAAAGCGCTGCGTTTTGCACAAAATAAAGAGCAATTAACCTGGGGTTTTGCCCTAATGCGCAATTATCAACGAGATGTGCTTTATCAGTTATCAAACATTGGGTTTGATCGCGATATTAAGTGCAGCCTTTGTCAGTTTGATAAACTTACCGGCTTTGAAAAAATAACGGCCAGCAAAAACCTGCAATTAACGCCTACTTTAACTGCGCTGCGTAACGATACCAAATCACAGTTACCGGGTGATTGGGAAAATGGCGATGTAAACGCCGAAGTGGGTATAGATTTACGCTGGGGCTTAAGCCAAGACGCCGTTATAAACGCCACTATAAATCCAGACTTCTCGCAAGTGGAAACCGACTCTCTGGCACTGGATATTAATACCACTTACTCTATATACTATGAAGAAAAACGGCCGTTTTTTTTAGACGGTGCGTCATATTTTAAAAGTAGTTTATTTGAGCTTTTATATACTCGCACCATTGCAGAGCCTAATCTAGGCGCTAAATTAACCGGCAAAACAGCTAATCACAGTTATGCGGTGATGTTTGCCGATGACGACAATAGCAATATTTTACTGCCAACTAATCAGGGCTCAGGATTTGCAAGCTTAAACGAAAATACCAAAGTGGCAGTGGCGCGTTACCAGTACGATATTGGCCAGCAAGGCACTATAGGGGTTTCAAGTACGCATCGTGAAGGTGATGACTATCGCAATACGGTTTTATCAGTTGACGGTAGTTACTGGTTTAATCAATCAGACACCTTAAGTTATCAAGTTGCGAGCAGTGATACCCGCAACTCAGCATTTTTAGTTGAAAATTATAACCTATCACAAGCACAATCCGATCAAGCGTATGCAATTAAGCTCACCCGCGATAAACGCGATTATAAATTATTCGCAGAGTACGAAAATATTGGCGCAGATTATCGTGCCGATTTAGGCTATCAAGCTAAGGTCGATTACGAAAAAGTTATTTTAGGAGGCGGGCAAACCTGGTATCGAGATGAAAATGATTTAGTTACCTCTTGGTCATATGTAGCTGATTGGGATAAAACCTGGGCGAAAAATGGCGATTTACTTGAGCAAGAGTACGAAGGTTATTTAAGCTTTAAAGGCCAAAAACAGTCTATTTTCGAAATAGGGCTGATACATAGGTATGAAAATTATAACACTAATTTTTACAATCAAAACATTGGTTATATTTACAGCGGATTTAAACCAACAAAAGATCTTAGGCTGTCTTTGTATGTTGAATACGGGAGTCGCATTGACTACAGTAATGAGCAACTAGGTGACGCCTTTGATACCCAAACTCAAGCGGTGTGGGATATAAACAATCATTGGCAAGTTGACATAAAGCATAGCTACAGCCAATTAGACAACCCACAAGGGGAGCGTGTTTTTACAGCTAACCTAATTGATTTTAGGCTTTACTATAAATTTAATATGCGCTCAATGCTAAAGCTTATTTGGCAATTTGAAGATATTGATCGCAACGAAAATGCTTATTTTTATCAAGTGAACCAAACTAATAAAGATTACGGCAGCCAACTCGTTTATTCGTACAAAATTAATGCGCAAACATTATTTTACTTAGGGTATTCAGATAAAGGTTACCAAGATGATTCACTTAAAAGCTTAGAGCGCGACCAGCGCACCTTTTTTACTAAAGTCAGTTACGCATGGCAGCTTTAAAATGCACTTAATTAGATAATAATGAATGCCTTGCAATCATTAAGGATTGTATAATAACTTAATTAGTAGTAAAAACAGCCTATATGATGTTTTATTTGCTTATGCTTTAATATGTTAACAACGTTAGATGGACCTTTAAGTGAATAAATTAAAATCTATAAATGTAATTATAATAATGGCTATTTCTTTATGTTTTAGTATTAATTTAGGTATAAGTAATCAGATAGATAAAATTAATTTATTTCACTCTAATATCGATGTTCGTAATTTTGAAATAGATACCACCACATTGACATTGGCCCCTTGGTATAACCCAATATTAAATGGCTATTATATTGTTAAGCAAAACAATATAAACTTTATAGTATTGAAAACCAGCAAAACAGAATTTATAGCGGTTAAAGCTAACGATTTAATTTTAATTACGCTTACATCGCCACGAAACCTATTTATATTTTTTGTGATTTTTCTCATTGGCTTTGTGTATTTAAAAAAAGAGCTTAAAAAACATTACTACACAAAAAAAATTATCCAACTTAATAAACAAACAGATACCTTACTCAAAGCATTTAACTTACAAACAAAGTCAGCAGCTAACGCTAATAGTATTACAACGCTGAGTGAGTCTATAAGCACCCTTAATAGCCATGTTGAGCACTATGTAAAGCAAACTCAAACCAGTATTTACCAAGATAAACTCACCCTACTAATAGACCGCCATGCCTATATTAAACATATAGATAGACAAATTAGCCAAGTAAATATTGAAAATTTAAAATGTGCTTTATTGTTTATTGATTTGGACGGTTTTAAAAAAGTAAATGACTCTTTTGGGCATAGTTTTGGTGACGAAATATTAGTTCAAGTGGCAACTCGTTTAGCCAATGTGATACGCCATAATAAGTTAAATAACATAAATCCAGCCAATCAGTTAGAGCAAAACTTATCTCGACTAGGGGGCGATGAGTTCTCTATTTTTATAGAGTCAGTTGAGTCAGAAGCGCAAGTTTTAGATATTGCAAGGAATGTATTAAACGAGTTAGAAAAAGACTTTGTGTTAGGTAATAAAATTATAAAAATAAGTGCCAGCATAGGTATTGCAAAATACCCAGAGAGTGCCTCAACGCCGCAAGCCTTACTGCAACTTGCAGATGTAGCTATGTATAGAGCAAAGCACGATGGTAAAGGTATTTTTAAAGTGTACTCTCCCGAAATGGGTAATAAAATGCGCCGCTATCATTATTTGCTAGAAGAGCTTCGTTTAGCGGTCGCCCGCAAAGACTTTTATTTAAACTTTCAACCTATCGTACATGTTGAAGATTGCATGATAGATTATTTTGAAGCACTAACACGTTGGAACCATTCAATTGAGGGAATGATTTCGCCTGTTGAATTTATTCCTATAGCTGAGGAGTCTAATTTGATTTTAGAATTAGGCGATTGGATTATGTTAGAGGCATGTAGACAAATGGCTGCATGGCATAATGCCGGTTTGCGCAAGGTACGAATATCGGTAAACGTGTCGGGAGTGCAGCTAAAACATAGATCTATATATGACTGGGTTATGGCAACTCTTACCAAAACCGGGCTGTCACCTAACTCACTGATGCTAGAAATTACAGAATCAACGCTTATAAAAGCAGATTCTTTAATAATTAAAGAGCTTGAAAAATTACGTAAAGAGGGCATTACGATTGCCATTGATGATTTTGGTACTGGTTTTAGCTCTTTAAGCACTTTGGCTGATTTACCTATAGATGTGATTAAAATTGATCGCTCTTTTATTACTCAAGCAAATAAAAGTAAAAAGTACCTCGATATATTAAAAACTATTTGCGAACTTGGACAAAAGTTGGGGCTTAAAATAGTGGCCGAAGGTGTAGAAGAGCCAGCACAGTTTGAATTAGTAAAGCGTATAGGTGTGAGCTCTGTACAAGGCTATTTAGTAAGTAGGCCAGAGTCATCTGTTAATGTAGGTAATAAACTACTCAACAAAAATGTGAGCAATATGTCAGGCTCAGGAACCAGTGCCTGGGAAATAAGTAATTAGTTAATTGTTTATTTAACAGCCGCACATAAAAATGCCACTTAACTTAAGTGGCATTTTTATGCTAAGTAATAGCATTCATTTAATTAAGATTATAAATTAAACGTACGTGATACGGCCAATACTAGACGCTCATCTGCGTAGTCGTAATCTAAGCTGGTGTTTTCAGCGGCAACTTCAATATTAAAGCCTTCATAGCTAGTTTGGTATGCTAAGCGGTAATGGTTGTAAGATTTTTTTTCATTACTATCCCACGCGTATTTTTTACCGTCTAATGAGTTTGAAATATCAAAACTTGCACGTAGTGCATGGTTAGGCGCAAGTTCATAAGTATGGGCGATCATTGAAATAACATGACTTGCACCGCTGCCAAAGTAGTCCCAGCTATACCAAAAGTTAAGCTCTGTTTGGCCATAATCACTCGCATAGCCAAATTTTGTATAGGCTTCGCCATAATTACCATCACTGTTATTGCCTTGGTAAGTGTAATAAGCAATACCGTAATCAGCACTAAAGTGTTCATCAAGCTGAATGTATCTACCTACATAAGCATCAAGTTCAAAATCAGTATCATCACCAAAATCTACATTAGAGGCCCAAATACCTGCATACACACCGTTATCAAATGCGTAATCAAGGCTTGCTTGAATTGCAGGGTCGTTATCTGTTTGCGTTACACCATTGAAAGTATAGTCAGAAGCTGCAGTAATGGTTGTTGACCAATTAGCCGCTGCAGTTGTAGATAAAAGTGTAAAAGGTAAAGCGATAAAAAGTTGTTTTAGTTTATTATTCATAGTGTTTTTCCTAGCTCATATTTTCAATTTTGGTGTAATCAATTTTGTTTGCTTTTGGTGAGCCTATAATGTCGTTCACCGTTTTTAATTTGTTGTAGCCAATATAAGCAATACAAATAAAGAACAAGGCAATAACTAATGCGCCAACCCATTGAATTTGTAAAAACTCTAACTTAAATAGTAATGTTAACAACGACAAAGCAACAATATTCATGGTTAAGTATTTAAATTTACCTAAGCGTTTAACCGTCAAGTTTAAGTTATCTGTGTATAACCGGATAAGCGAATCAAGAGAGTTAATTACAAAAATAATACCAACAAATACCATGGCAAAGTTTTTAATACCTTCGGTAGGAATACCAGCTTCGTGGTAGTGATAAAGCACACTAAACCAGATAGCAATTGGAATTGATGGGAAAATCAACATTGCAGCCAATACCTGGTAAGTTCTTAATCCACCGACAAAACGTGCAGTAAATTGACCTATCATAATGCTCCATGCAAACCACCAAAATAAATAAAACTCATGGTAGTCATTTAGCGGTAAAACAAATTCATTAATATTGGCAAAATAAGTACCAATAGCGCCTAAGTTATTCGAAAAGGCAGACAATTCACTGTCACCAAATACAAATGCACCCGCCCACATAAAGGCAATAAGTGCTAAAAACATCCAAGTAGTAGAAATACTTAAAATACGTACATACTTAATGTCGGTACTCGAATAGGCAGCAAACGCTATTGTAGCCAGCACAATTAAATAAAACACCGGAATAACACTTGAGCCATCACCGAAGTCGGGTAAGTACCAAGGTAAGTTAGTCAGTAGTAAGTAAGCAGTAAATGCACAGGTGCCAATGATGACAACGTTATTAATAAACTTAACCCAAGGAATTTCGAAAAATTTAACTTTAGGTTCTATTACACAGAAATAAAAGCACGTAAGAAAGTAAAATCCCCAGATTAAAAACCCCCAATAGCCAAACTCAATAGCTAGCGGATTTGCAAATGCGTACTCTGGGCTTGCTTTTATGTCTGCATAACCGGCAAATTCGGTTAACGGAAACATAATAAGGCCAACATCTAGGCCTGAGGTAAATAATATGGCTATAAAGGTAAATGTTCTAACTGGCGTTACGCCTACAACACGTACATTGCCCCATTTAAATAAAATAGCGATTACAGCTAATAAGGTGAAAATAATCCCAGCACTAAGCCAAATAGTCATTATCGCCCTCCCAAAATAAATAAAAGTAATTCATAAGTACTCCGTTTATTGTTTTTCTCGCGTTAACACAACATAACCAATTTATATCGTGAGCCACGGCGAGCCTCACAAAGGGTTAACTACCTAAGTAGCTAAACCTTCGCCAGTGGCTTAATTTATATCTTGCTATTACGTTGTGTTGTTTGCCAGTTAGCGCTCATTGCTACAGATGCATTGAGTTTTGCTAGTGGCTTATTACCTAAAATAATATCAGCGGCTTTTTCGGCCACCATAATGGTAGGGCCGTTTAAGTTACCGTTTGGTATGGTTGGAAATATAGATGAGTCAACTACTCGTAAACCTGCAATCCCATGTACTTGGGTGTTTGAATTAACGACTGCCAGTTCATCTTCACCCATTTTGCAAGAGCAAGAAGGGTGATAAGCGCTTTCAACCGTTTGACGTACAAAGGCATCTATTTCTGCATCGGTTTGAATATGCTTACCTGGCTGAATTTCTTCATCGCGATAATCATCAAAGGCACTTTGCTCAATAATTTCACGAGTTAGGCGTACACAGGCTCTAAAGCCTTCAATGTCATCTTGATGTTGTAGGTAATTAAACACAATTTTAGGTGGTTGCTGAGGATCAGCCGATGCAATAGTAACGCTGCCGCGGCTTTTTGGCTTGTTATGACCTACATGTACTTGAAAGCCATGGCCGTCAAAGGCACTACGTCCGTCGTAGCGCATTGCGGCAGGTAAAAAATGGTATTGCAAATCTGGCCATTCAACTCCAGGCTTAGAACGAATAAAAGCACATGATTCAAAGTGATTTGTAGCGCCCAGTCCCTTGCGGGTTAATAACCAACGTGCACCAATTAAACCTTTTGAAATTAACCCTAATTTACCGTTTAAGGTAATAGGTTGTTTGCACTTATATTGAAAGTAAAACTCAAGATGATCTTGTAAGTTTTGCCCTACACCGGGTAAATGGTGTTTTACCTCAATGCCTGCTTTTTTAAGCACTTCGCTATCGCCAATACCCGATAGCTGTAAAATATGTGGCGAGCCAATAGAGCCGGCGCTTAATATCACTTCTTTTGCAGCAACAGCGGTTTTAACTTCGCCATTTACTTTGTATTCAATACCAGTGGCTTTTTTGCCCTCTAAAACAACGCGCTGGGCAAGTGCACCGGTAACAATAGTTAAATTATTACGCGATTTAACTGGATCTAAGTATTCACGCGCGGCTGAGCTACGTACACCGTCTTTTACCGTCATGTGCATTGGCCCAAAGCCTTCTTGCTGCGAGGCATTGTAGTCGTTAGTGTGTGCGTAACCCGCTTCAATGCCCGCTTTAATAAAGGTGCTGTACAAAGGGTTTTTCATTTCGTTACCGTTATTAACGCCCAGCGGGCCTTTACCGCCACGGTACTTATTTTCACCTAAGTAAAAGCTTTCTGCTTTTTGAAAATACGGTAAACACGACTGATAATCCCAGCCGTTTGCGCCATTGTGTTGCCATTCGTCGAAGTCTTTTGCATGGCCGCGTACATACACCATGCCATTAATAGATGACGAACCACCGAGTACTTTACCGCGCGGACAATGCATTTCGCGGTTGTCTAAATGCGGCTCAGGTTGGGTATGAAACTGCCACGCGTACTTATCGCTATTCATTGGAATAGAAAGCGCGGTAGGCATTTTTATAAAAATGCTTTTATCACTGCCACCCGTTTCTAGTAGTAATACACGGGTGTTTTTATCGGCTGATAAGCGATTTGCTAACACGCAACCTGCAGAGCCTGCGCCCACAATAATATAGTCATACGAATTACTCATAATCAGTATCCTTTAAAATGGGCTTTCTATGTCGGTCATACCAACATAAACAGATTTAGTTTGGGTATAAGTATCGAGGGTTTCTATGCCGTTTTCGCGGCCAATGCCCGATTGCTTGTAACCACCCACTGGCATTTCTGCAGGTGAGTTACCATAAGCGTTAATCCAACAAATACCCGCTTGTAGTTGATGAATAACACGGTGTGCACGTTTAATGTCGCTAGTAAATACACCGGCAGCTAGACCAAGGTGAGTACCATTTGCACGTTTAATAACATCGTCTTCGTCATCAAATACCAACACGCTCATTACTGGGCCAAATATTTCCTCTTTAACTATGCTCATGTCATCGTTGCAATCAATAAACACAGTAGGGGCAACAAAATAGCCGTTAGGTGCAGATGCAGGTGAAAGTGTTGTACCACCTGTTAGTAGCGTTGCGCCCTCTGCAATACCTTTATTAACGTAGCTCATTACTAAGTCTTGATGCTTTTTAGAAATTAGCGCGCCAAAGTTAGTATTTAAATCTTGAGGATCGCCGGCAATAATATTTTGTTCAGTACGGGTTTTAAGCTCATCAATAAATTGTTGATATACATTTTTATGAACATAAATACGGGTACAATTAGTACACACTTCGCCTTGAGTATAAAAGTTGCCTAACATTGCAGCACTTACTGCTTGTTCAATATTGGCATCATCAAATACAATTAATGGCGACTTACCACCAAGCTCCATGGTGACATCTTTTAAAGATCCCGCAGCGCTCGCAACTACCTTTTTACCTGTACCTACTTCGCCAGTAAACGACACTTTATCTATATCAGTATGCTGTGTTAGCCATTGGCCTACATCGCCTGCGCCTTGTACTACATTAAATACACCTGCGGGTACGCCAGCTTCTACAAAAATTTCAGCTAGCTTAATTGCGCCAAGTGGTGTTTCTTCCGATGGTTTAAAAATAAACGCATTACCAGCGGCAAGAGCAGGGCCCGATTTCCAACAGGCAATTTGTAGCGGGTAGTTCCACGCACCAATACCAGCGCAAATACCTAAAGGCTCTTTACGGGTATAGTAAAAGTCGCTGCCAACCATTTGTTGTTGGCCAACTTGTGCCGGTGCTAAACCAGCAAAGAATTCAATAACATCAGCGCCTGTTTCAATATCTACACAGTTTGCTTCTTGCATTGGTTTGCCGGTATCAAGTACCTCTACCAGCGCTAGCTCATCATTGCGCTCGCGTAAAATTGCTACGGCCTTGAGTAAAATGCGACTGCGCTCAATAGGCGACATGGCCGACCACTGAGCAAAACCTTGCTTTGCACTTGCAATGGCAGCGTTTTGAATAAACTCGTCAGCAATTTCTACTGCATAAATAACTTCACCCGTAGCAGGGTTAGTTACATCAAATGTTTTGCCGCTTTTATTTGCAAGGAAATGGCCGTTAATAAAATTTTGATAGACAGGTGTTGTCACGCTAGGCTCCATATTGCTTGATGAGTGAATGCACATAACTTTTTGCTAGCTTTTCACTGTGATTAAACTGATGTTCGTTTGATTTACTAAGTACTGCTCGTAACCATAGGCCGTCGATCATGGCGGCGCTAAGTTCGGCAGCTTGTTTTGCTTGCTCAGCGGGCATTAATTGCTTAAATGAAAATGCTAAATTACTTTGCAAGCGTTTGCTGTTTACATTTTGTAGCCGGTGTAATTCGGCATCGTGCATTGATTGTGCCCAAAAGCTCAACCAAGTTCGTGTAGTATCTGAGCGCTGTTGCACAAGTGCAAAGTTGGCTTCAATAATAAACATTAAGCGCTGCGTCGCGTTGGTATTTGCTTCAAGTTTGCAAACAAGCTCCTGTTTTAAACTCGTAAGTAAATACCTCACCGTTGCTTCAATTAATCCCTGCTTACCACCAAAGTAATGACTAATAATGCCAGAGGATAATCCCGCATTTTTACTAATACTGTTAATAGTGGTTGCCTGTAAACCGCGCTGTGCAACCGACTCAATTGTTGCGTCAATTAGCTGCTGACGTCTTATAGGTTCCATTCCAACTTTAGGCATATTTATTATTAATTGACCGTTCAATAAACATAAGTTTAAGGTAATAGCTCTAACAATTCAAGGCGCAGGTAAATGATCGGATGCCAAAATGTAGATGAAATATTAACAAAAAAGGTAGTCTAGTATACGTAAATAATAAACATTGAATTTGTTTTATGTTGTTTAAAAACAAGAGTTTATGTATTATTTTGTAGTGCAATAGGGTAGGGTTATTTTGGCTAAGAAATAAAATGTAAATAATTTCAAATAATATGCTTAGTACGGTAATCATTAGAGCACTAACGGTATGTGTTGCTGTTTATATAGCCAAAATTGCAATGGATATAATTATAACAACAGGCTGGTTTTATAAAGTTAATTGTAAATATAGCAAAGCAAGAAGGGCTAATATAGGTACAAAGCAGACGTATTGTTACAGCTTAATTTAAGGCGCTAATATACCTTTGAACAAAAGAGGATAACGCCTAAGACGATTTCCAATGTAGTCATCGGCCATAATTTGTGCGCAAATTTCATCCACGTTATTACATGCTGCAAACACCCAGTCAAATCGCTCAATAGCGAGGAGAAAGCCTTTTTTTAAATGGGTTTGGGTACGGTAGTAAGCTAGGTTGTGGCGAATAATTTCGAGCTTGTGCGGGTTAGCTTCAAGCTCAATAATTACTTGCGTAATAAAGGAAGTATTGAGCTTGCTAGTGGCGCGTTTTTTAAGCCTGGGTGGCAGCATTAGGTTTCATTGGCAATATTGTGTAATTTTTTTAAAAAGTCATCTTTGTGTTTTTCATGTTCGTAATCAAGATGATACGTATTATGAAACCCAAAACGCAGTTCTACGCCGCTGCCTTGTAAATAAATGGTATAACCGTCTGCGTCTGAATACGCGGTAACACCTTGATAATGCTTACCATCATCCTGCATTTCGCCGCGTTGTATTATGCGTTCATACACAGCTAAAATTTGCTTGTTGTCGATTTCATTTTTCATTAATTAATCCTTAACTTTGCAAGTATATACGTTTTAGATATGTGGTCCGATCATCTTAAAAACAATGGTTAAAAAATGATGATATTACTTTGTAATTTGGTTATTTTAAATTATGCTCACAATTCATTATTTGTTGAGCTTACACCATGATAGACAAGGCGTTACTACTTAAAACTCGTGAATTATCAGATCAATTAGTTGCCCTGCAAACACCTATAAGAATACTGGATGCGATTAATTGGGATAAACAAATTAAAGAAGAATTTTTTAGACAAAAATGTCAAAAAAATCCAGTTATCGATCGTGCTTATTATCAGCAGCGCGATTTAGGATTTGTGCCCAGCGAACTACGCCAAGCGTTTTCTACTTTGCAGCGTAACATTATTAACCAGTTAGGACAGCTAAACCCAATAGCTCAATATATGGGAAAAATGTGCAGCGAGTATAAAACCGTATTAAGCATGCTGGAATATCGAGGAACGCCTGAATTTCATGACCTATCAGTAGAGCTATTTGGGCACCCTAAAGATTTGTTTCATGCTGGTGAGCCTTCACTTACTGAGCTGGCAAACATGTTAGAGCGGCCGCTTAAAAACTTATTAATTGCCGATATACTGCCCGACGATCCTAAAAATATAGCAGCAAGCGATGCTGTGCGTATTTTATCTGAGCAAGTTAATGCCAGTATGGTAGGGATCAACGTAGAGGTAATGCTAAGCGATGGCATAGTGAGCGATGCAGCAGCTGGGGCTAATAACATTAAGCTAAATAAAGATGTGAAGTTTTCGCAGCGTGAACTCGATATTCTAGAAGTGCACGAAGGCTGGATACATGTAGGCACGACGCAAAATGGCCTAGCGCAACCTTACTTAACCTGTTTAAGTAAAGGCACGCCAAGCTCAACAGTGACCCAAGAGGGCCTTGCGGTATTAACCGAAATTATTACCTTAAAATCAACACCACGGCGCTTATCTAAATTAGTTAACCGTATTCAAGCGGTGACCAAGGTAATTGATGGTGCTGAATTTGTTGATATTTACCGCGATTATGTAGCGCAAGGGTTATCGCAAGATGAAAGCTATACTTTAGCTCAGCGTGTATTTAGGGGCAGTACACCCACAGGTTTGCCGTTTACTAAAGACATTGCCTACATTAAAGGCTTTGTTTTGGTGTACAACTTAATTCGGGTTGCCATACAACTGGGCAGAATCGATCAACTGCCTTTATTGCTGGTGGGAAAAATATCGATTGATGACTTTAGGCTGATTACGCAACTGCATAGTTTAGGAGTAATCGAATCGCCTAAGTTTGTACCGCCACACTTTAAAGACTTACGCGGTTTAGCAACTTGGCTCAGCTTTGGGCGCTTTATTGGAGACTTGTCGTTTGAACAATTAGAAAACGATTATAAGCCGCTGTTTTTATAATAACTACTGGGAGCTTGTCTCCCTTAAAGCAAAAAAACGCAGTTGGAATGAGCAACTGCGTTTAAGTATATAGTTACAAGCCAACGTAACTATAGTTGAGGAAAGTTTACTAGTAATTAGCCAGGTAAACTTGGCGTGTAGTTGCTGATTTGCCTTGCTACAAACTAGGTTTGTAATCTACTCAGATTGATTATAATCAAGAAGCAGCGAAATAATAAAACGTGTTTTAAGTTTCTGCAATAGTTAATTTTAAATAGCTTGGAATTAATTTAAGTTAATATAAAACAGTAGTTTGGGTTATTAATTTAAATCATCTAATGGATAAGTAAAATTAATCGAAAGCGCCATTACGTTAGTAAACCTCTTTACCAGAGATCCGGTTAAATAGGCATAAAAAAAGCCCTTTACGGGCTTTTTAAAGAGTGACCAAATGCAGGCTAGTTAGCGCGCATTGGTACTTTCAAAAATTTTATCGGCAGAGGCTGCTACAAACCCGGTGTAAAGCTCGCCATCGGCTTTAGGGTAGCGAATAGCAAACTCATAAAAACAGCTAGGAATGCTCATTTCACCATCGCTAAAGCTTACTGAGTACTCATCAGCAAGGGTCGACGATTGCTCAAGTAATACCTCTGGCGAGCCTTTTACTTCGCCGCCTGAGCTATTAAGTGTAAAGCCTGCATCTTTTAGCGCTTGGTTAACATCTTCAATGTTATCAAATTTATCAAGGGTATTAATATTTACCGTAAAGTGATTAGCTCGGTAACCCCATGCCGACATCCACGCTGCGTATTCGCTCTCGGCAAGAAGTTGCTTATAAGTGTCTGTACTTACTTGCCAGTGCGTGCCTGAGTATAAAAAGTTATCGGCGGTCACTGCGTCCTCGTCAATTTGACTCACCATATCATTTACAATTGCTTGTAACTCAGCAGAGCATTTATCTACCAACAACTCAGAAATAAATACTTTTGGCTGTGTTAAATCACTATGCTCGTAGTGCTTTGCGTATAGTTTTTTAGCTTCAAAGTGATACTCACCACATTCTTTATAACCCAAAGCTAAAAAGTGTGCTGCCAGCTTTTCTAAGCCCACTTTTTCAATGTTAAAGGTACGCAGAGCAATATGATCGTTAATAATGTCATCTTTTTGCGTTGAACCTAATAGATCATGAATTTTGTCTGCCGATGGCGTTACGTTTAAGTAGTTTTGCCATAGGTTATCAAATAATGTATTTACATCAGTATGCATTTTAAATCCTTAAATTTTGTTATATACCTTAACGCTAGTTAAGTTGTATTTATTCAATTATTAAGCCCGGCGCGAGGGTTTGCGGTAAAGTTACTTTATCTGATTCAACAGAAGCTACCGGGTAGGCGCAATAATCGGCAGCGTAATAGGCGCTTGCTCTGTGATTACCACTGGCGCCAATGCCACCAAATGGTGCAGCGCTAGACGCACCGGTAATGGGGCGATTCCAGTTAACAATGCCAGCACGAATACGCTTTAAAAAGTGGTTATAATCGTTTTCACTATCGGCGAGTAAGCCGGCAGATAAACCAAAGCTGGTGTTATTTGCTTCATTAATGGCGCTGTCAAAATCGCTGTAGCGATATATTTTAATTAATGGCCCAAAATGCTCTTCATCTGGCATATCATTAACATTAGTCACATCGATAATACCTGGGCTGACAAAACCAGTACCTGGTTTTAATTGCTTAAGTTCAACTAAAATCTCAGCGCCTTTAGCGACAAGTTCATTTTGCGCAGCCACCATACCTAATGCTGCTTTTTCGCTGATCATAGCACCCATAAATGGCTGCTCTGTTGCAAAGCTGTCATCAACTACAATATTTTTAGTGGCGCTAATAAGCTTAGCTAGAATGGCATCGCCATTACTCGAGTTTTCAATAAATACACGGCGTGCACAGGTACAGCGTTGGCCAGAAGTAATAAAGCCTGACTGAATAATGTCGTGTACTGCGGCGCTAACATCGTTTACGTCTTTAATTATCAGCGGGTTATTGCCGCCCATTTCAAGCGCTAAAATTTTACCCGGGTGGCCAGCAAACTGTTTATGTAATAAATGACCTGTATTAGAACTACCGGTAAAAAATAAGCCATCTATATATTTGTGAGCGGCCAATGCCTTACCTGTTTCAATTTCGCCTTGTACTAGGTTAATTACACCAGCAGGTAAGCCCGCCTTTAACCACAGCGATAAAGTAAATTGTGCTACATGAGGAGTAAGCTCTGAGGGTTTAAATACCACAGTGTTACCCGCTAAAATAGCGGGCACAATATGCCCGTTAGGCAAGTGCCCAGGGAAGTTATAAGGGCCAAAAATAGCCACTACACCGTGCGGCTTATGCCTAATAAATGCTTTAGCACCTGGCATTGGGTTTTCTGTGGTACCGGTACGCTCATTATATGCTTTTACCGAAATAGCGACTTTACCTGTCATTGCGCCTACTTCAGTACGGGTTTCCCATAAAGGCTTCCCGGTTTCTTGGGCAATAATAACGGCAAACTCTTCGCTGTGTTCTTTTAGTTGTGCAGCAAAGTTCTCTAGTATGGTAATGCGCTGCTCAAGCGGGGTATCAGCCCACTGTAACTGCGCTGCTCTTGCGGCTTTTATTGCGCTATTTACTTGCTCAGCACTGGCGCCATTACCTTGCCAAATTGTTTCGCCATTGCTTGGATTAATTGAGGCAAATGCTGGGCCTTGGCCTGCTTGCCATTGGTTATTTATAAGTTGTGTATTCATATATATTTACAGACGAAAGAATCGTGCTGCATCTCCTTGGCTTAACTTAAGTGCATCAGCCACTGCTTGGCTAATGATTAACGTATGCTTTGCATGATTATAATGCGCGTGTTTAGTAAATGTAGCTCTAAAGTCACTCACACCATGATTACAAATAGCGAGCGTGTCGGAACTGTTTTGTGTTATATGTTCAAGTTCACCTATGGTAATAGGGCACACTTGAGACTCGCGAATACTGCGAATATTACCTAGCTTGGCTTCTACAGTGGGGCCGGCATCAAATAAGTCAACATAGCCGCGATGTTCAAAACCTTCTTTTTCGAGAAGTTTAAGCGCGGGTTTGGTTTTTTCATGAACATGACCGATCACAGCTTGGGCTTTTTTACTCAGTAAATTTACGTAAATAGGGTACTTAGGCATGAGCTCGCTAATAAACACTTTATCGCCTAAACCGACTAAATGATCAGCTTGTGGAAACTCAATACTAAAAAAGTGCTCTTGTAGCCATTGCCAAAATGGCGAATGGCCGTGCTCGTCGCTTACACCGCGCATTTCGGCAATGACGGTATCGGCAAAGCGTTCACTGTGCTGCGCCATAAACAAAAAGCGCGAGCGCGATAAAAAGCGCCCAGTTAAGCCTGTACGGCTGTCTTCACGTAAAAACAAAGTGCATATTTCAGAGCAACCCGTGTAGTCGTTACACATGCTCAAAATATCAACAGTGTTGTATACATTTAATGTAGGCGAGTGATGCACTGTTTTACCTAAGTGATAATGATATAGCGGCACAGTTAAGCCTACAGCGGCTTCTATTGCGGTTGTGCCAATCACTTTACCTGTTTCACTGTCTTCTAAAACAAATAAATAGCTCTCGTCCAATGGTTTATTAATGTTTTTAGCAAAGCTTTTTTCAGCGCGGTCAATTTTTTCTTTTAGCTGGGTGTCATCTACGGGCAAAGAGGTAAACCCATGCCCAGACTCTATTGCTATTTGCTTAAGCGCATCAAAGTCGTTGGCTGTAATAGGACGTAATACTTGCATTAATTACTTGCTCCAATAGCACGCCCAAAGGCGTGCTGGTTTACTATTATTAACCGTTAACTACATCGCTTACGGCTTTATCAAAGCGCTCTAGGCCTTCTTTAATATCTTCTAACGGAATAACTAAAGACGGAGTAAAACGAATAACATCCGCACCGGCTACTAAGTTCATTAAACCATTGTTAGCACTGGCTATTAAAAAGTCGCGTGCACGCCCAGCAAACTTGTCGTTTAGTGCAGCACCAATTAATAAACCTTTACCGCGAATTTCACTAAATACATTATATTTTTCGTTAATCGCATTTAGGCCATCACGAAACAGCTGTTCGCGCTCTTTTACGCCGCTAAGTACTTTTGGGGTATTTACTGTATCAAAAGCGGCTTCGGCTACGGCGCAGGCTAATGGATTTCCACCGTATGTAGAGCCATGTGTGCCAACTTTTAAATGCGCTGCTATTGCCGTGGTGGTGATCATGGCACCGATAGGAAAGCCTCCACCTAACGCTTTTGCTGTAGTTAAAATATCAGGTACTACGTTTAAGCCCTGATACGCGTATAAATCGCCAGTACGGCCAACACCCGTTTGCACTTCATCAAAAATAAGCAGCGCGTTGTGCTTAGTACATAGCTGGCGTACTTTGTGTGCAAAATCGTCAGTGGGTGAAATAATACCGCCTTCACCTTGTAGTGGCTCCATCATTACCGCACAGGTTTTATCGCTAATAAGGGCTTCAAATGCGCTAATGTCGTTAAAATCGCAATGCACAATATCGGCAGGCTTAGGGCCAAACCCATCTGAATAAGCTGCTTGCCCACCAACCGTTACGGTAAAAAAGGTACGACCGTGGAAGCCTTTATTAAAAGCAATAATTTGCGTTTTTTCAGCACCGTGTACGTCTAGGGCAAAACGACGCGCTAATTTTAGCGCTGCTTCGTTAGCTTCGGCACCTGAGTTGGCAAAGTACACTTTTTCAGCAAATGTAGCATCAACCATTTTTTTAGCTAAACGCAAAGCAGGCTCATTAGTCATTACGTTTGATAAATGCCAAATTTTTTCACCTTGCTCTTTTAGTGCATTAACTAAAGCCGGATGACAATGTCCTAAACAGTTAACCGCAATACCACCGGCAAAATCAATAAACTCGTTATTATCTTGATCCCATACACGCGAACCTACGCCGCGTACCGGAATAACTGCTGAAGGATTGTAGTTTGGCACCATTACATCGTTAAATAAGTCTCTAGTTACTTGCATTTTTACACCTAAATTATGTGGCTACTTAAAAAAGTGTTGCTAAAACAAAGAAGAACTTAGCCTGTATTCTTCAGTAAACACTGTGTTTTTTGTTATAAGTGTCATTATCGAAGGTTGTGAATGAAATTTGCAGTGCTATTTTGTGAAAAATGATTAGAATAAAAGTCAAATTAACGAATGGTTTGTGCATTATGATAACTCCACAAGACGAAAAGCTATTATCTATTTTAAAAACTAATGCCAGAGCGAGTATTTCAGATTTAGCTAGGCACCTTAATTTATCACGCTCAACTGTACAAAGCCGCATGTTAAAGCTAGAGGAAAGTGGCGTAATTAAAGGTTATAGCGTTGATTACGGCGATGACTTTTTAAATAGTATGGTAGCCGCTCATGTGTCTATTAAAGTAAGGCAAAAACTGACGACAAAAACCAATTTAGAGCTAAAGCAAATTAATGCTATATCGCAGCTTTATGCTATTAGTGGCGAGTTTGACTTAATTGCAGTTGTGCAAGCACAAAACTTAGAACAACTTAGCCACTTACTCGATGATATTGGCAACTTAGATGGTGTAGAACGCACTACTTCATCTGTTATTTTAGAAACCAAATTTAAACGTTAGGTTTGTTGTATAAAAATGTAAACAGGTAGCGATTACGCATTGATATAGCAAGCAATTTATAATAAAGTTATTGCATAGAGTACAAGCTCTAATGTCATGAAAGTGGATACTATTAGCTTGTACTTTGTAAACAAGGACTGTTTAAATAAACTTAGGAAAGTTGAATTTTACTCTCCCTTTTTAATTCAATTAATAGCAATCAATTTACAGTACATTGGGTAGTTTATTTCATTAGCCGCACTGCCAAGGAATCAGCAATCTGCTGACATAATAAGGACAAATTGTGAAAGTTATTATAACCATCATTGTTTTATTAATAATAACGAGTGGCTATTACCTTAGTGTTCATGCCGCCATTTTTAATGCGAACAAAACTATTGAAGTTAAAGAGTATAGCGATTTATTTTATAAACTAGGCTCAGATTCGGCCCCAGACTCAGTGAGCATAGATGAAATTATTGCTGGAGCTTCACAATTTGCACTTTCAATGTGCGATGATGCAGTTTATCAGCAGGTTTTAGGGAAAACGGTTGACTCTTGCAAACTCAAGTTTCATCAATCAAAAGCAAAATGCGCACAGTTTTTAACGGCGCATAACGCAGCATTTTACGATAAAAAAACACCGGTTAGCTTAGTCGCAGAAAAGTTTATTGACTGCGTAAGTTCGTAATATTTTAATTACTTATCTTTTGCTCGGGTAAATGCGTTAAACTTGTCACTAATAATTTAGTGGCTTTCTCGTCATTTAAATAGCTCTCTTAATCAATGGTATTGGTATTAATCTTGATAAAGTGCACTTCATTGCAGCTTATATTTCTTAATTTGCTAAAATAAGTTTATTAAAGAGAGAATGATTAATTTACCCACTATTTAGTGGTAGCAAAAGGTAATTAGCAATGATGAACACCAAAGTATATAAAGCAGTACACGACTTAGCTGAAGAGCTAATGGCGGCTGCAAATAAAAACGATACAAAAAAATTCGAGTCACTTTACGCGCAGCTTAAAGCAATTTGTATTGAAAACGAAAACACCAGCAAAGATCACCCAGTACAATGGGAAACGCTGGCTGATTTTACCGAAGAGTTAGAAGAAGCAATTGAAGGCTACGAAAAAGCCTTAAAAAAATCGATAGCCATTAACTCTAAAGATCATATGTCGTCGGTTGCATTCTCTATGGCAACTTTGCAGCTAGAATTAGGCCAAAAAGAGGCTGCAATTAAAAACCTTCAAGATGCTAAAATCAGCGCTAATAAAATTTCGGATAAAGAGCTTAAAGCAGAAATACACGACCTACTAGAGTCGCTAGTAGAAGAAGAAGGCTAGAGCCTTTTTTATTGATATTTATTTTGCTGAGCTACCTAAGCTCAGCACTTTAAAGTAATACATTAAGCACCATTAGTTATTATGGTTTTAAAGGGGCTTTTCTAATGATTTGCTTTTTGGCTTCGTCGAGTTTTATAACATAGGCATTACCGCCGATACCTTTAAATTCTTCATCGGTAAATACTATGGTGTTGTCGTCGTAAAAAGTAACCGCTTCTTTTTGGGTAACAATGCCTAGGTCTATTCGCGACACGTCACCCGAGAAAAACTTATCCCCTTTAAAATTCTCAAATAACCAAAGGCTAGTTGAGTCTAATAACACTAGTTTTTTCCGATCAGGGCTCAGTGCAGCAGAGGTTATCCAGCAGAGCTTTTCCATGGTGGTGCAGGTTTTAAATGAGTCGATTAGTTCTGCGTTAAAATTAGCCGCATGATCACCCACTTTATATACATTTGTAATGCCATCAAAGGGTTCAGTACGATTTTTGGTAAATAAATATAAGTGCCTACCTAATGCTACAAACGCCTCTAAGTCATAATTGCGGTTATCTGGAGCAACCGGTGTACCGTCTAACTCGGGGTAGGTAAACTTAATTATTTCAGCTTCGGTGGTATCGGTTTTAATATCAATGGGGTTTTCTATTTTATAAATAGTAAGCCAGCGGCGCTCATTGGTGTTATTACCAAAATCACCTAAAAAAAAGTGCCCAAATTTATTTTGGGTCATATCTTCCCAATCTATATTTTTAGCGTTAGTCACTAATATTTCTTTAGCAATTGAGCCATCATCATTGAGTCGGTAAAGTTTAGGCTCGTCGCCGCTATCGTTAATAGCCCATAAGCGTTTATGCTTATCATACTCAATACCAGATACTTCTTTGAGCCTAGGGTCAACAGAAATCATTTTTTTGCTATACAAGGTATAAATAGCAGAGCCTATATATGTGGCACTAAAAATAAACAGAGCAGCAATAGAAAGTAGAATGCTTTTTTTCAACATCAAATTAATATATTTCAGAATGTTAATTAATATATCGTTATTATCGCTGATGGTAGAAGAGAACTAAAGACTTATCTTGTAGCGTTTATTAACGGTTGCTTAAAATTGCATGTATTTTAAACTAAACGGTTTAAATAACATGATTTTGTCGAAGAAAAGTGACAATTATTGCTGATTACGTTATTAATAGCTAAGTACTATATAAAAACTAAGAAGTAGGTAATGTGTCTGTATTTGTTGCAAGGCAAGCAATATTAAATCGTCGCCAGAATGTGGTTGCTTATGAGCTATTATTTCGTGATAGTGATAAAAACTATTTTCCAGAAATATCTGATGGCCAAGCAACGGCAAGGTTGATCATGGAAAATCAGCTTAACTTAGGAACCCGCCATATAACGTCAGGTAAAAAAGCGCTGATTAATATAGGACCAGAGTCGTTAAAACTCGATTTATGTGCAT
This sequence comes from Pseudoalteromonas sp. SCQQ13, assembly GCF_015864415.1. Taxonomy (NCBI): domain Bacteria; kingdom Pseudomonadati; phylum Pseudomonadota; class Gammaproteobacteria; order Alteromonadales; family Pseudoalteromonadaceae; genus Pseudoalteromonas; species Pseudoalteromonas sp. SCQQ13. The sequence continues at coordinate 240,976 of NZ_JADYXG010000001.1, read as the reverse complement.
TTTTACCCTGTAAAGATGTGGTGATTGAGTTACTCGAAACCATAGAGCCCACAGACGATAATTATGAGTTATGCCGTGATTTATTTCATAGTAATTATAAATTAGCGTTAGATGATTTTGTGTACACCCCACAGTGGGAGCGTTTTTTAAAGCTGGTAAATCTGATTAAGTTTGATATACGCCAAACCCCATTACCTGAAATTGCCCAGGTTGTTAAAAAACTAAAAAAACATAAAAGAATAAAAATACTTGCCGAAAAAATAGAAACGCCTGAGGAGTTTGAACTTGCCTACAAAATGGGCTTTGATTACTTTCAAGGTTATTATTTTGCAAAGCCAACTATGCTTAAACAAAACGATATTGACTATAATTACGCGCTAGTAATTGCAATTTATGCAGAAGTTATGAAACCCAATCCAGATATAAGCGTAATTTCTGGTTTATTTGAGCTTGATGCTGCGCTGGCATACAAACTATTACGCTTAATTAATAGTGGTGTGTTTCCTATTAAAAGCCAAATATCTTCCCTTAAACAAGCATTAGTATACTTAGGTCAGGAACGGTTAAAAAAGTTTGTAAGTTTGATCGTTACTGCTTATACAGTTAAGTCTAAGCCTGCCGAATTAATGAAAATGTGCGTAGTCCGTGCTCGCTTTTGTGAGCTAATTGCCGCGCAAATAAGTAAACAGCAAAAAGGTGAAGCCTTTTTAACCGGGCTGTTTTCGTTACTCGATGCCATATTAGATCAACCTATGAGTTTATTAGTTAATAAACTACCATTTCCAGATGACATTAAAGCAGCGTTACAGGGTGAAAAAAACACCTTACATTATATTCTTGAAACCGTAAAAGCATATGAATCAGGAAGCTGGTGGGCATTAGAGCAGGCCGTTTTATTAATAAATATAGATAGTAAATTACTACCTAACATTTATAAACAAGCGGTAGACTGGGCCGATAGCTATAAAAATATCACGTAATGGAATAGGTAATGCGTAATTATAATTTAGACTTCATTCGTGGTATTGCCGTACTTGGCTTGGTGTTTATGAATATATACACCTTTGGAGTATTTGAACTCGGTTATACGCCCCTAACAACCCCACCAAGCAGCGATAGCCTGATTCAAACATTAAACCTAATATTTATAGAGGGGCGTTTTAGGAGCATATTTAGCATACTGTTTGGGGCGGCTTTATACATACAATGGCAACGCTATAACTTGGTTTTACCACTTAAAAGCCGCCTATATTGGTTACTAGTTTTTGGTTTATTACATGGTTTTTTACTTTGGGCCGGCGATATTTTGTTTTTGTATGGGGTGTCGGGGTTGCTTGCTATAAGGTACTTAAGCAGTACCAATGAGCAACTTTTAAAGCACGCCTATGGGTTTATTCTACTCTCGGGTTTGGCAACCGCTTTAGTTATGTATAGCGTACCAGAGACATTAATATACCGTGATTCGCCAGAGTTTAATGCTTTGTATAGCCAATACTTTCAATCATATGGCGATCACTTGTTATCTAACATAACTATGAACGCCTTAATGGTGTTTATGGTGCCTATACTTACCATGTGGGTAACGACAGCGCTAATGTTATTAGGTATATATCTGTATAAGCAACAGGTGTTTGCTAGTGGCTTATCGGCAAAGCAACTCATTTTAGTAATTAGTAGTGCGCTACTATTTACCAGTTTACGGCTAACTATAGAGCAATATAGCAGTGGTGTATTTTATGCGCTGCAAGAATTAATTAACAGTGTGGCAGCATTATGTATGGCGGTTATTTATATTCACATTGCAGTTAAGTTGTGTAGTAACAATGCCAACACAGGAAAATTAATTCAACAAGTAGGGCGTTTAGCATTTAGTTTATATATAAGCCAAACGTTAATGCAACTTGTGTTGTTTAAAGTGTTTTTTAAGCAGTGGGCGCTCAGTTTTAATCGTATTGACTATTGTTTAGTTGCTACCTTACTAATCGTTATTCAGCTTATTATTACCGCCATTTATAGCCGCTATTTTCAACAAGGCCCTTTAGAATACATATGGCGAAAATTAACCTACGCAAAAATCACTGCTTAAACGGCTACAAAGGTTAAATTAAGGGCGAAAAATTATTGTGGGTGGTTTAAACTAGCAGCCTTTAAAATTAAGGTGAATTGCTTCCATGACAGACTTAAAACGATTAAATAAATTTATTAGCGATACTGGCTTTTGTTCGCGACGCGAGGCTGATAAATATATTGAAGACGGTCGTGTTACTGTTAATGGTATTCGCCCGGAAATGGGCGTAAAAGTTTCATCTACTGATGTTGTATTGGTAGATGGCAAAACACTTAAAGCAATCCCTAAACGCGTTTATATTGCCTATAACAAACCCGTTGGTATTACCTGTACTACAGAGCGAAAAATTCAAAGTAATATTGTTAAAGCAGTTAATTACCCCGATAGGATCTTTCCAATAGGGCGCTTAGATCGCCCATCTGAAGGGCTAATATTTTTAACTAACGAAGGCGACATTGTTAATAAAATTTTGCGCGCTGGCAATAATCACGAAAAAGAATATGTAGTTACTGTAGATAAACCATTAAATCGTCAGTTTGTAACTAAAATGGGTAATGGTGTGCCCATACTCGATACCATCACTAAAAAATGTAAAGTAATCCAAACTGGTGCGCAGCAGTTTACTATTATTTTAACCCAAGGGTTAAATCGTCAAATACGTAGAATGTGTGAATATTTAGGTTACGAAGTGGTCACACTCAAACGCGTACGTATTATGAATGTGACGCTTAAAGGTTTAAAAGTAGGGCAATGGCGTCACTTAACTGAACAAGAAATGGCGATTATAAACAACTCTATTTCTGACTCAGGAAAAACCCAAGAACATTCAGTATACGATGAAGCAAACGCTTTACAGCAACAAAGCCCACAAGCTGTAGCTAAGCCGCAAAAAACAAGTGATAAAAAACGTGATTTTCAGGGCGAAAACCCTAAACGTTTTAATCAAGGTGAGCGCACTGAAGAACGTAAAAAAGAGCGTAGTAAAACGCCTTATCAAAAGCGCTCAACCACTTATGTTGGTAAACCTAAAAGTATAAAAGCAAATAAATCATCCGACTCAAAAGGAATATTGAGCCTTAAAAAATAAAGCGATATAACATTAGGTACAGTAAAACAACTTAATTAACCTGCGATTTTAATAATTTATTATCAAAATCGCTATTTGTTGCTATGTATATATTCTATTAGTTTATCCAGAGGCATAGGTTTACAGTAATAAAAGCCTTGTATTCTAATGTTGTTAAACTTAGATAAATAACCGATCAGCTCAGGACTTTCTACACCCTCTACTACCACTGTTTTATTTAACTGCGTGCAAATATTAATAATGCCTTCTAGCAATGCTCTTTTTTGCCCAGCTAATTCGGCGCCAATGGTAAATTCACGATCTATTTTTATTATATTTGCCGGCTGACGCGATAAATAAGACAAGCTTGAGTAACCCGTCCCAAAGTCATCAATTGCTACATTAAAACCTTTATTCATCAGTGCCTTAAGCACTTTTTCAATAGCGCCTTTTTCTGACATAATCATTTCGGTCACTTCGATGGTGAGCAACTTAGGCTGTATGTTTTTTTCAGACGTTAACTTATAAAGCTTTTCGGTAAAGTTTCGCTGTTGTATTTGTTGCGGTGAAAAGTTAACCGCAACACAAATATTTTGTAATTCAGCTATGGTACTCATATCGTTTAGCACTTGAGTGAGGACTTGTTCGCCCACTTGTAATATTTGCCCTGTTTGTTCAGCAATAGGAATAAAAACAGCTGGAGAAATATAACTGCCATTATTTTTCCAGCGAACTAAAGCTTCTACAGCAACAATACATTGAGTAGTTAAGTTATAAATGGGTTGATAATAAACCTCTAACTCCTCTTTTTTAATCGCTTTTTGTAGCTCACTTCTAATTGTAACCATAAAATTATGGCTCTCATCCATAAGCTTATGGTAAAAACAAAATTGATTGCCGCCTAAAGCTTTAGCGTTATCCATTGCTATATCAGCTTGTTGTAGTAGTAATGCAGGGCTAATGACCTCCCCATCAGACATGGCTATGCCAACACTCACAGTAAGGTGGATATCAACTTCACCTAAGTTATATATATCGGCTAGCGATTTTATTACGAGTGTAATTTCATCCGATAGCTGCTGCTTAGATATATTACAGTAATGCAATACAAACTCATCATTGCCAAAACGCGCTATGGCGCCTGCCCCAACAGCATTTTTCTTAAGCCTTTTAGCGACTAATTGCAAAACCATGTCACCTAATTTATGGCCTAAACTATTGTTTACTGCGCTAAAGCCATCTAAATTAAAAAACACCATCGCGCAATTTACATCCACACAGTTAACCTGCTTAGCCTCTATTTCTGCATTTAATGCATCACGGCGCAGCAGGCCGGTTAACTCGTCGTATTTAGCCATTTTATGTAACACAATAGACTGTTGTCTGAGCAAAAAAGTAGAGTCAGTGGCTAAGATCAAAATATAAATAAACGCAAAAGTAAGCCATATTATCATTTGCTCAATTTGTGCCGCTTCTTTAAGCTTTGAATAGTCTTTAATAAAGCTATAAACGTTGTGCTTAATTACCTCTCTTACAACAATTTCGTTAACTATATAATGCTTGCTATAACGGCTTAATAAGCTATTTAAGTCTTGAACATTTTTTTGGTTTTTGTCGATTGCGAAATAAATTTTAGGTGTTAACTCAATAAAAGTATCAAACGAGCTGAGATAATCTATGTATCTGTTTTCAATTAACAAGTTTAAATTTAACAGTGCCAGCACTTGGTATTTTTTACCATTGCTTGCCGTTATCGGAATTGAGAACATTATAATGGGCGTATCTGTATCTAAGGTTGCAGAGTTAGCCGCAAATCTCACTTTATTTTCAGCTGCTTTTAACCAGTTAGTAATAGGGCTGGTTGCAATTAATCCGTCATTAGTAAATTGCTCAGAGTATGTTGTGCCGTTTATATAATTCAAATCTTCATCGAGAAGAAGCATACTGCTAATAATTTCAAAGTCTTGGGTATAAATTTTTAAGTCTATATTAGCCATTTTTATAAAGTCGTCGGCATTCACTGCTTCTAAACGTGTTTTTATGCGAGTAAGTGATGTGATATGACTTTCGAGGTTTTTATTGAGTATAGTTTCAACAAATTTAATTTTATTTTGTGCATCTACAGCTACATTAGTTACCGTTTTAACCGCGGTAACTTGCCAAAGTGTTATGCCAATAAAAATAGCAAAAAACGTAATTACTTTAGCGGTTATAGAACCTTTAACGGTAGTAATTGGGTTTTTAATTTTTATAATTAAAGCTAAAAAAAACACAAATACCATTACAGCACTAAAAGATGAGATAAAAGGGTTATGGCTGTCCCAAAACCAGCTACTGCTATCGTGTCGCCACAAACTTAGCTCAAAGTTAATAAACAATATCGCGCCGGTAATGAGTAATATAGGTATGAGATATTTAATTTTTTTTGTAGGTAAAACCTTAGGTAAAAAAGCCAATAAAATAGCTAAGCCTAACGCAGTCAAAGAAAGTTGCAGAGAAATAACCGGCATTAAGCTTTGCGTAACAACAACACTTTCTAAAGCCCCCAAAAATGCAACAACAAGGAAAAATTGGATAAAACCTAAATACAATATACTTGCTGCTGATTGAGTTAGGGATAGTCTCATTATTTTCTCATGTCCTTAAAATGATTAACCTTAAAGTTACATTAGCATTATTAAAACAAAATACCAGATATTTAAAATGTTTGTATGTATATAAAATATAAGAAAAACGATGTTTTTGAGCGGCATAATCACAATGGTACTTTATTACTAAGAGTAGGCAGTTATAAGGCAGGTATAAAGTGGTATATAAAATAAACGCAGCTTTAGCTGCGTTTATTAATATACTAAAAGCTTATTTGCTTTATTTAATTCGAGTTTTAAGTGGCTGATATTCAATTTTATATATAATGGTATAAAGCACAGGCACTACAATTAAAGTTAATATGGTAGCAAAACCTAAGCCAAACATAATGGTAACCGCCATTGATTGAAAAAACACATCAAATAATAGTGGGATCATCCCCAATATAGTGGTTATTGCTGCCATAGCAACAGGGCGTACACGGCTTACTCCTGAATCAAATACCGCCTGGTATGGCGCTTTACCTTCAGATAACTCAAGATTTATTTGATCCACTAATACTATGCCATTTTTTATTAACATACCGCTTAAGCTTAGTAATCCTAATAATGCCATAAAGCTAAACGGCGCATTCATGACCAATAGCCCAGCGCTTACCCCAATAATTGCCAGTGGTACAGTAGCCCAAATAACTAAAGGCTGCTTAACAGAGTTAAACAGCAATACTGTAATTGCAAACATAGCTAAGTAACCAATCGGCAATGAGCCAAAGATAGCTTTTTTAGCTTTACTCGATGACTCGTATTCGCCACCCCATTGCATTTCGTAACCGCGTGGCAGCTCAATGTTTTCGATATCGGTGCGAATGCGTGCAAATAGTTTAGCCGGCGTTTCGTCACTTAGTACATCATGGTCAGCCATAACGGTAATAGTGCGCTTACGATCGCGGCGCATAATCAAGCTGTCTTCCCATTCAACTACAAACTCATCAACAACTTGAGTAACCGGTATAAACACCCCCAATACTGGGCTGAAAATTTGTAGGTCGTGTACACTTTCTACGTTTAAGCGCTCGTTAGCAGGAGAGCGCGCAATAATAGGCAGTAATTGGGTGCCATCACGATATAAACCCACTTGCTTACCCGACAAGTTAGTAAGTAATACTTGATCAAGGTCTGATTTACTAATACCTAAACGACGCGCTTTTTGTTCGTTAAACTGTGGGCGGATCATTTTGGTACGTGCCCGCCAATCATCACGAATATTATGCGAACCTGTATCTTGCGCTATGATATGTTTGGCTTGAGCAGATAGTTTTCTAAGTACAACTGGATCTGGGCCAGAAAAACGCGCTTCTATTTTTGCATCAGTTGAAGGGCCTATTTCCATAGGTTTAACTTTAAGCTGTGCGGCAACCGGATTGTGCTGTGCGAAATCTCGTACTTTTTGCATAACAGTGGCAACTGCTTCACGGTCAGTTACACGAATAATTAATTGCCCGTACGCGGGGTATGATTTTTCAGGAGCATAGGTAAGCATAAAGCGCGGAGCACCTTGGCCTACAGTACTGGTTATTTCAGTAACGAGCGGGTTTTGCTGTAAAAATGCTTCTAACTTTTTAATCCCCTCAAGCGTTGAGCGAATATCAGCGCCTTGTTCTTGCCAATAATCGACATAAAACATTGGCGTATTAGATGCCGGAAAAAATGATTGCTTTACAGCGCCAAAACCAACAACAGCACTACACAACAGTACTAACATTAAAACTAAAGTGCTTTTTCTAAAGCGCATAGCAAGGTTTAAGCTGGCTTTGTAACTGGTGAATATAAAACCTTGATATGGGTCGTCATACTGTTGCTCGCCATCAGCGTTTAATTGCGTTTCTTTAAACATTAAGTTGGCAAAAAATGGTGTGAGGGTAATGGCAGTGATCCAGCTTAATAAAAGCGAAATAAGTAATACCCAAAATAAACTACCGGCAAACTCACCGCTGGCGTCGGAGCTTAAACCAATCGGCGCAAATGCAGTAATCGCAATCACAGTTGCCCCAAGTAATGGCCACTTAGTTTGTTCAACAATATTAATAGAGGCTCTTAGCTTAGTTTGCCCACGTTTGAGGTTAATTAAAATACCTTCGGTAACAACAATGGCATTATCAACAAGCATACCAAGTGCGATTATTAGCGCACCTAACGAAATTCTTTGCAAATCTATAGCAAATAACTTCATAAAAATAAAAGTACCTAAAACGGTAAGCAGTAAAATACCGCCAATTAATAGCCCGCTTTTAACCCCCATAAACAGCAGCAACACTATAATTACAATAGCAATCGCTTCAACTAGGCTAATAATAAAACCGTTTACCGATTTTTCTACTTCGTTTGGTTGGTTATAAACAGCATTAATTTTAATCCCATGTGGCCGCTGGTACTCAAGCGACGCAAGATGCGCGTCAATGTCGTTACCTATATCAACCACATTAACGCCCGACATAAACGACACGCCAATTAACAATGCTTGTTGTTGGTTGTAACGAATAATATTGTTGGGCACTTCGGCGTACTCGCGATATACCTTAGCTACATCACCTAAATAAATTAGCTCGCTGGCACCCGATTTAGAAATAAGCAGGGTTTCTAACTCTTTTACATCTTTAAACTCGCCAGTAGGATGTAAGCGAATAGACTCACTGCCGACCCTAATTTTACCTGCGTTAGAAACCGTATTTTGCGATTGTAATAATTGAAAAATATGACTAGGTGCTATACCTAATTGAGCAAGTTTTTGCGTAGAGATTTCAACCATTACTTGCGCTTGTTGCTCTCCTGCAATAATTACTTTACTTACGCCTTTAACCAGTACTAGTTCGCGTTTAAGGTAGTCTACGTAGTCTTTAAGCTCGTCGTACGAATAGCCGTCGCCGGTTACTGAATACATTACGCCGTAAACATCAGCAAAGTCATCAATAATTTTACTAGCGTATACACCACTGGGCAAAGATGGGTTGAGGTCGTTAATTTTACGCCGCATTTCATCCCAAATTTGTCTTAACTCTTGTTTTCGGTAGTTACTTTTCATTTCTACGGTAATTTGCGACTTACCATTTGACGAAATAGAGGTAACGTAATCAACGTAAGGTAATTGCTGAATCGCATTTTCGATAGGAAAGGTAACTTCTTCCTCTACTTGCTGTGGCGACGCGCCAGGATACATGGTGATAACCATGGCTTTTTTTAACGTAAATTCAGGGTCTTCTAATTGCCCTAAGTCAAAATAAGAAACACCACCGCCAATAAGTAGCAGTAGGGTAAACATCCAACTAATAACTTTTTTCTCTATAGATAGTTGTGCAAAGCTCATAATTACAGGCCTCGCTCTTTATTCCATGGGCGTACTTGCATGCCTTCTTTTAATGAATGTACACCGGCAGAAACAATTTGCTGTCCTTCTGTAATCCCACTGAGTACTTCAATGCCATCGCGGTGTAATTGGCCCACTTTTACTGCTTGTTTATGTATTTGGCCGGTTTGCTCGTTATATAACCATACATAAGCGTTGTTACTAATAGATTGCTGCGGATCAGAAAACACCGCCTCGTTGGGCAAAATAGTGTAAGCGGTTTGTGATTGCGTTACTTTACTTAAATCGATAAGTACGCGGCCAGTCATACCGGCAAGTAAGTTAAAATCTTCTGGCACTGGCAGCGAGAACACAACTTTATACGTTAATGTGGCAGGATCTGCTTGAGTGTCCCACTCCTTAAGTGTGAGTGTGTATTTTTTATCGTGATAGCCGTCAAAAATAACCGTTGGTTGGTATTGAGTTCCTTTAATAAAGCGCGCCACAATTCTTTCAGGTACTTGAATTTCAACATCCATTAAATCGCGGGTTTCTAAACGCAGTATATTTTGCTTTGCTTGTACGCTTTCAAAGTTTTTTACAAATACTTTAGCAATCGTGCCCGCAAATGGCGCTCTAAGTTGGCTATATTCCACATTCGTTTGTGCAATTTTAAAGGCCGATTCGGCAACTTGCTTGTTAGCAATAGCCTGATCAAGCTCTGATTGGCTGGTAATGCGTTTTTCGAAAAGTTGTTCAATGCGCCCTAATTGTGATTTAGCCAGCTCATAGCGGGCTTTACGCTCATTATATTGCAGCTGAAAATCTTCAGGGTCTAACTTAGCTAATAGTTGTCCTTTTTTTACATGCTGACCCGCTAATACCGGAAACTCAACCAGCTCACCACTTACTCTAAATGCAAGGTAAGAGCCTTGATTTGCAACTACTTCACCAGGAAAACTGCGAATGTTAACTTGCGAATCGTGACCAATATTAAATAACTTTACCGGGCGTATTGGCTCTTCTTTTACTTGCGGCTCAGGCTCAGAGCAGGCTATTAAACCAAGTAAAGTCGTCGTTACTACACATAGACGTAAGAGGTGCATATTTTCTCCATGAAAATTAAAAGCTAAATAAAGTCAGTGCAGCATACTCCGCAAACATATAAAATAAAATTCATTAAATTTTAAAAACTCAATAAGTTTTACTTATGTTGTTATTGGCAGTGCTATGAAACTCAACCAGCTACAAATATTAGACGCCATTGTACAAAGCGCAAGCTTAAGTGCAGCGGCACTTAAGCTACACAAAACGCAGCCAGCGCTTACGTTAGCAATTAAAAGTTTAGAGACAAAAATAGGCTTTGCGCTACTCGACCGTTCGCAATACCGTTTACAATTAACCGAAAAAGGGCGGATTTTTCATCGCCAAGCTAAGCAACTACTCAATAACAACGAAGAGCTTGCACAACTTGCAAAAGAGCTAGCACTGGGCAATGAAGCGCAATTTAGAATTTGTTATGAACAAATATGCCATGTGCAAAGCTACAATGAGATCATAAGTAATACTTTTAGAGTATTTAATAGCACTGAGTTTAGTTTAACCAGTGGTAAACGTTTTATTTCGTTGGAGCAGGTTAATAATGGCCAAGCAGAGCTTGGCATAGGCCCTTGGTTTGACTTGTTTCATGCTACCGGCGATTTAGAAAGCTTGCCCATAGGCAAGCTCGACATTGGTATTGTTAGCGCAAAAAATATTATACCCAACATACTTAGCTACAGTGAATTACAGTCGTACCCGTGTTTAGCCATGTTTGAAAGCGGCCTGAGTATAGACAGTGATAGGCTGTCTTATTCTAAAGGCCCAGCAATGATGAAAATTGACGATATATCGAGCTTAAAATCGTTTTTATTATCGGGCGCTGGTTGGGCTATGATCAGCTTAGAGCATTGCGCTGAAGAAATTAAATCGGGGTTATTACAAAAAGTCACCATAACTGATCGCGAGCATGAATTTAGCACGCAAATTCGTGTTTTTAGGCAGCACTCTAGCCATCATGGGCCAGTAGCACGTACTATTTGGCAGCAGTTTACTCAACTTAGCCAGGCGTATTTGAAAAAACATGGAAATTGATAAAGAAACGCTTATTTATACCGTTATTGGTAGTATTCCTAAAGGGCAAGTTGCAAGTTATGGGCAAGTAGCCGCTATTGCGGGGTATCCGCAAAATGCGCGTTTAGTGGGGCGGTTATTAAAGCTAATGCCCAACGACTCAACAATACCTTGGCATAGAGTAGTAAACAGCCAAGGTAAAATATCGTTTCCTATAGGCAGTAATAAATACCAAGAGCAGCGACAAAAGCTGTTATTAGAAGGCATTGCATTTAAAAATGAGCGAGTGAATATGCGTGTGTACCAATGGCAGTAATATAACAAGTTTAATCTGCCTGCTGTTTACTTAGCCACTTGCTTAATGAGTGCGCTGTTAAAATAGTGCTAGCGTTAAAGTGTTTATAACTAAGTGCTTAACGCAATAAAAAGGGCAAGTTAAATGCTTGCCCTAGTTTGCGTGTAAAGTGCATGCTTTACACTAAGTTTTTGCCTTTTTGTTTCGCATTTTTAAGATCTTTAATAAGTGAGCAAAGTAAAATAACAAATACACCAAATGCAATCACAGGCCAAATTAATACATAAATAGTAAGTAATGTTGTAGACATAATTTTTCCTTATTTATTGTCACTAAATTCAACAACACGTTGCTTAATTAAAGCAAAATCAAACGCGCTTTTGTTGCTGGTTAAGGTAAGCACTACACAAATAATAGCGCTGGCACCGTAAGCGGTCAGTGAGCTTAGCAATACAATATAGTCGCGTAAAAAACCTAAAGTAAAAAACAGTAGTATTACGGCTGTTATTGCGCCCAAAATTAACCCCGCAGTGCGGCCAAAAAAGCCAAAACACATTAAGCCAATAACAACACCGCCGCCTACGCTTGCTATTACCTCAAAAAATAACGCGACAGCGCCAGTTAATTCCAGCCACTCAAAGCGTGCTATAATAAAGAGTAAAAACGCGCCGGTTACCGCGGCAGTAAACGCCAGATTTGTCACCTTATTCCAATATAAGCTAGAAATAACCGGAAACACAATTGCGCCCCACAGTGCGCCAACAAAAATTAGCATAGAGAGAATATCGAGTTTAAGGCTTGCAAATATAACGCCTAACATGGTGGCAACAACCATGGTAAAGCGGCCAACCCAAAGCATTTTTTTAGGGTTAGGATTGTTTTTACTTAAATGTTTACCGTATACGTCGGTCATTATAATTGCCGATAAGGCTGACAAGTCAGAATCGGCGGTGGATGAAAGCGAGCCAATAATCATCACAAATAATACTAACACCATAATAGGCGACAGGTAGGTTGCAGCCATCTGTGGAATGAGGTTATTTAAATCACCGTCTATAGGTTGCACGCCGGCTAGTAACGCCAGTAAACCCAGCATACCTAAGCCTATAACAATAGAGCCATAACCTATGGTTGCGGTAATAAAGCTCGGTTTTATTAAGTCTTCGCGTACAGCAAATAAGCGTTGGGCAATAGTTTGATTACCAATAGCGTATGCAAGAACTGCAACAAAAAAAGGCGCGCCTTGCTCTAAAATGGCAGTAGTAGAGAAAAAGTCAGCTTGTTCTATTGTTAAATTACTCATGCCTTGAGTAAATAAGTCGGGGCCGTCGAGCTCAAAAAATAGCATAGGAATAATAACCACAGCGGCGAGCATCATAGCCATTAACTGGCCAAAATCGGTAAAAACCGAGGAGCGAAACCCCGACCAAAAAGTGTATATAAGCACGCCAGAGCCTGCAATTAATACCCCTTCGGTAAAGTTCAGTGGTGATAAAATATCTACTAGCGCACCGGCTGCAGTAAAGTTAACCATTAAACTAATTATACTGCCGACTATGTTTGAGGAGGCTAAAATCATTTGGCTAGCACTGCCATGCCGCGCATGCATAATTTCGGCTAAGGTACGCGCATTTGGCGCAAGCTCTCTAAAGCGCTTACCAAAGGGGTAAATAAATAAAATCATCAGTGCGCCCCAAAAACCGTAATGGATTGCCCCCGATAAACCATATTTGTACCCCGAGCTTGCAGCAGCATAAAACGATGCTGCCCATATCCATGTGGCTGTCATACTCGCTGCAGACATGCTAAATCCAACGGATCCGTTGGAAACCATATAGCCATCGGCATTTTCTTGTTTTTTGCCAATACTTAGCGTGAATAAAAAGGTTAAACCATAAAAAGCAAATAAAACCAGCAGTATAGTGCTGGTACTAAACTGAAACATTTTGACTCCTTCGCCGCGTCACTCGTCATTACAATAGAGGTAATAAGGTGACGGTTATTATTTATTTTACGCAGTTAAAAACGCACGTAAATAATTAGAGGGCTACTAAAAACTTTATAAAATAGCTTAATAAAACTAGTAGCAAAAAATAGCTGATACGATCATCAGTAAAGAATAATGTAAGCAAAAACGCCCACATAAGAAATTAATGTTAACACAAATGGAGGATGTTATGTGATTTAGCTTGGTTTACAGTATTAAATGCTGAAATTGGTGCTGCTCAATATTTAATATAAATCAATTTTCCGCTAACGAATAACAACCAACAGGACGGCTATTTAATGTAATTACACAGCCAGTTTTCAGTGTTTGGTTAATACAGCAATAGCAACTTAAGCCTTATCGTTACCCTAAAAGGAAGTAAAATGTCGCTCTACCCATTTAAAAAATATTCAGCCACAGTGCCCACCCAGTGGGTTGATTTTAACGGCCATATGAATACAAAATATTATGGTTTAGTTATTTACGATGCGCATATAGATTTTACCGAACATCTGGATTTAGGTGAGCGATACCGTTATGCAAATAACTGCAGCAAAGCATTAGTAGAGAGCCATTGTATTTTTGAAAGGGAGTTGTGCGAAGGCGATGAAATTGAGGTTGTGTCTTGGCTGTTGTACGTTGATGAAAAACGTATTCATACATTTCATGAAATATATTGCACCAATAAAGGGTATCGCGCCGCTGCGGGCGAGCACTTAGATTTGCATATTGATTTAGCAACCAGGCGAGTATCTCCATTTCCAAGTGAGGTGCTAGAGCGTTTAAAGGTAATAGAGCAGCAATTTTGCCAACTACCCAAGCCCGTTAAAGTAGGCAGTACAATTAAAATACCCAGCATAACTTGAACTATGGATAACAAATCTATCTCAAGCAGCTATTTTCGGCGCTAACTACGTTAAAATTACTTGCAATAGGCTAGCTATTGGCGCGTTAATTCGCCTTGTTTTCACTGAAAATCTCTTAATCAGAGTTCATGTTATATATTTCACGTTGATTTTATTTTAGCGGCAGGTAGAGCATAAGCTGCCGCTAAAGCGAAACACAAAGCGGTTAATTTTTAGCGTTATTTATTTTTAACTGTTCTTTTTCTAAATATGTTTGGCTGCCAACCCCAATGCAGCGCGCCCAAACGTAAAAATACGGTAATAAACAAGGAGCCTAAAATACACCATATATAAGACACTCCGAGTAAAAACAACGCTGCATAAGTTAAACCGCCCGACAGACACGCAGTAGAATACAGCTCTTCGCGCATTACTAGCGGAATTTCTCTGCAAATTACATCGCGCATTAGCCCGCCAAATATACCGGTAGTCATACCCATGGTAATGGCAACTATCATGGTAGTGCCTTCAATTAACGACTTTTCAATGCCGACAATGTTAAATATAGCCATGCCTAATACATCAACTAGCAGCATGTAATAATTAGATACGTGCGGTAAATGGCGAATAAACACCACCGCAATAAATATTGCGCCATAGGTGGCGTATAAATAATCGGGCTCTGCAATCCAAAACACTGGCTGATTTAATAATATATCACGCAGTGTACCGCCGCCAAGCGCAGTAACTGAGCCAACAACTACAACACCAAAACCCCCAATGTTTTTTTCGTGGCCTAATAAAGTGCCCGATATAGCAAAAAAGGCCACCCCAATTAAACTCATAAAATGAAAGTATTCAAACGCCATGGTGTGGTTTCCTTACCATAATTAGGAGAGGTAGAATTAATAAACAGTGTAGCGTATTTAAAATTTATTATTGCTGAACACACCCCCACAACAATAGCTTTAATATGAAATTACGTAGGTTGGTTTAGGCGCAGTGAACCCAACGAAAAAAGGCAGCATCAATTAATCTAGGCGTTTTGCATTATCGATTGGCTTAAATAATTGGCTAAACTAAGCATCAATTTAATAAATAAAATAAACCTTATTCACGATTTTATCGGCTTTATCAGAGGACGCTTTCCCTTCAATACACATAACGACTAATGCCCACATAGTGGCAAACGCAGCCGGCAATAACAAATAAGTGCCAAATGGCGTGGCTAAATTGGGTGTTTTTGGCGCTGTAAAATACTGTGCCTAGGCTGTAAAAAATGCCGCCGGCGAGTAGCCAATATAATGCGTTTACATTAATAACTAAGTAAAGCGGATAAATAATGGCGAGTGCAAACCATCCCATGATTAAGTAGGTGGCAAGGGAGACTTTTTTATTACCATTGTGAACTAAAACTTTATACGCTACGCCAGCAAGTGCCACCGACCAAATAAAGGTGAGGGTTGCCCAAGACCAAACACCTGTTAACGACAGGTGTAAAAAGGGAGTGTAAGTACCGGCAATAAGAATATAAATAGCGCAGTGGTCGCACTTTTTATAAAATGCCCTGAGCCTAGGTTGTACACTGGCGTGATATAAAGTAGATGATAAAAACAAAATAAAGATGCTGGCGCTATAAATCGTTGCACTTATATAGGCTTTAGTGCTACTTGATTGATTAAACAGATCCCACATTACCCAGAAAGCAAATAACACACCTATTGCATGGCTAATTACATTGAGCTGTTCTTCTTTACGCGAATAGGGCGCATTCGATGACATAACTGATCCTACCACTTTTAATTGTTTTCAGTGTACGTGTGTACGCTGAATCTTTCAATTATTATAAGCAAACATAAGGGCAAACTTTCGCTTGCTTTAAAGGCTCATTAATTCAATATGTTTTACTACAAAATAGGCTGAACACTCAACTGTTACTTAAAGGAAAATTATGCAAAAAAGCTTTAAAGCAGCATTACTTAGCGCTTTAATTTACCCAGGTGCTGGGCACTTTGCGTTAAAAAAGCATCTAATAGGCGCTATTTTTGCGGGAGTATTTTCGGTTTTACTACTGTTAACTTTACAAGAGGTGTATGCAATGGCGCAATGCATAGCTAATGACATAGTAAACACAAGGGGCGGTGCTAGCTTTGATGGTATTTTGGCTGCAGTAAAGCACCCATCAGCGCACTGTGCAGCATTAGGGCAATACCAGTATATTTACTTAATGTTGGTTATTTGGTTTTTGAGCATAGTAGATGCTTACAGGTTAGGTAGAAAGGTGGTTAAATAAACAGCGGTATTGGCGCATAAATACAGCGTGTTATATTAACTAAAATTTAGCTGAAAAGTTAAATTAATTAGTTATATTAACCAACGCTGAATTTCATTTTCGGCTACTACTATTTAAATATATTTTATAAACAATGGGTTATATTTTTAATTTAATGTGGCACATCCCTTGAGTATGTAATTGAGTCGAAACAATACACAAACAAGGAAATCCATTATGAAACATTCAATTAAAATCGCTATGGCAAGTTTATTAGTATTAGGTTCGTTGCAAGCAAACGCAACCGAAGTTGACCTTGATGTAACTGATATCCTCACACAAACAATTACCAGCTATATATCGCAAACCACCATAGAGCTTGAAAACTCAATAAAAGACACGCTTACTTTTAATACCGAAACTATGCTTAATAGCTGGTTAAGTGAGCCATTAATTACCGATATTCAAGCTGGAATTAAAACCGAAAATACCGTTAAACCAGTGCAATAATATACGTCAATTATAAGGAATAACCCTATGAGCAGTGAATTTGGATTATTTGCTTTAATGCTGGCGCCTGTTGTAAGTATGATCAGCGCTTATTATTCGGTGCAATTACTTAAAAGTATGGGAGCGTGGTTTAATATTTAACATTGGTTTAATAAAAGCTGATCGACTTAGTTAAAGCGCACGTAAATGAATGCAGAATGTTTTAAACAAGTAGACTTTATGAAACGTGCGATTTTTCCATTACCCTTATTTATCCTCCCTGACGGTTATACGCGTTTGCGCATATTTGAACCTCGCTATTTAAATATGGTTAAAAGCGCATTAAAAGAAAACATTGGATTTGTGCTTTGTAGTTTTGAGCACGACACGCCATTTAATATCAGCGCCCAAGGTTGCCTAATGAACATTATTGACTTTGATCAAGATGATAATGGCATGCTACTTATAGATGTATGTGCTACTCAAAGTGTGCAAATAAACGATGTGTTTCAAGACGAGCAAGAACTGCGCTACGGTTTAATGTCGAACTGTAATACGCCTTATTGGTACACAGAGGCAAACAATAATATTGGCGAGCATAAACGCCTACAAGATACGCTGCGTGAAGTGTTCACTAATAACCCAGAGCTTAGTTCGTTATATAAACAAACCTATTTTGACAAGCTTACTTGGGTTGCTGCTCGATGGCTTGAGCTGTTACCTATATCTATTGAGAAAAAACAGCAACTTGCGTTTGAAACTAACTTTGATAACTTACTAAGTTTCCTCCATACTGTGATTAATAACGAATTTGCCTAATTTAATTTGATCCTTATTTAATTATTGCCCGTATTTACATGTATTAAAGCAATAACGGGATAAATTACTATGGTAAGTCAACAACAATCATTACGTTGTGAACCTAATACAGGTAAGTACACTGCCATGCCAGAAACGCCAAGTAAGGAATTGATGCAAGCATTAATTGATGTTGCACAAAGCCGCGATAAAAAAGCATTTGCTTATTTATTTGAATATTTTTCGCCAAAAATTAAACGTTTTGGTATCAAGCAATTTGGTATTGAAGCTCAAGCAATGGAGTTAGTGCAAGAAACACTAACATCGGTTTGGCGTAAAGCACATTTGTACAATAGTGACAAAGGGGCTGCGACTACTTGGGTTTACACGGTAATGCGAAATGCTTCGTTTGATATGCTGCGCAAAATGAAAAGCAATAAAGAAGAAAACATCAGCGAAGATATTTGGCCGTTATTGAACGAATCGCAAAATACGCATCACGAATACACAGATCATTTAGAAGATAAACAAATTAAACGCTACCTTGAAAAGCTACCAGTAGCTCAGCGGGAAGTAGTAAGAGGTGTTTATTTTCAAGATATGTCGCAAGAACAACTTGCACAACAACTTAATATTCCAGTAGGCACGGTAAAATCACGGTTACGTTTAGCCTTGCAAAAATTACGTAATGAAATGGGAGATCAGCATGATTAAACATCACCCGAGTGATACTTTACTGACACAATATTGCAGTGCATCACTTAGCGCATCGTTAAGTTTAGCTGTGTCTATACACGTAGATATGTGCCCAGTATGCCAAGAAAAAGTAACAAAGCTTGAAGCTGATAATGCAGCTGAAGTGTTTAACGATGCATTACCTTCAGAGGCTAAGGATGATACTAGTGGTTATTTTGAGCAAGAAAGCTCAAGCTTATTTGATTTAATAACCAGCGATACCAGTATTGATGAAGTATACGAAGTTGAACCAATTGCTGTTGAAATAAACCAGCAAAACTATCAACTGCCGCGTGCTTTAACACGTATTTCGCACAGCAAATTTACTCAAGTTGGCAAACTAGCCCGCTCGCGCGTTGCCCTAGATGATGGCCCATTACGTACCAGCTTATTGCACATTGCTGCGGGTGGAGAAATACCAGAGCATACTCATACCGGATTTGAGATTACTTTGTTACTAAACGGCGAGTTTAGCGACGAAGAGGGTAGCTACGTACCGGGTGATTTTATTTGGCAAGATGGCAGCCATCTGCACACACCGGTAACAAAAGAAGGCTGTTTATGCTTTACAGTAGTCAGTAGTGCGCTACATTTTAATAAAGGGCTGAGTAAGTTACTTAACCCAATTGGTAATTTAATTTACTAATATAAACAGTTTATTAGGGATATTATGCAAGCTGATACAATTAAAATAGGCATTAGTGCATGCCTAGCAGGCGAAAAAGTGCGTTTTGACACAGGCCATAAACGCTCAAACTTTTGTATGGATGAGTTTGCAAAGCATGTTGAATATACGCGCTTTTGCCCAGAGGTGGCGGTGGGTTTACCTATTCCAAGGCCAACTATTCGCCAAGTACGAGTAGGCGATACAATAAAAGTGTGTCGCCCTGATGGTTCTGGCGACGTTGGACCACAACTTACTGCTTACGGTATTAAAGTAGCTACCGAACAAGCGAAAGAGTTAAGCGGCTTTGTGTTTTGTGCTAAAAGCCCAAGCTGTGGCATGGAGCGCATTAAAATATACAACGAAGCGGGCACTGGTAACACATCAGAAGGTGTTGGTTTTTTTGCAGAGCAAATAATGAAGCACAATCCATTATTACCGTGCGAAGAAAATGGCCGTTTAAACGACATGCACTTGCGTGAAAACTTTGTAATGCGAGTGTATACGTTTAAAAATTGGCAAAAATTAATACAACAGCCATTGAACGTTCATCGCTTAACCCAGTTTCATGCGCAATATAAATACTTGTTAATGGCGCATAATTACCAAGCTTACCGCGATCTAGGTCATTTGTTAGGCACGTTTTTAGGTGATGACGTAACCGAGCTTGCTGATAAGTACATTTTAGGTTTGATGAATGGACTTAAAAAGCCAGCCTCACGCAAAAATAATTGTAATACCTTAATGCATTTACAGGGCTACTTTAAAAAAGATTTATCGTCAGTCGAAAAACAAGAAATGCGAGAAGCAATTGATGAATACAGCGATGGTTTAGTGCCTCTTTACGTGCCACTTACTTTGCTAAAGCATCATTTAAAGGTGCACCCAAACGAGTATCTTGAAAAACAAGTATTTTTTAATCCTTATCCTAATGAATTAAAACTACGCTACGGTATTTAATGAACACATTATTTTGGTTTAGGCGCGATTTGCGCCTTTTTTCTAATGAGGCGCTAATTCAAGCGCTTAATAATGGCGCTAACCACGCTATTTTTTTTATCTGCGAAAAACAATGGCAGCAGCATCAAGCAGCGCCAATACAAATTGACTTACTTAAACGTCGCATTACTTACCTGCACCAGCAACTTGCTGAGCACGGCATTACCTTACACATTATTGATGCGCCATACTTTGCTGATTGCGAAACTCAACTCATTGATTTTTGTAAGGCTAATAATGTTAAGCATGTAATTGCCAATACCGAGTATGAACTAAACGAAGTAAACCGCGATAAAGCCATTTTAGCAAAGTGCGATGAGCTTTCTATTACGTTTACCTTGTACGAAGGCGATTTAATTGCCCCGGTAGGCAGCGTTAAAAACCAAAGCAACGAAATGTACAAAGTATTTACGCCATTTAAACGCGCTTGGTTAAAGCAGTACATTGAGGTGCATTTTTCTTTGCCGCAGTGGCCTGTAGAGCACGTTAGCGGCGGTGCGCAGTTAAGCAAAAACGAAACAAATTTACTCAAAGGCGATAGCAGCTCTGAAAAATGGCCCGTTGATGATAAAACATTGGCCACTGTGGTCGATAACTTTATTTGCGATAAACTAACAAGTTACGACGATCACCGTGATATTCCCAGTATTAAAGGCACCTCAGGCCTTAGCCCTTATTTAGCGCTAGGTATTATTAGTACTAAGCAATTATTAATAAATATACAACAGCGCTACCCGGATATTTTAAGCACTTCAAAAAGCAAAACCTTTACTTGGGTTAATGAGCTTATTTGGCGTGAATTTTATCGGCATTTAATCGCGCAATTTCCAAAGCTTTCGCGTGGCGATAATTTTAACGAAAAGTATAACGCGGTAGTTTGGCGTAGCAGCGATGACGAATTTAAAGCATGGTGCGAAGGCCGCACAGGTTACCCGCTTGTTGACGCTGCGATGAGGCAACTATTGCAAACCGGGTGGATGCATAACCGTTTACGCATGGTGGTTGCTAGCTTTTTAACTAAACACCTACTTATAGATTGGCGCAAAGGCGAGCGCTTTTTTATGCAACACCTTATAGATGGCGATTTGGCCTCTAATAATGGTGGTTGGCAGTGGGCGGCAAGTACGGGGTGTGATGCACAGCCTTACTTTAGAGTTTTTAATCCTATAAGACAAAGTGAACGCTTTGATCCAAACGGCGAATTTATTCGTAAATACATACCAGAGCTTGAAAACGTGCCAGATAAACACATTCACTTTCCACATAGTTATTTAGCCTCATTGGGGCAAAGTGATTCGTGTTATTGGCCAGCAATTGTTGATCATAAAACGGCGCGAGAGCGTGCCCTAGCAGCATTTAAGGTATGATATGGATAACCAGTTACCAGTAGATAAGTTTGTAGATATATATCAAAAACTTAATAATAGTAACCTTGATTTATTAAGTGAAATTTACTGCGACGATATACAATTTACCGACCCAATGCACAACATTAATGGCATTGTTGAGCTGCGCAAATACTTTGCTAATTTGTATAGCAATGTTACGCATTGCCAGTTTGATATAACCGACTCATTTAGTGTTGCCAATAACGCCTTTGTGTATTGGAGTATGCATTATGTGCATCCTAAATTAGCCTCAGGAAACACCATTACTGTGCAGGGGCACAGTAAGCTTACATTTAACGGTGACAAAATAATTGAGCACCGCGACTATTTTAACGTAGGCGAGCTACTGTATAAGCATATTCCTTTATTAGGCCGTATTATTAAGCTTATAGATAAAAGGGCGGGTTAATTATGATCACACTTATTACCGGTGCTACCTCAGGTATTGGCGAACAATTAGCAATAAAATATGCCGAGCAAGGCGATACTGTTATTGCTTGCGGTCGTAACAGCGAAAAGTTAGCTGAGCTTGCTAAGCATAACAACATTCAAACCTGCCAATTTGATGCCACAAATTTACAACAAATAAAATCTGCTACCATTGGCTTTGCTCATTTTGATCGGGTCATACTCAATGCTGGTAACTGCGAATACGTTGACGATGCACGAAATTTTGACAGCGCCTTATTTGAGCGAGTCATTAGCGTTAATTTACTGGCTATGGGGTATTGCTTAGAAGCTTTATTACCTAAAATAAATAGTGGTGGCCAGCTGGTGTTAGTCAGCTCAAGTGTAACCTATTTAGCACTACCGCGCTCAGAGGCGTATGGCGCTTCTAAAGCGGGTGTAAGCTACTTGGCTAAAAGCTTAGCAATTGATTTAAATGACGTTGATGTAACCTTAGTGCATCCTGGTTTTGTTAAAACCCCTCTAACTAATAAAAATGACTTTCCTATGCCTATGGCCGTTACAGCGCAAAAAGCGGCAGACTACATGATAAAAGGCATACACAAGCGTCGTAAAGAAGTGCATTTTCCGTATCGTTTTACACTAATATTAAAAGCACTGCGCATATTACCATTGCCGCTGTGGCTCAAAATTGCAAAAGGACTAGCGCGTTGAAAAAAATAGCTATAATTGGCACTGGCGTTTCAGGTTTAACCTGTGGGCATTTATTGCATAAGCACTATGATGTAACGCTATTTGAAAAAAACAATTACATTGGTGGCCACACGGCTACGGTTGATGTGCAAGTTGATGGTATTGAACACGCTATTGATACTGGTTTTATTGTATTTAATAACAGAACCTACCCTTATTTTGAAAAGTTATTAGCGCGTATTGGCGTTGATAAGCAAGAAACAGAAATGAGTTTTAGTGTGCATAACGATGCAACAGGTTTTGAATACAACGGCCATACCTTTACGAGTTTATTTGCACAGCGTCGTAATATTTTTAGACCAAAGTTTTGGCGTTTACTGTACGACATAGTTAGGTTTAATAAATTATGTAAAACAATACACGAGCAAGGCAGCTATAAAGCCGATCACTCATTAGGTGAGCTACTAAGTGAGCATAATTTTAACGACTTTTTTAAATATCATTATATTTTACCTATGGGCGCTGCTATTTGGTCTACCAGCATTAAAGAAATGCAAAATGTAGGCGTTGAATTTTTTGTTAAATTCTTTTTTAATCATGGCTTATTAGATGTAGTAAACAGGCCGCAATGGTATGTAATACCCGGTGGTTCTCGTCAATATATTAACCCGCTAATTAGAGGCTTTGCCGACAAAATTAAACTCAATACAGATATTAAATCAGTAACTAGAGCTGCCGATAAAGTAACCATAGTGTTTGCTAATGGTGAGCAAAGCGAGTTTGATAAAGTGATATTTGCTTGTCATTCAAATCAGGCGTTAGCGTTATTGGGCGATGCCAGCGAGCAAGAAAAGTCAGTGTTGGGCGCTATTCCTTATACCGAAAATTCAGTGGTGCTTCATACCGATACTAATTTATTACCCGACAGAAAAGCAGCCTGGGCTAGTTGGAATTATTTACTCAATAATAATACCGATAAAGCGGCTGTTGTTACGTATCAAATGAATATACTTCAAGGGTTACAGTCAGATACGCAGTTTTGTGTAACATTGAACCATCTACAAGGAATAGAAAAGAGTAAGATATTACGTGAATTTACTTACCATCACCCAGTATTTAACCAAGAATCGATAGCCGCGCAGCAACAAAAGCATAGCATTGACGGGAAAAATAATAGCTATTTTTGTGGTGCGTATTGGTATAACGGTTTTCACGAAGATGGGGTACATAGTGGCGTAGACGTTGCCAAACAGCTTGGGGTTGAATTTGACTAGCGCTGTATATTTAGGCGATGTAAAACATCGCCGTTTTGCGGTTAAAAGCCATAGCTTTAGTTACCCTTTGTACATGATGTGGGTTGATTTAAATAACCCACAGCAATTAAACGGTGTGCATAGCCAATTGGGCAGTTCAGGTTTTAAAGCTCTTAAATTTAACCAAGCAGACTATCTAAATAAAGACCCGCAATTAAATACCTTTTCGTTAGTAGAGCGCGCGCGCAAACACCTTGCAAAGCTAGGTGTTAAACAAACCTTTAGCCATGTTTATATGCTGGGGCAATTACGCTGTTTAGGTATTTACTTTAGCCCAGTAAATTTTTATTTTTTTGGCGATAACGATACAAAATTTAGTTACATGATCGCAGAGGTTAGCAACACACCTTGGAATGAACGCCACTATTATTTAGTTCCGTTAGAAAAAAAAGTGAACTTTAAGAAAACCTTTTCCGTATCACCTTTTATGGACTTGGACATGAACTACCACTGGCATATTCGACAAACGCAGGATAAAGCATTAATACAGATTAAAAATATACGCGACGAGCAGGTATTATTCGACGCTACACTAAGGTTAAAACGCCACGAATTAACTGAGCAACAAGTAAGTAGGTTGCTTAAACGTTTTCCGGCGATGACTTGGTCAATTTTTAAGGGTATTTATTATCAAGCATTAAAGTTGTTTATTAAAAGAGTGCCTTTTTTAGGCCACTCAGGTAAGCCATAAAGCAAGTTGTTATGTTGTTTAAGAGTAATAATATAGGTGATTTTATGGAAAAAGCGACGCATTTACGTTGTCAAAATAATCGAAGCTGGCTTACTAATTTATATAAAAAAATAGTATTTAAAGCCTTTTCATCGATTCAAACAGGGCAAATAACGTTAGTTGATAATAACGAACGCAGTACTTTTGGCGATTTATCGTCAGCTGCAAAAGTAACGATTACTGTTAATAATAAAGCAATGTACAAAGCATTTTGTTTGTCGGGTAGTGTGGGCGCAGGCGAGTCTTATATTTTAGGACAATGGTCTTGCGATAACTTAACTCAGCTGATCGAAATATTTGCGATTAATCAAAATCAATTAGATGCTTTTGAAAAAAAATTTTCTTTTTTCAGTAATATTGTCAATCGCTTAAATCACTTAAAAAACAAAAACTCAGAATCGGGTTCGAAAAAAAATATTATTGCTCATTATGATTTAGGGAATGATTTATACGAATCGTTTTTAAGCAAAGAAATGCTCTATTCGTGTGCAGTCTATCCCGAAAAAGAAGCAACCTTAGAGCAAGCTCAACAATATAAGTTACAACGAATTTGTGAACAAGTTGAACTACAAAAAGGCGACTCGGTAATAGAGATAGGCACCGGATGGGGGGCATTCGCAATTTATGCAGCTACTCATTACGACTGCTATGTTACTACCACGACTATATCTGATGAGCAGCACGACTATGTTGAACAAAAAGTGAAGCAACTTGGGCTTGAACATAAAATAACTTTGCTTAAATTAGACTACCGTTCACTTAAAGGGCAATACGATAAACTGGTTTCAATTGAGATGATTGAAGCGGTAGGGCACGATTACCTACCAAGCTTTTTTACTCAATGTAGTGCGTTATTAAAAGATGATGGCGCTATGCTTATTCAGGCGATTACTATTGGCGATCAGCGTTATAAACATTATTTAAAAAACTCAGATTTTATTCAGCAATATATTTTTCCTGGTGGTTGTTTGCCATCGTTAAATGAAATGAGTGAACAAATTAAAAATAATACCGATATGGTTATTCATACCGTAAACGATATTGGTGCCCATTATGCACGTACACTTGCCGATTGGCGTACGCGCTTTATACAAAGCTGGCCAGACTTAGACAGCTCTAAATTTGATGAGCGCTTTTATCGTTTGTGGTTATTTTACTTTGCTTACTGCGAAGGTGCATTTAGAGCACGTGCAACTAGTACCGTGCATTTAATGGCGCGTAAACCACGTTTTATCAGTACTGATGATGAAATTGCACTCGGTTATTAATTTTGTGTTATTTCAAGCAGTGTGGTTTTTATCCTTACTGCTTGAATCAAGCTCTGTTGTGTTTAGTAGCGCTATTATTGCGTTGATGTTTTATTTATCAAAACAAAAGAAGCACGACGCATTACTGGTTTTAGTGGCTTTGCCCTTGGCTTTATTGAGCGAGTTTATTGCCGTTAAAAGTGGCTTATTAGAGTTTAAAGTATCCCCATTTCCTGTTTGGCTTGCCTTATTGTGGTTTGCATTACTGCTTAGCATAAACACCTCAATGCGCTTTTTAATCTCACTAAAACTTTGGCAAGTATTTATTATTTGCCTTGTGTTTTCCCCTGCAAGTTACTGGGCCGGCGCGCGCTTTGAAGTGCTAAATTTAGGCCTGCCACTATTGGAGTTTTGGCTGGTATACGGTGCTCTTTGGGCTGCTGTATTTACTTTAATTATTTTAGCTAATTTAAAACTTAAATTACTTATTACTCGCTGATCCTCGCCCTTGCCGCTCCCGTATGATTATTCACTTACCTGAAGGGATTTACCATGAACGCTATATTTAAAGTACTGTGTATTTGTTTACTCACAACGAGTTGTGTTGCTGTGGCACAAATTAGCTTAACGAAGGTAGGGGATGCGCGGATGGAGTATTTATTTTGGGATGTATACGACGCTACATTATTTACTACAACAGGAGAGTATAAGCTAGGCGATAATCCGATTAAATTTAAGCTGACTTATTTGCGTGACTTTGCTGCTAAAGACATAGTAAAAGCGACCAACGAGCAGTGGCAACATTTAGGTAAAAAACAGCTAACAACGCAATATAGCGATAAATTATTAGCGATGTGGCCAAATATAAAAAAAGGCGAGTCGTTAACGCTCGTAACAGACAAGCAAGGGCTTAGTGTTTTTTATCATAATGATAAACACATTGGTGAAATTAATGAGCCTGGCTTTGCCGCTGACTTTTTGGCGATTTGGCTGAGCGAAAATACCTCTGAGCCCGCACTTCGAAAGCAATTATTAGGAAATTAATATGACGATTTTAAATTATGCAAAAGTAACCTTTGCCGCTATATGTGCGCTGTTATTGGTAAGTTGCTCTGCCCCCAATGTCGAACATTACAATAACACCTCTCCAGAATTTGACTTTAAAACGTTTTTTAGCGGAAATTTAAAAGCCTATGGCGTTGTACAAGACTATAAAGGTGAATTAACCCGCAAGCTCGTGGTTGACATGCATGCAAGCTGGGAGGGCAACCAAGGCGTTATAGAAGAAGATTTTATTTATGATGATGGTGAAACTCAAAAACGTATTTGGAAAGTAACACTCAATGATGACAAGAGTTTAACCGGCACTGCAGATGATGTTTTAGGCACAGCTAAAGGGAAAAGTGATGGCAGTGTATTTCATTGGAATTACGATGTTGAACTGCCGTACGATGGCAGCACTTTAACGGTAAACTTTGATGATTGGATGTACTTGGTAACACAAACTCGCTTGATAAACCGTACGTCTATTGTTAAGTTTGGTATCGAAGTTGGGGAAGTTACCTTGGTTATCGAAAAAATATAGCTTATGACTTTGTGGCTTAACTTGCGTTAAAATTGCACTTAAATTAAGTCTTTGTTAACTCAACACGCTGTATTTTACCGATAATTATTTTAATTTTACGCATTTTATAAGATTTTAAGCAAAAAATGCAATTTGCTGTTGCTAACTCTTCAAAAATGCATAAAGATAGGTTTTGCGAAGGCAAAATAATAACGAATAGGAATCAAATAATGAATAAAGCTCAATTAGTTGAAAAAATTGCTACTGATGCAGAAATCTCTAAAGCCGCTGCTACACGCGCTCTTGACGCGTTTACTGGCGCTGTAACTTCTTCTTTAAAAGAAGGTGATTCAGTAGCGTTAGTTGGTTTTGGTACTTTTTCAGTTAAAGAACGTGCAGCACGTACTGGCCGTAACCCACAAACGGGTGCTGAGATCCAAATCGCAGCGGCAACTATCCCAAGCTTTAAAGCAGGTAAAGGTCTTAAAGATCAAGTAAACCTTTAATTGTAGGTTTATCTAATTAAATGAAAAGAGGGCCTTTTAGCCCTTTTTTTTATGCCTAAAATATTTGCCAACCTTGATAAC
The DNA here is from genome assembly GCF_015864415.1 of Pseudoalteromonas sp. SCQQ13. Lineage (NCBI taxonomy): Bacteria > Pseudomonadati > Pseudomonadota > Gammaproteobacteria > Alteromonadales > Pseudoalteromonadaceae > Pseudoalteromonas > Pseudoalteromonas sp. SCQQ13. Next base: position 212,788 of record NZ_JADYXG010000001.1, on the reverse strand, counting down.
ATTATAATTACATTTAATAATTGTAATAAAGTTAATCCACCTTTATTAAGGTGGATTAACTTTTTAGTTATTTATTTGGCTTTTAGGGCTTTATCGCCACGGCCAATGCCAACTGCCCCAGAGCGCACTACCTCAATAATGTCGGTTTCGTGGCGTAGCGTATCTAAAAATGATTCAATTTTATCTGTGCTACTCACTAACTGTAGGCTATAACTTAGCCGGCCCATATCTAAAATAGTCCCTTGGAATACATCTGCTACGCGGGTAACCGCTGCGCGTGTTGTTTCGTCTTGGGCAAATACTTTAACCAATAATAGTTCACGCTCAATATGACTCATTTCGGTTAAATCAATAATTTTTAGTACATCAACAAGCTTGTTTACCTGTTTGGTAATTTGCTCTACTACACGGTCATCACCCATAGTGGTAATAGTAATGCGCGATAAAGACTGATCATCCGTTGTGCCAACTGTTAGGCTGTCGATGTTATAAGCACGCTGCGAAAATAATCCTACAATACGCGACAGTGCTCCTGGTTCGTTTTCTAATAATATAGATAAAATACGACGCATTATGCTTTTACTCCTTTACGTAGCCACATCTCATCAATGCCACCAAACTTAATTTGCATTGGGTATACATGTTCTTTTTCGTCTACAAGAATGTCTAAAAATACTAAACGATCGTTAATCGACATGGCTTTGTCGATAGCCGGTTGTAACTCATCTAGGGTGTTTACTTTAATACCTACATGGCCGTAGCTTTCTACTAATTTAACAAAATCAGGCAAAGACTCCATGTAAGATGATGAATGACGCCCGCCATACACCATATCTTGCCATTGGCGTACCATGCCTAAAGAGCGGTTATTTAATGACACGACTTTTACCGCTAAGTTATATTGTAAACACGTAGCTAGCTCTTGAATATTCATTTGAATAGAGCCGTCGCCAGTAATACATACCGATTCTTTATCCGGAAAAGCAAGTTTTACACCCATGGCAGCCGGTAAGCCAAAGCCCATAGTGCCAAGGCCGCCTGAGTTGATCCACTGACGCGGATGTTTAAACGGGTAATACTGGGCTGCAAACATTTGATGTTGGCCAACATCAGAGCTTACATAAGCGTCGCCATTGGTTGCTTTATAAACTGCTTCAATAACGGCTTGCGGTTTAATTGCATCACCATCGGTGTTATAGCTTAAGCACTTTTGTTCGCGCCAGCTGATAATTTGACGCCACCAATCTTCTTGGGCGCTGCGATCAATTTGAATAGGGCTCTTGTCAATACCAGCTTGTAGCTGCTCTAGTACGGTTGCAAGACAGCCAACTACCGGAATGTGAGCTTTAATTGTTTTAGAAATAGACGTTGGATCAACATCTACATGCACTATAGTGGCGTTGGGACAAAATTTTTGCACATTATTGGTGACCCGATCATCAAAACGCGCCCCTAATGCTAATATTACATCGGCATTAGCCATGGCTTTATTGGCTTCAAGGGTGCCATGCATACCTAGCATGCCTACAAAGTTTGGATGCACACCTGAAATGCCACCTAGCCCCATAAGGGTATTGGTAATTGGCGCATTTAGTGACTCTACCAAGTGAGTTAATTGCTCAGAAGTGTTTGAAATTACAATTCCGCCGCCAGAGTACACTACCAGTTTTTTTGCTTCTAGTATGGCGGTAACGGCTTTGCGTATTTGTTTTGAGTGGCCTTTAGTGTTTGGGTTGTAAGTTCTTAAATCGGTAGATTTAGGAAATTCATAATCAAACTTTATCTCAGGGTTTAGCATGTCTTTTGGCAGCTCTACTACCACTGGGCCTGGGCGGCCTGTGCTGGCAATATAAAAAGCTTTAGCTAAAATAGTTGGGATATCTTTTGCGCTTCTGCAGTTAAAGCTGTGCTTTACTATAGGGCGCGAGCAACCAACGATATCAGTTTCTTGAAAAGCATCATCACCAATCAAGTTGGTAGGTACTTGTCCTGATAGCACGACCATTGGAATGGAGTCCATATAGGCTGTAGCAATGCCGGTAATACAGTTTGTAGCACCTGGGCCTGATGTTGCCAGTACTACGCCTACATCGCCAGTAGCACGCGCATAACCATCGGCCATATGTGTGGCGGCTTGCTCATGACGAACTAAAATATGTTCAATGTCGTCTTGCTGGAAAAGCGCATCGTATAAATCTAATACTGACCCCCCAGGGTAGCCAAATATGTATTTAACCTTTAATTCTTTTAATGCCTGAACAACTAGTTCAGAACCATTATATTGTTGTTTGCTCATCCTCATTCCTCTGCCGTTATTTTTATGCATAAAAAAACCCCCGCATGGGGCGGGGGTTTTTAAAAAGCAGTATCACCTTTCAATACATCCCCGCTGGGCTTATAACTAAGACCAGTACGAGTACGACTAATAGGCGAATTGTAGTATTCATAATTAATTACTCTATTACAAAGCGTTAATACTGCTTTAAACTAAAATTGTGTATGTGGTTATTTTTAAGGGTTTTGAGGGAGTATGTCAACCGCGAAATGGCTTTTTTGCATTGTTTTTTCTCATCATGCTATTTTTGTGCTGGAATTAGTTGTTTTTTGAAGTTTGAAAGTGGATAAAAGGAGGTTTTATGCAGTTTTATAAGTTGGAATATTAAAAAGCCAGCAATTGCTGGCTTTTTATATCAGTACGCTTACAAGTACTTATGTATGTACTTTATACTTTATATTACAAACGGTCGATAACAGCTTGAGTAAAGTCTGTTGTACCGTGGCTGCCGCCTAAATCGCGAGTAGTACGATCGCCTGACTTAATCACATCAGCAACTGCACTTCTAATGCGCTCTGCGGTGTCGCCCATGTTTAAATGCTCAAGCATTTGAATAGACGCTAAAATTACAGAAGTAGGGTTAGCTAGGTTTTTACCTGCAATATCAGGCGCACTGCCGTGTACTGCTTCAAAAATTGCAGTATCTTCGCCAATGTTAGCACCTGGTGCCATGCCTAAGCCGCCAACTAAACCAGCACATAGGTCTGATAAAATATCACCAAATAAGTTTGTGGTTACTATTACGTCAAACTCTTCTGGCGTCATTACTAGTTTCATACAGGTTGCATCAACAATCATTTCGGTTGATTCAATTTCTGGGAAACGTTCTGCAACTTCACGCGCTACTTTTAAAAATAGGCCTGATGTAGATTTTAAAATATTTGCTTTATGTACCGCTGTTACTTTTTTACGGCCTTCACGTACTGCTAGCTCGTAAGCAAACGTTACGATTTTTTCTGCGCCTTCGCGAGTAATAACAGATTTTGCTTCTGCTTCGTTACCATCTTCACTTACAATTTGACCAGCGCCAGAGTACATACCTTGGGTGTTTTCACGAATAGTGATGATATCAATATCATCATAACGTGCTTTTGTGCCTACAAACGATTTAACAGGACGTACGTTTGCGTACAAACCAAATTGCTTACGTAGTGTTACGTTTATAGAAGTAAAGCCTTCACCAACCGGCGTTGTTAAAGGACCTTTTAAGGTGATTTTGTTTTTAGCGATAGTATCGATTGTGTCTTGCGGAAGTAACTCACCTGTTTTTTCAAGTGCAGCTAGGCCAGCATCAACAAATTCATAATCAAAATCGCATCCTGCGGCTTTTAGTATTTCAAGTGCTGAGTCGATAATGCTAGGGCCGATGCCGTCGCCTTTGATCACTGTTATGGTTTGTTTGGCCATTAACTTATCCTTTAAAGAGTTTGATTTGCACATAAATTGTGGCTCCGAGGGAGCAACTGCTTGTTAGAAAATTTATGTGAACGAGCTTGAGAATTCAAGGGCGCATTTATACCAATTATTAAGTCATTTTGCCAGTTTATACTATTAATACTGGGTATAACCGCTGTTTATAGTTAAAATAAGTAGCTTAGATACTATCAAACAAAGCTAATGTTTGAAGTTTGTCATAAAAATCGGCTTGATTGTCCCAGCCCTGGGCTATTAATTGCTGCTTAAGTGTTTGCTGTTGCCAAGGTGTTAATGCTGTTTTTGGCTTAAACACGCTTTGCGCCACGACTTTAAATGCTACCCATAACTTACTTTGCTCAGTGAGTTCGTTTTTAGCTACTTGTTCGGCATCTAATAATGCAAAGGTCCATGGGTTATCACTTAAAAGCGCTGATAACTGCTGATTTAAATGCTTACTATCCATGCTTTCTATGCCAAAAAATGCGCACATAGGTGTATCGGATGATTTATTGGGGGCGTGCGCTATAGGCGTCTTTCTTGAAAGTTGCGTACTACAATGTATTAATAAGTAATGCGCGTAAGCATATAAAGGCAAACAAATATGCTCAAACTGATATTGCTTATTGTTATAGACCAATAGCCTCATTATATCGACCATACATTTGAGTCGATTAACTAAAAAAGCATGTAAAGGATGCGGAATAGCAAAAACTAGTTGCTCAAACACCACGCGCTGTATAATAGCTGGGGCATTATTGTAGCCAACCATAGACAAACTATGCGTTAAATTTTTAGCGGCTTGATGCTCTTTGTTATACGGTTTAACTGCTTGGCATAAGCTTTTAATAACATTAGGGTGTGGGGCTAATAAAGTATTTATATTGTTAAAGCTATACTCTTGTTGCAGTTTAATAAGCCCAATTAGATCATATAATGTGTTTTGGGTACTGGGAGTTGCGGCTTTTATATTTACATATTCAGTATCCCACACTTTATAAAGTATACGTTTATCAGCGCATAGCCATTGTACTGCGTTATCGTTAAGCGTTGCTTTTACCCTGTACCAAACTATTTTGTTCTTTAAGCTTTTAATAAGTATGTGGCGCTGCTCGGCGTCGGTTGCTAAATAAATCATTGCTTGTTCGGCATATAAAACTCGGCTCCCGGGGAGCAAAGGACCAATATGCGCAATTAATGATTTTAAGAGCCGCTGAGCAAATAAATTTGGGGTTCGCAAATATAAGTCGCCTATCGCTTTATAAAAATTTATTTGCTGATTTGCTGCATTACACGTGAGGTTAACTGCCAAAATATTAGCTAACGCCACAATTATTGTGCCGCCATCGTATAACATTATTTTAGGGGTGCTTACTAAAGCGTGTTTATATTTACTCAGTTTAGCTAATACTTGAGTAATACTATGAGCAGGTTGCTTTGCGGTTAGTAATACGCGCGCTGCAAGTTTGTGGCGTAATTGCCATATTTGGCTTTCGGTACTGGTAAACGCTATTTGTTTGGACAGTTTATTAAGTTGAGCGCCTACGCACAAGTGCTCAATTAATGACGCACTAATATACAGCTCACTTAGTTCGTCATCGTAATTTTGGCTTACGCACAGTGCGGTTGTTAAAATACATTGGTTAATTACAAGGTTGGTAGCAAAGTCGTACTGAGTTTTATAAAGCATAAGTTGCGCTTGTAGAGCACTCGGGTTTTGCTTATAAAGGGTTCGGTATTGCTCTGCAAGTTTGCACACTAGCGGATAAAAGGTAGGCCATTGTTTTTTATTATTGTATGAAGCTAAAAATAGCTGCGTATGCTCAAGCAACCTTTTTAGCTTTATTGATACAGGCTCATCCATTATGCCGTTTCCCTAACCTGGTTTTAGATATTGATCGTAAGCACTGGAACCCCATAAAATGAGCTGCCCGTTTTTAAATAATAAGCCGGTACATTCATCTATAGTAGTAATGCCGTCAGATGTTTTATGCTGGGTACGATAAAAAACAATTTGCCATACTTGGTCCTCATCACGCTTAGCAAAGGTAAGATCTGGGCTACCTAAATATTCGAGTACACTATTGAGGGTTGCAGTGTCTTCTATTTTTAGCTTTTCGATATAGCGTTTATTATAGGCTTCTCTGTCTTGCCAAATCATAGCTTGTGGATCATCTTTATAAAAAACGATCACTAACGTGGCTATTAGCGCATACAGCCCTAAACCTAAAATTAAATATCTAAAAAACTTTTTGAACATTACTTACTCTACTAACCATCACTGCTAATAGTATACGTATTGTCGTACGGCAGTGCTATTAACTTGCGACTAATTAAGCCTTAACTGCTTTAAACTAAAGCCTAAGTTTATATCGGTGCGTAAACTAACCAGTTGCTTTGAAATAACATACATATCCATATTCTCAGTTAGCTTTTTACGTAAGCTGGCACTAAGAGCATCGTCATTGAGTGCATCCTCGACAGAGCTATAGTTATTAACTAGTAGCTGCGCCGATTTAGTGCCTATGCCTTTTACGCCCGGAATATCATTGGTTTTATCGCCAGCAAATGCCCAAAACTCTACTAGTTTTTTTTGCTCAACGCCAAAGCGTTGCTTAATACTATCTTGATCTAAATAATGTTTTTTAAAATAATCATACACAGCTATATGCTCATTTAAAAAAGGTAAAAAGCCTTTATCAGTTGAGACAATCACACTGCTGATGTTGTTATGTGATGCCTTATTTGCAAGAGTTGCAATAATATCATCAGCTTCATCGTTTATTGGTTCAAACACTACAATACCAGTTTCTTCAATGGCGGCTTTAAATTGCACTAATGCATCTTTAAGTATTTGTGGCATAGGAGCACGGGAGTGTTTGTAATCTTTATAAAAATGATAGCGCCAACTTTTATCGCCATCAAATACGGCAATGGCATGGGTTGCTTTAGTGCTGCTTAAAAGTTTTGAGCAGGCATGCGCTACACGTGCGCAGCTTGCTTTAAGCATCTGCTCATCACTGTGATGTTTTTGATTCGCGTCAACCGCGTAAATGCGCCTAATTAAATTAAGCGCATCAATAAGTAATAAATGGGGTTTCAATACAGAACTCACGCCTTGATTGTGTAGCAGGGGACATATTTACTGCCGGGTAGTTTCATTCTTCCCTCGTCAACATAAGCTTGTAATAACTTATCCATTGCTTTCATTAAACTAGGCTCGCCACTTAAAATATAAGGCCCATGTTGTTTAATTGCTTTTACGCCTTCTTCTTTAACATTACCGGCAACAATGCCCGAAAATGCGCGGCGTAAATTTGCAGCTAATAACTGTTTTGGTTGTTCTAGGTGCAAGTCTAGGTTCGCCATTTGTTCATGTGATGGTATAAACGGCTGTTGAAAGTCATTTTCTATTTTTAATGTCCAGTTAAAATAGTATGCATCGCCTTGGCTTTTACGATAGTCGCGAACATTAGCCATGGTCGACTTTAATTTTTGCGCTACTAATTGTGGGTCATCTATAATAACTTCAAATTTACTGAGCGCTTCTACACCCAGTGTCATTTCAATAAAGTGGCACAGCTCTTTAAAGTAGGCTTCACTTTGTTTGGGTCCTGTTAAAATAACCGGTAGGCACTGCTTGTCATTTTCTGGGTGTAATAATATCCCTAATAAATAAAGAAACTCTTCAGCAGTACCAGCGCCACCAGGAAAAATAATGATAGCGTGAGCTGTGCGTATAAAGGCTTCTAAACGTTTTTCTATGTCGGGTAAAATGACTAATTCATTTACAATTGGGTTAGGCGGCTCTGCTGCAATAATGCTGGGCTCGGTTAATCCTAAATAACGATTGTTTTTAATGCGCTGCTTAGCGTGGCCAATAGTAGCGCCTTTCATTGGACCTTTCATAGCGCCAGGGCCACAGCCGGTACAAATGTTTAAGCCGCGCAGGCCCAGCTCATAGCCTACTTGTTTGGTATATTTATACTCAACTTCACTAATAGAATGCCCACCCCAACATACAATCATGCTTGGTTCGCTGTTTACTTTTAGTGCATCGGCATTTCTGAGCATATCAAAAACCATGTGGGTAATGGCTTTTTGTTCTTTAAGATCTTTTTCGTATTTTTGACATATAAATAAAATATCGCGGATCACAGAAAATATATGTTCGTGAATACCGGTAATAATTTCACCATCAACAAATGCGGTATCAGGTGCGTTAATTAGTTCTATTTTTATGCCGCGCTCACGGCTAACTAAACGAATATCAAAGTCTTGGTATTTATCGTAGATGTCGCTACTTTCATCTGTATGGCTGCCTACATTGAGGACGGCAAGCGCGCAGTTTCTAAATAATCGATAGCGTTCACTAGCGGAAGATTGCTCTAATAAATCAACTTCTAATTGCGACAGTAAATCTAAAACCCCAGTAGGGTTTAACTGTATTAACATCGGCATTCTCCTTGCTGCTTAATACCAATTGAATACAAGCGTTGATTGCTCTAGCAGGTTAAACTCATTTTGGGCACTTGAACTTATATAAGTAATATATAAGGCGCCGTACTTTTTTAGAGCGGTTGCTATAATTAACGACTCATTTAATACAATTGGTATAAAATGTAAAAAACTAGCTAGTTATAAAACTCAAAACAATTGAGCTATATAACATTATTTACGTATACACAGACGATCCCGACCTGCGTTTTTGGCTTCGTATAAAGCATCGTCTGCTCTATCAAATGCCTTTAATAATGTGTCACCTTGTTTAAACTGAGTTGCACCAAGTGACACTGTAATTTCTATTTGCTTATCTTTAAACTTAAACGGGATCTTTTTTATATTCTTTTTAAGCTTTTCGAGTTGGGGAATGGCATGCTGTAAAGAAGTACCTGGCATTAATAGTACAAATTCTTCGCCGCCATAACGCGCTATAAAGTCAGTTTTTTCTATCGACTTTTGCAAGGCTTTAGCAATAACTTGTAGCGTAATATCTCCAGCAGTATGACCAAACCTGTCGTTTATTGACTTAAAATAATCTACGTCAATTACCACCAGAGTAACATCGGATGCTTGCACATTAAATAAGTGCATTTCGTGGTTATAGCGCTCATCGAAGGCGGCCCGGTTTGGCAGTTTGGTTAGGCTATCGAGCAGGCTTTTGAAACGTTGATCGTTAAGGCGTTTTTTATATTTAGTGAGTTTATTTTCTAAGCTACCAATACGATTATTTATTTTATCAAAGCTGGTTATAAGTACTTTGCGATCTTTGCGTTCAAGTTCTTCTTTGGCAATAAAATCTTCACCGAGGGATTTTAATTCATGATCAACCAATTTTCTTAACGATGAAATTGAAGTGGTACTCTTAGTTTGTTCATTAAGATTATTAATTTTAGTTTTAATACGTTTATTTAATACGTCAAACTCAATTCCCATAGATTCGGAATGTTTACTGGTCGAAAAAATCGAATGGTGTAACTCTTCTAAGGTTTTATTTAAAGACACTAAAAAGCTTTGCGCTGATTGGCGCTCGTTATTAATGTTTTTTACAATAATACTAATAATTTCAATCGCGGCAGCGAGTAAGTCATCTACTGTATTACTTTGTAAAATAGTGGTTCTTATCGATTGAATTTGCTCAGCTGCTTCATCTTCAAGTACCAGCTGGTGGGCAAGTTCTAACAACTTTTTAGCAATTGCTGGAGTATCGGTATGTTGTTCTGCGGGTAATGCATTAAATTTAGTGTGCAACGCTTGGTTATAAATAGTAATTAATTGATTTAATAGCGGTATAAAACCATGGGTTGACTGAACGGCATCAAGTTCATTATCTAACAAGTTACGCAGTGTTCTGCGTGTGTTGTCAGGTAAACCATTGGTTTTTTGTAATTGTTTACCTGCATTTTTTACACTTGTGCGTAAATCGCGTTGATGAGCGAGTTGAATGGCTTCTTGGTTTTTTAAAAGTACTAAAATATCATTAATTAACGGCGATAAGTGCTCAAAGCTAACTCCTTTATTAAGTGCGCTTCTAAATTTGGCTAGGCGATTATCTAATTCAATATCAAGACCCTTACAGCTTAAAGATAATTTAGCTGCAAAATTTGACAGAGTATCTACTTGAGTTTTCCTTGCGCTCTCAATTACTATTCGTTGTTCAATAGCTTGTTTGAGTTTTTTGTCCATAGGATTAGATTTATCAGGCACCTAAACATACCGCCATTGTGTTAATTAGTATCAGTTAAGTTTACAACAAATTTATATTAAGTGTAGTTATCTCATTAAAAACTTTGTGTTTTTAATGGGATATTGCCAATAAACGTATCTAAAAGTCTATTTATCGCTTTTAATTCACTTTTAAATAGCGCCTTGTTAGTCTTCTTTACACACTAAGTTATCTTTATGAGCCATTATGAAAAAGCTATTAGCGCTGTCTATTTTAGCCGCATGTTCTGCCCCTACGTTTGCTGATGTAAATTATTCATTAAACATTTCTCAGCCACAGCACCACTTAGGTAATGTTACGGTAGAGTTTCCCAAAACGGCACAAGCGCATTTAGACATTAAATTACCTGCATGGCGCACTGGGCGTTACGAAATATTAAATTTAGCCAATGGGGTGCGTTACTTTGATGCAAAAGACAGTACGGGTAACCCCCTAAAGTGGGAAAAAATTGATCACAGCACCTGGCGTGTACATTTAAATAAGCCAACTAAAGTTAACTTAGCATATCAAGTATACGCAAATGAGCTTGGAAAACGTGCGCGCCATATTGATGACAGCCATGCATTTATTGATGCATCAGGCTTTTTTATGTTTAGTGACTCATTTCGCCAAGAACCCGTTACGGTTAATTTAGAGGTGCCTAAACAGTGGCGCTCTGTTTCTGGAATGCAGAATAACAAAGGTAAAAATACATTTAAGGCGGCAGATTATGACGTACTTGTAGATTCACCAATCGAGACAGGTATTAACCAATTACACACCTTTAAAGTTGATGGCCGTGAATACGATTTAGTTATATGGGGTGACGGTAATTATGATGTAGAGCTCATGCTAACGGATCTAAAAAAATTAGTGGCTACTGGCAATGTAATTTGGGATGGCTACCCGTATGAGCGTTATGTATTTATGGTGCATGCAACATCGGGAGCGGGTGGTGCTACTGAGCATTTAAATTCGACTATTATTCAGCGCCCGCGAGACCGATTTGCGAAGCGCGAAGATTACTTAGCCTTTATAAGCACTGCGGCACATGAATTTATTCATACTTGGAACGTTAAAGCATACCGCCCAGCGGGCCTTACACCTTACGATTACACCAATATGAATTACTCTAAATTACTTTGGATAGCAGAGGGCTCAACCAGCTATTTTGAAGATCATTTATTAGTGCGTTCAGGCATTCAAAGCACTGATGAGTTTTTTAACCTAATGAGTAAAACAATTAATCGTCATCTACAAACACCTGGTCGCGAAGTACAAAGCGCCAGCGAAACCAGCTTTGATAAGTGGATAAACCAAGGCGGGGACCACGCGCGTAATTACTCTACTAACATTTATTCAGAAGGCTCATTGTTATCACTTGCTTTAGATATTGATTTACTAGAAAAAAGCCAAGGTAAAATAAGTTATCGCGATGTACACAAGGCACTTTATAAGCAACATAAATTACCTGCAGGTTTTACTTCTTTAGATGTACTCAATATTTTAAAAGACCTAACCGGGCGTGATTACAACACTTGGTGGCAAACTAATGTCGACTCGCCAGCTTCACTAAATTTTGACGAGTTACTCAATAAAGTAGGTTTAACATTTGAGCGTCCAGAAAAAGCGAAAGCCTTAGCTAGTATAGATGCTGTGGCAAAAAATACCGGCCAACTTCTTACGCTTTCGCATGTTAAACGCGGTGGCAGTGCATGGCAGGCAGGCTTAACAACAGATGATAAAATTGTTGCTATTAATAAGCATCACGTTGGTAAGGATTTAACCAGCAGCCTAGAAATGTATAAAGCAGGGGATAAAATTACAATTGATTATATTCGCCGCGATGCACTTGCTAGCACCAGTTTAGTTTTATCAGAAGATTTTGATAAACCTAAAAAGGTGATTGCTAATAAGCAAGCATCGAGTGAACAAAAGGCGTTGTTCAAAGCATGGATAGGTGTTGAGCATCCTAATAACGCTAAAAAAGATTAACATTAATGAGTTAAAAACTAATAACTAAAAGGAGCAACGGCTCCTTTTTATTTTTACACTCTTATATTGCCGCATTACCTAAAAGCATTTATTCGCTCCTTTAAGTGTTAATTTAATTATTTCGTTCTATTATAAATATTAAGTATTATTTATTAATTGATCAGAATGAAATCTAAAAATAATATACATACTTTAGCTCACCAATATGTTGTTAATGACCCATTACATCAATTATTTGATGCTGTGAATGCTATTTCTGTGCAGGGGTATGATGAACAACGCCGTGTTATTTATTGGAATAAAGGCAGCGAAGTGCTTTATGGTTATACGAATGTTGAAGCAACAGGTAAAAAGCTTGAAGACTTAATTATACCAAGTGATTTACGAGAGGCCGTGGTTGCTGGCCACGGAAATTGGATTAATAATGGCATAGAAATTCCTGCAGCAGAGCTAACTCTTCGTGATAAAAATAATAATGATGTTTCGGTGTTTTCAAGCCATGTAATGTTTATAAATCAATATGGCATTAAACAAATGTATTGTATTGATATTGACTTAACCGATGTTAAACAGGCGCAAGAACAGGCTATGTTCAGAGAGAAAATGTTGGAAACAATATTTGAGGCTATTCCTGATCTATTTTTTGTAATGCAAGAAGATGGCAAAATCCTTGATTATCAAGCCAGTAGCAGTAGTAGCAGTAATCTTTATGCTTTACCTCAGCAATTTATTGGTAGCAGTATGTTTGATTTATTACCAGACGATGTTAGCAGTAAGTTTAGAAAGAATATTTCCCAAGCCTTAAGCCAAAAACAGATGGTGAGCTTTCAATATGAACTAACCATGCCATTGGGAGTTGTGTACTTTGAGGCAAGAATTAACCATGTTTCTCAATATCAGCAAGTTATGGTTATTATTCGAGATATTACCGAGCAGCACAAGGCAGAAGAGCTGATCCGTAAACAAGCTTATTATGATAATTTAACCTCATTACCTAACCGCTTTTTAGCACTTGACCGACTATCGCATATGCTTTTTGAAGCACAAAGAAACAAGGGGCATGTGGCTGTACTTTTTATTGATTTAGATAACTTTAAAAAAGTAAATGACTCGTTTGGCCATGAACTAGGCGATAAGCTACTGGTTAAATCAGCTGCAAGATTACAGCAAGTCATTCGCAAAGAAGACACCATAGGGCGTTTAGGAGGAGATGAATTTATTGTACTATTGCGGGGTATTAATAGTCATTATAACGCAATAGATATTGCAGAAAAGCTACTGAAAAGTTTTACCTCGCCATTTAAAATTGAAGGGAGAGAACTTGTACTCACCATGAGTATTGGGGTTGCTATGTACCCCGAAAATGGCGATACAGCGTCTGATCTTTTACGCAATGCAGATACGGCAATGTATCAAGCAAAAGCCTTGGGACGTAACAGTTACTCGTTTTTTACTCCACAAATGAATGTAGTAATTCAGCGCCGCCTTGCGATAGAGGAGCAGATGCAAGGTGCGTTACAGCGTAATGAATTTGAACTATATTACCAACCGCAGTTAGATGTTAAAAATAAACATGTTACCGGCGCGGAAGCTTTGCTACGTTGGTATAACCCAGTGCTGGGGAATATACCGCCCGATGAATTTATTCCAATAGCCGAGCATAATGGGTTGATTATCCCCATTGGGAAGTTTGTTATTAAGCAAGCCTTACAGCTTTTAAAAAAATGGCAAAATAAGCAGCTAAATAAAGGGCAACACCATAAATATACTATGGCTGTTAATTTATCCCCAAGTCAATTTAGAGACACAGCGCTACTTAGTTTTATAAAAGACACTCTTAGCGAGCTAGATGTAAAGGCTAAATATTTAGAGTTAGAAATTACCGAAGGGGTGTTAATGAATGCTAAATTGAATATAAACGACACTTTGCAAGAAATAACTAAATTGGGCATAAAGCTATCAATGGATGACTTTGGTACTGGGTATTCATCATTAAGCTATTTAAGGCAGTACCCATTTAAGGTTTTAAAAATAGATCGCATGTTTATTAATGGCATTACATCCAAAAAAGAAGACTGTAATTTAGTCAAAGCAACTATAGCCATGTCGCATAGCTTAGGGTTAACCGTGGTTGCAGAGGGAGTGGAAACGAAAGAGCAGCTTGTTTTACTTGGTGAGTTAAATTGTGATTTTGTTCAAGGTTACTATTTTAGTAAGCCATTACCTGAGGAGTTGTTATTGGATTTTTCACCAAGGTTTTTATAAATAATCACATATTATATAAAGTAGTTATAAGTAAATACAAAATATAGCTGCCACAGTTTGCTATTAACGCTATATATGAGGGTTTATAGGGCACATTGTAACAATTTATTACCACGGTATTGACCTGCATAATACTTCACGAGTAACCTGTTATAGAAACAATAAAAAGGACTCTATAATGCGTTTAACACCTCTTGTCGCTACAATAGCATCAACTTTAGCAATTACACTCTCAAGCACTGCAATTGCAGATGAAGGCATGTGGCAACCACATCAGCTTCCAGAATTAGAATCAATATTAAAAGCCAAAGGGCTTGAAATAGATGCTAAATCTATTTCAAAATTAACCGAATTCCCGATGAATGCGGTAATTAGCCTAGGTGGTTGTACGGCATCATTTGTATCGCCAAAAGGTTTGGTGGTAACAAACCATCACTGTGCTTATGGCTCTATTCAATACAACTCAACAACCGATAATAATATTTTAGAAAATGGCTTTTTAGCTAAAACTCCAGCGCAAGATTTACCCGCAGCTCCTGGCTCTCGTGTTTATGTTACTAAAACCGTAACTAACGTTACCGACAAAGTAATTAAAGACACTCAAAAGTTAAGTGCTAAAGCACGCTACGATGCCCTTGAAAAAAATGAAAAAGCACTGGTGGCTCAGTGTGAAGCCGATGAGAGCTATCGTTGTAATGTGTATTCGTTTCATGGTGGCTTAGAGTATTACCTCATTAAGTCGCTAGAAATAAAAGATGTACGCCTAGCATACGCTCCGGCTATGGGCGTAGGTAAATATGGCGGTGATATAGACAACTGGATGTGGCCGCGCCATACCGGCGACTTTGGTTTTTACCGTGCGTATGTAGGAAAAGATGGTAAACCAGCACAGTACAGCGAAGATAACGTACCTTATGAACCCGATTCTTACTTAAGTGTAAGTGCTAAAGGTGTGCAAGAGGGCGACTTTGTAATGGTAACAGGCTATCCAGGGCGTACTAACCGTTACCGTATTGCTGCAGAAGTAGATAACGTATTTAACGACAGCTATCCTAAAGCGCGTGAACATAATTCAAAATATGTAGCACTTATTGAAGAAAACGCAGAGGACGGCAGTAAAGCGCGTATAGCTTACGAAAGCACTATTGCAGGTTACAATAATTACATTAAAAACTATGGCTCAATGATAGAAAGCTTTAAAAAAGGCACCATGTTTGAGCGCAAAAAACAGTTTGAGCAAGAACTAACTCAATGGATTAATAGTGATAAAACACGCAAGCAGCAATATGGCGATGTTTTAAATGAGCTATCGGCATTAGTAGCGCAATCGCAACTGCATAGCGAGCGCGATCGTATGTTAGGTTATGTACACAGATCACAAATGATCAGTACCGCTCGCAGCTTATACCGTTTAGCGTATGAGCAACAAAAGCCAAATGCAGAGCGAGAGTCTGGATACCAAGAGCGTGACTTACCGCGCATTAAAGCTGGGCTTGAGCGTATGACGCGTCGCTTTGATGCCAATGTAGATAAAGCTATTTTACTGCACTTTTTAGAGCTTTATGCCGCACTTCCGAAAGAAGAGCGCTTTAGCGAGGTTGATAAGGCATTTAAACTACAAAATGGTTTTGATAAAGCGAAACAAAGTGCATTGCTTGAGCAAATGTATACTAAATCAACACTAGATAACGAAGTTGTACGCAATTCATTGTTTGAGCAATCGTTTAGCCAGCTAAACCAAAGCCAAGACCCATTTGTGCAATACGCTAAAGCAATATTTAAAGTAATGAAAGCTGAGGAAGATAAATCAAAAGCACTTGCAGGCAAGTTACAAGCTGCTCGCCCGCAGTTAATGAGCGCTATTATTGCCTTTAATAAAGCACAAAATAAGGCCGTATATGCAGATGCAAACAGCACATTACGAGTAACTTACGGCACGGTAGGTGGCTACTCACCTCAAGATGGCTTGGTAGCAACACCCTTTACATCGCTTGAAGGGTTACTAGCTAAAAACACCGATGTTGACCCATTTAATGCACCTAAAAAGTTACAAGAGCAAATTAAAGCCAAGCTTTATGGTGATTACACCGGCGGCATGAACACAGTACCTGTTAACTTTTTATCAAACGTAGATACAACCGGCGGTAACTCAGGCTCGCCAACACTCAATGGTAAAGCCGAGCTGGTGGGTTTATTGTTTGATGGCGTATATGAAAGCATCATTGGCGATTGGGATTATAACCCAGAACTAAACCGCTCAATTCACGTAGATTCTCGTTACATGCTATGGGTAATGGACAAGGTAGATAATGCCCAAAATTTATTAGATGAAATGAAAATAGTAAAATAAGTTAAGCGTAAAAATAAAGCCGAACCTTTATTTTAGCTGAACTTTATAGCAAATAATAAAATGCCACTTGTTATTAACAGGTGGCATTTTTATATTAAAGAATGAGAAAGGAGATTGAATTGTGAGCTATAATTTAAGCACAACACTTTTTATACTTTTTACCACTACCGCATAAACAAGGAGAGTTACGCTCAGGGACTTTATCGAATACTTGCGGTGTAGACTTAACCAGCGCGAATTCAAGCTCTCTTATATCTTCATCACTTTGAGTATTAAGCTCTACTGTAGCAAATAACTTATGTTCTTGTACTATTGCTTCTACTTCTAACTTGCGCTGTGGTGAGTTAACCACTAACGATAATGGATGAAGCTCGCTGCCCACTTTTTCATTGCGTTTAGGACTAAAACCGTTACTGTTATTTTTACCCATTATATCGGGCTTACCCATAAAGAAAAATTTAGACGGCGTATCCTAACAGCTTAGACATAATATAACTAAGATGTACGCACTATTAGCCAATTTAAATAGTGAAGTTAAAAGTTGCGTCAATAAGCATAACGACCTTTCAAGCAATCAATATTAAACAAAACACTTAAATTTCAAGTGAGCATATCCATGGAAAGCTTAGAAATTGGATTATTAATATCGGCAAGTATTATTATACTTATTGGTTATTTGCGCATTATTACAGATGAAAAAGGTAAAATAAATTTAAATAATTATAGGCTAACAGGGGGAGTATTATTGGTGTGCAAAGGGATATATAAAGGCACGTGCGACTTGATTGCAGGTGAAATATCACAAAATATGCAATCTGCATGTACTATTTATTTAGGTGTAATACTCTTTATTATTGGCTTTAGTTTATAGCTCAACTGGTTATTGCTTTAAAAGTTAACAGTGGTTGTTTTTAAAGGTTAAAAATTTCAATCGCCATTAGTATATTTCAAGTGCACTTAGTAGCATATAAGTGCTAATTTAACGCTAAGTAAATTAATAACAGGGAATATACTAATGAAACTAGAATCTTTAGCGCTGCATCATGGCTACGAATCAGAATCAACCACAAAGTCTGCAGCAGTGCCAATTTATAATACGTCATCTTATACGTTTGATAACACCCAGCATGGTGCTGATTTATTTGATTTAAAAGTACCTGGTAATATTTACACCCGTATTATGAACCCAACTAACGCAGTATTAGAGCAGCGTATCGCCGCTATGGAAGGGGGCGTAGGCGCACTAGCTGTAGCCTCTGGCATGGCAGCAATTACTTACGCAATTCAATGTTTATGTGAAGTTGGCACCAACATTGTTAGTACTAGCCAAGTATATGGCGGCACTTACAACTTATTTGCACATTCATTACCACGCCAAGGTATTGAAGCACGGATGATCAAAGCAGATGACTTTGAGGCCTTTGAAAACGCAATAGATGATAATACTCGAGCAGTATTTTGTGAATCAATTGGCAACCCTGCAGGTAATATTGTTGATATTGCCCGATTAGCCAAAATAGCACACAGTAAAGGTGTGCCCCTTATTGTTGATAACACAGTAGCAACGCCGTACTTATGCCGCCCATTCGAGCTGGGTGCCGATATAGTGGTGCATTCATTAACTAAATACATAAATGGGCACGGTACTGCCATTGGCGGCATGATTGTTGACTCAGGTAAATTTGATTGGAAAGCAAATGCTACGCGTTTTGCCATGATGAACGAGCCCGATCCGTCTTATCATAATGTTGTTTATACCGAAGCCTTTGCAGAAGCTGCGTTTATTGGCCGTTGTAGAGTGGTCCCGCTTAGAAATACCGGTGCGGCACTTGCACCAAAAAATGCATCAGACATTCTAATTGGCCTTGAAACCTTAGGTTTGCGAATGGAACGTCACTGCGAAAATGCACAAAAGGTGGCTGAGTATTTACAAAAGCACCCTAAAGTTTCATGGGTTAACTATGCAGGCTTAGCGTCAAGTCCATACAACGCAATGTGTAAAAAAACAACTAATGGTAAAGCATCGGGTATATTAAGTTTTGGTATTGTAGGTGGCTTGGAAGCAGGCACTCGTTTTATCGACGCACTCAATATGATACTGCGTTTGGTAAACATCGGTGATGCTAAGTCGCTAGCGTGTCATCCTGCATCAACCACGCATCGTCAGCTTAATGATGAAGAACTCGCTAATGCAGGTGTGAGCCGTGATTTAGTGCGTTTATCGATTGGTATTGAAAATATCGACGATATTATTGCAGATGTAAGTCAAGCGCTCGATAAAGCGTAAGCTATTTATAAGTAATAACATCGTTTAAAATGCCTCTATACACTGAGGCATTTGTATTTATTGACTCATTGAAAAGCATATAATTAAGTATCTAACTTGATAAGTAAACGGTCTAAGCAAGCCAGAATAGTATAAATAATTATCAATAAGGTTATATTTATCTAGCAAAATAGCTTAAAAGTGGCTAACCGCAATTATAATTGTTATGTTACGTGTAACATAATAAATTAATTACCTGTGATGAAAAAAAATAAACGCTCTTCACTTCAAAATATAGCAGATGCAGTTGGGGTCACTAAAATGACGGTAAGTCGTTATTTACGTAACCCAGAGAAAGTATCAGCAACAACTCAAATCAAAATTAAAGCAGCTATAGATTCACTTGGCTATATTGCCAATAAAGCCCCAGATTTATTATCTAATGCCAAAAGCTACTCTATTGGTGTGCTTGTCCCATCGCTAACTAATCAAGTGTTTTCGCAAGTTATTCGCGGAATTGAAGATATTACTGAGCCTGCAGGGTATCAAACAATGCTCGCGCATTATGGCTATAGCCCCGAAATTGAAGAAAAGAGAGTTGAATATTTATTATCATATCATGTAGATGGGCTAATTTTATCGGAAACAACGCATACCGACAGAACCCGAAAAATGATTGCTATGGCGGGTATTCCTGTGGTTGAAATAATGGATATTCATCACACTCCAATACACCAAGCGGTTGGCTTTGATAATGCTAAAGCTGCTTTTGAGATGACCAATGCGCTTTTAGATAAAGGCTACCGGAATATTGTTTACCTTGGTGCAAGGTTAGATATGCGCACACAATTGAAGTTTCAAGGCTATAGCGACGCAATGTTACTAAGGGGGTTTACTCCTAAAAGTGTGATGACAAATGAAGCTTCGTCGTTTAGTTTGGGCGCTGAATTATTGCAAAAAACACGTACTGAACACCCAGATACTGACTGTATATTTTGTACTAATGATGATTTGGCTATTGGTGCTATTTTTGATTGTCAAAGAAATAATATTTCTGTTCCTCAGCATATGGGGGTTGCAGGCTTTCATGGCCATGATATTGGTCAATCTATGGTGCCTCAGCTAGCCAGTGTGATCACGCCGCGTTATCAGATTGGTAACCTTGCGGGGGCTAAATTACTCAGTCGTATTAGTTCAACAACAGATCTTGAAGCACCCGATGAGCAAATATGTGATACCGGTTATGTGATTCATTTAGGCGAAAGTGTTTGATTAACTATGTCACTCATAAAGCAACCAAATATTAAACCTAGAATATTGAGTTGTAAGTGAAATATGGTGCTTGCCTCCATCAGACAGTAAAAGCTATAACACTCGAAGTAAACACCGATGCTGCTATTTAAGCACAGCATCGGACATATTCAGGGTTTTATGAATAAAAATAATTTATAAAAAGAGGGAAATAATCATAGCTACAATAGCACCCGTTGTACCAATAATGGTCTCCATCACCGTCCATGTTTTCAGCGTTTGCATTTCAGTAAGGCCAAGGTAGCGATTAGCTAACCAAAAGCCAGAGTCATTTACATGCGATAAAACGATTGAGCCTCCACCAATGGCGATAGTAACCGCAGCAAGCTGAGCGCCATCTAGTCCAAGGGGCTCTAACATAGGTATAATTAAACCGCATGCTGTAAGCATAGCAACAGTTGCAGAGCCTTGAATTACGCGTACTGCGGCTGCTAATATAAAAGCTAACATAACAATCGGTAAGCCAGATCCCGCAAGCATATTACCAAGCGCTTCCCCTACACCCGAATCAACCAATACTTGTTTAAATACTCCCCCAGCGCCTGTTACCAAAATGATAACGCCAGCAGGTTGTAAGGCACTACTGCAAATTTCCATAATACGATCTTGAGGCACACCACGTTTTACACCCAGTAAATAAAATGCCATTAAACAAGCTGCAAGAATTGCAGTAAATGGGTGACCGATAAACTCTAACCAATGATGTAAGTTAGATTGTTGCTCAACAAAACGAGAGCCAATCGTATTTAAGGCAATCATTAATAATGGCAGTGCAATTAAACCTATAGCTAAGCCAAAACTAGGCTCGCCCTCACCGTCTCTAGTATTATCATTGTTTTGGGCGTGTTCAGGTAGTTCAACATGAATTGACTTAGCAATTAGCGATCCCCAAAGAGGGCCGCCAATGATCATAGCTGGAATAGCAGCAAGTAAACCAAATAAAATCATATAACCGTAATCGGCACCAAGTTGAGATGCCACTAAAATAGGGCCTGGCGCAGGGATAAGAAATGCCTGACAAGCAGCAATACCAGCAAGCAATGCGATACCTATTTTAATAACACTACCACCGCCTTTACGTACCACTGCAAATGCAATACCAATTAAAAGTACCACAGCAACATCAAAAAATAGTGGTAAAGCACATATAAAACCAGTAAAGGTGAGCGCCCAGTTAGCGTTTTTCTCGCCAAAACGATGTAATAACGTATGAGCAATACGGTCAAGCGCTCCAGTCTCTTCCATTACTTTGCCAAACATAGCACCTAATGCAACCACTACAGCAACAAAGCCTAAAGTGCCGCCCATTCCTTTTTGGATAGTTTCTGCGATCATTTGTGGGCTCATTCCAGAGAATAGTCCGGCTATCATCGAAACTAAAATTAAAGCAACAACCGCGTGTAGCCTTACTTTCATGACTAAAAAAAGTAACAGTAGAATAGAGCCTACCGCGGTTAGTATTAAAGATAAATCTGACATATATTTCCTACTTAAATCCAACTCAAATTATGACGGTTAACTTGTGTTTAATTTCATATTATATTAAGTTACGCGTAACATGTTACCAGTAACTTAATATAAAAATTCATTCAAAGCTAATGAATTTTTAAAAAATAGAGTGAGATTAGCTAAATGAGCCAAATAAACGCGGGTCGAATATTTATTATTATGGGTGTATCAAGCACCGGAAAGTCGAGTATTGGTTATGCGCTTGCGAAAAAGATGGACGCTAAATTTATTGATGGCGATGATTTACACCCCAAAGCAAATATTTTGAAAATGTCATCAGGGCAACCTCTAAATGACGAAGATCGTGTGCCGTGGTTAGAAAGAATTCGTGACGCTGCGTTTAGTATTGAGCAAAAAAATGAAGTGGCCGTTATTGTTTGTTCAGCCTTAAAGAAAAAATACCGAGAGCAAATATGCGAAGGAAATGTGAATATTACTTTTTTACATTTACAGGGAAATTTTGAATTAGTTAAGCAGCGAATGCAAGATAGAAGAGGCCATTTTATGCCTACTGAGCTATTAAAAAGTCAATTCAAGACATTGGAAATCCCCCAAGCAGATGAGTTAAATGTAATTAGTATCGACATTAATAAATCATTTAAGCAGGTTGTAAGCGCTTGTTTTCAAGCTACGCAAACCGATATAAATTTAGCTAGCGGGTAACCTATAAGGTATAAATACAAAAATAATGAGTAATAAAGTAGATGCCATTTATTTCAAACGTTCAATAACAGGCTAAATTTAACAACAGTTAGTTTTAGTCTATTATTGAAGTTAAAGTTTTATAACCCAGATGGTTAGCTTACCTATTAAAACCCCAGCTATTCATTGATTAATCGGCTCGTGGGGTTGCTAAAATCACCTTTTTTTCATCTTCAGATAAAATAATCCACTCAAAAATTTCATCGTTGGTACGTCCGCAGCCAGTACATAGGCCACTGCGCCGCTGGCAAACTCCAATACAATCGGTTTTAAGTTTAGTCTTGCTAGTTTTTGTTTGAAAACCCATAAAACCCTATAAAAAATTATTGTTTAGTAGCTACTGATTTGCCAATTTCTAATGAGGTAGACCACGATTTTAAACTAGATAACGTTTTACCGGTGTAGATTGAAATAACAGGGGTGTTTTCATCAAGTACGAAAGTAGTACGAATCGAGTTTTTTGACTCTTTTTGGCTTTCATGCCAATTGCTTTCAAGCAAACATTGGCGAGTAAAAGCCACTGCTTTTTGATGATCTGTTACAGCAGCTACTTGCTCTTTGTAACTATTTTGACAGCGGTAAATAACATTATCATGATCAAATGCAGTAATTTGGCACTGTTGACCCACTAAATGATAGTTAGTACTCCAGCTATCCATAAATTTTGTGGTTACTTTGGTTGTTTTTAGCGATTCAAAACGGGTATCGTATGCACCAAGTAAGGTTTGAATTTTATTACATGGTGTAAGTTGATCTATAGCGGCTGTTTGCTCAGTAACAACGCTAGAACAACCTGAAATTACCAAGCTAGTAAATACGACAGAGGCTAACTTCTTCATTCAATATTATCCTTTTAATTAATGAATTTAGTGCGCTATGTGCTAAAGCACACTAAATAATTTAAGCGTGCTTTTATAAAAGTTGTTGGTATTAAAGTTACAACTTACTTGTGGCGACCTATTAAGCATTTAACTACGTCTTCAAGGGCTAAGCCTTGGCGTTGTAATAGCACTGTAAGGTGATAAATTAAATCAGCAGACTCGTTTGTTAGCTCATCGTTATCGTGTTTCATTGCAGCAAGGGCAACTTCTACGCCTTCCTCGCCTACTTTTTGACAACTACGGCTTAAATCTTCTGCAAACAAAGACGCTGTATAGCTTTTAGCTGGGTCGTCGTTTTTACGCGCTACAATAACATCTTCAAGTTGCGCTAAAAAGCTTAGGCTTGGTTTTGCATCATCGCCAAAACAGCTTTGTGTGCCTAAGTGGCACGTTGGGCCTTCTGGGTTGGCAAGTACTAAAATAGAATCGTTGTCACAATCGGTGTGTACTGACACGACATTTAAATAGTTTTGAGATGACTCACCTTTGGTCCACAAACGCGATTTTGAGCGCGAGTAAAACGTTACCTTGTTACTTTCAAGTGTCACCTTTAGTGCTTCGCTGTTCATGAAGCCTTGCATTAAAATAACACCAGAACGTGCATCTTGAATAATAGCAGGGATCATTTCACTTTTAGTGAAATCAACTTGAGTTTGGTTGTCGAGTGTTAATATCATAATCTTGCTGCCACTTGGTTATTAGTTAAAAATTGTTTTAGTTCACTAATGTTAATCACATTTTTATGAAAAACACTGGCTGCAAGTGCGCCATCAACTTCACTTTGTTTAAACACATCTACAAAATCTTGCATAGATCCAGCACCGCCTGAGGCGATAAGAGGAATATTACACAGTTCGCGTATTTTACTTAATTGCTCAATATCATAACCGTTACGTACGCCGTCTTGGTTCATACAGTTTAATACTATTTCGCCTGCTCCTAAGTCTTGTACGCGTTTAACCCATTCTTGTGTTTTATAACGGGTACGGCTTGACGCATTAGGATCGCCAGTAAGTTGGTACACTAAGTATTCACCGGTCACTTCATCGTAAAAGCTATCTATACCGACCACTACGCATTGCTTACCAAACTCATCGTGCAGCTCTTTTATTAGCTCAGGGCGAGCAATAGCAGGGCTGTTAATGCTGATTTTGTCTGCGCCGCGTTCAAGTACGCGAGCGGCATCGGCAACCGACTTAATTCCGCCAGCCACACAAAAAGGAATATCAATATGACGGGCAATACTCTCTACCCAATTTACATCGAGTAAGCGTTTCTCAACACTGGCACTAATTTCGTAAAAAACAAGTTCATCTGCACCGGCCTCGCTGTAAGCTTTTGCCATAGTTAAAATATCACCAACTACTTCATGGCCTTTAAATTTTACGCCTTTGACTACTTGGCCGTCTTTAACGTCGAGACATGGAATTATGCGTTTTGATAACATGGGAAAGTCTCGCAGGTAGTGTGTTTATTTTTGAAAGTCATAGCTACTATTCTTTTCGTTAATATTTTGCATTAATAACAACAACACTAAAAACATTATTGTCAGCAAAAAGTCATATTAATAATTACCTACAGTATATATATATCTAAGCGTTATTTATAGGCGAAATATCTTATAGTTAATTACTTTTAAAGCTATTCAGAGGATTGTATAAATAACAAAAAGTGAGAACTTACGGATGCTAATTCCATGCTGTATTAATGTGTTAAATTATAACAAATGGGCAATAAGCAGCCGCTAACTTAGCGCTTTTTAGGATATACATAGTGAAGCTGTAGGAATATTTGAGTTTTTCAGTTCAGTTCATTTAAGTTATGTATTGTTAAAATTAAATGCTCAACTTAAATTGACTTGTGGTTGGCTGTTATTAGCATGATCATGCTTTTTACTTTTATGTTCATACATTCTTTTATCCGCTTTGTTAAGTAATTCATCTAAGTCTGCTGCTTCGTCGGGATATATAGCATAGCCAATGCTTACTGTAACTAAGAGTTCGTTGTGCTGCAAAACAATAGGTAACTCAATCGCACTTAAGTATCTGGTTATTTGTTTTTCTATTTGGTTTAGGCTTTCAATGTTGGTGCTTATAACAACGAATTCATCCCCGCCAATACGGGCGATACAGTCAGTTTTACGGGTTATATCTTTTAAGCGGTCGGCTATTACGGTTAATACACAGTCGCCAACTATATGGCCGTGAGTATCGTTTATTGGCTTAAGCTTATCTAAGTCAAAATATAAGCATGCCACTTTACTGTTTTCTTGTTTAGCTTTTCTAAACTCACATTCAGCAAACTTTGTCAGGGTGTTGCGGTTTGCAAGCCCGGTTAAATAATCGGTTTGAGCTAGTTTTAGTACTTCTTTTTCAGCGATAATACGCTTTGAAATATCAAAATTAATACCGACTATGCTATCACCATATACTCGCCCATCGGCGTTTATATAACGTATTGCTCCACAGGGCAGTATAATTTTAAACTCAGCATGAAACTTTTCATTGGTTGCTATTGCTTTGGTCAGCCTATTGGTAACATCATCATAATCATCGGGATGAATTGTTTTTGACCACTGAGCATAGTTACAAGAAAAAGTACCCTTTTTAATGCCATAAAGTGTGTGCATCCAGTCATCCCAAATAAGCACATCGGTTTTAAAATTCCATTCCCATATGCCAATATTAGCCGCATCTGCTGCTAATGCTATTCGATGATGCAAGTTATCTAGCTCAATTCTAGCTTCTCTGAGCTCAGTAATATCTTCAGAAATCCCGAGTAAAAACTTAGCCTTACCCATATTATCTTTTATAATCACTTTGTGAGTACGTAAATAGCGAGTTGCTCCATTTATGGTAACTGGCTCTTCGTTAATTGTTATCGAATTGTTTGAGTTCAATACTTTGCGATCTGCTTTTGCAAAAAATTTTGCTTGCTCTGCTGGGAATATATCAAAGTCATTTAATCCTATAAGTTGCTCTTGTGATTTGCCAAGTAATTTTTCAGCTGATTTATTTACATGGCTATAACTTAGATGCTTAGCTTCTTTAATAAACAAAATGTTAGGTAGGGTATCAAATATGGTTTGTGTAAAGGCTTCTTGATTTTGAATATCGGTTAAATCTTTAATAGTAGCTACTAAAGGGGCGTTAGTTAGCTCACTTATAGGGTTGATTGCGATTGTTATAGGAAACTCTTGCCCACAATTTTTGCATCCCTGTAATAATTGGCTTTTTCCAAAGTTGGATTGATCTTTATTAAATGAATGATAAAATTTTGCATGCTTTTTTGGCAGCAATATAGCAATGTTTTTGCCAATTAACGCTTGTTGATCAAAACCAAATACTTTAGTGGTTGGAGGGTTAGCAAATTCGATAATGCCTTGGCGATCAAAACATATCACTACGTCTTGTACTGTATTTAGTACTGCTTTTAATTTTGCCGATAACAAGCTTCTGGCGCGTAATTCAATACTGCCTACTAAAAATAAGCTCAATACTAGCACTACAAATATAATCACTTGGGCAAGTTGTGCACTGTTGTCATTTGCAAGGTAGGTTGTATGGCTAGATTCAAATACATACATAGAGAGCATACCAATATAATGCATACCTGAAATAGCACTGCCCATTACCAGCGCTGCTAAGAAGTTAACCCGCTTTTGTTTATTTTGCGTTGTTTGGCGTAATTCATTTATTTTTAAAGCTAAGCCCGAAAGTGCTACGGCAATAAATACAGAGAACGTAAACAGAGTGGGCTCATAAGCCATATGCGCTGGCATTATCATGGCTATCATACCTACGTAATGCATACTGCCAATACCTAAGCCCATAAGTACACTTCTAAACCATAAGTGTTTAAAACGCTCTAAATTAGGGGATATAACAAAATAACTAGCAAATATACTGGGTAAAATTGAAACTAGTGTTATAGGTATATTGTATCTTACAGGAATAGGGAGTTGGTAGGCTAACATGCCAACAAAATGCATTGCCCAAATACCTGCACCTAAAAAGCAAGATGACAGTAGGGTCCTAAAAAGCTTTTCGTTTTTAAGTTGCGCGCCTTTAATACGAGCAGAAAGTAAAAATGAAATATAAGATGCAAATACCGCTGTAAATACAGACGCTAAAACAAGTATGGGGTCATATTTGGCTGTGATCACCGCTGCTTTGAGCATTTCTGGCGTTACAAAATGCAGCGTTAAATGATTAGTCAATGCGGTCCCTCACCTTGATTATAAGCTCTAAGGGCCTATTTATGAATAACTTAAGTATAGTATACAAATATAGTGTTGACCATTAAATGCTTAACTGAAAAATATTACTTTGGGTTATTTTAGTACCGTTAGTATGAGGGCTTTTAGAGGTTTTATAACGGGGGAATAGAGTTAAGCAAGTTGGTTATGTTAAGTAAGTTGCGATATAAAATGAGTTTGTTGGATTAACTATGGTGTTAGCTTTAACGTATTGATAATTAAAGGTATGAAGTAACATTATTTTAATACTTCAGAGGTAAGCACTTTTTAAGTGCATCAGTACTTACAGCGAGTGGGCCATGGTGCTAATAGCGAGGCAGTTGTTAACGCTCGCCATAGAAGAGATATTAATTATGCTGCCATAATCGCTATTTTTCATGTGAGGAGCCACTAATTGACAAAGTCGGCACATGGTAAACACATTCATATCAAATACGCGTTTAAATTGGCTACTTTAATGTCGCAAGGGTTTTATTTACCTGTACCATCGCCGCCAACAGTGTTAACAAGTACGCCGATGGGCACTTTATTAAAGTTATGAAGCTAGTTATTTATCAACAGCATAGAGCGATATTTTATGTTGTGGGTTGGGTATAAAAAAGCATGCGGCCAGATAATATTTTACATTAGCTGGCCGTATATTTTATTTACTTTGCAATATTTAGTTTATTACCTTAGGCATTAACTGGTGTGCGTTCATCTTTTTTAACGCCCATAAAAATAGCGTAAAGCACAGGTATAACAATTAAGGTTAGTAATGTAGCAAAGAGTAGGCCAAATACTAATACAACCGCCATTGATTGGAAAAACGCATCAAAATAAAGCGGTATTACCCCAAGTACTGTTGTTAGTGTTCCCATCATTACTGGTCTTACTCGGCTATTAGCCGAATCGACAATGGCATCATAACGTGGTTTACCTTGCTTAATTTCCATATCCATTTGATCAACCAATACAATGGCATTTTTAATGAGTAGACCAGATAAAGAGAGCAATCCTAATATCCCCATAAACTCAAGTGGAGTTTGTGTTGTTACTAAGCCAAATACCACGCCTATAAGAGCCAGCGGTACCACAAGCCAAATAATAATAGGTTGTTTTAAAGCATTGAATAACACCACTACAATTAGCACCATAGCTAAAAGGCCAAGTGGTAGTGTTGATGCAAGCATTTCATTTGACTCTTTTGATTGCCCATACTCACCATCCCATTCCAATGTGTAACCGGCAGGTAAGTCAATCGCTTCTATTTGTGGCCTTACTCGATTAAATAATTCAGATGCAAGCTGCCCAGGAAGTGGATCGGCTTGAGCCTTAATTGTCCACATTCTATCTTCGCGCTTTAAAATACCATCACGCCATACGGTTTTAAATCCATTAGTAACTTGCTCTAATGGGATTGTTTTACCTGTGATTTGGCTAGGAATTTGAATGTTGCCTATATCATTAACATTCGAGCGCTCTTTTAGGGGAGCTCTAACAATAATAGGAATTAACTCTTCACCTTCTCTATATTGGCCAACCGTTTTACCAGAAAAGTTTTGTTGTAACGCTTCAGCAATTGCTTTGCGTGTTACACCTGCACGCTGGGCATTAATTGGCGAGTATTGCGGTTCAATAACCCTAACTTGCTGGCGCCAAGTATCTTTAATTGAGAGTGCACCGCCGTCATCAATCATGATTGCTTTCGCTTTATCGGCTAATTCACGAATTACTGCGGGTTCTGGCCCTTTAAATGTTGCCTCAATTTTAGAACCACCTCCGGGTCCCATTACAAAGCGCCATACTTTGCCTTGCGCTTCTGGGAAGGTGTCATCTATATACGCTTGTACTTTAGGGATCATAGTATCAAGCACTTTATAGTCATCTACTTTAGCTAATATTTGGCCGTAAGAACTGTTTGGTGATTCTGCTCCATAAATAAGCATAAATCGTAAACCGCCACCACCAATTAAGGTTTGTACGCCCTCAATACTCTCTTGCTGCTGAATAAAGGATTCAAGCTTGATCATATCTTTTTTGGTTTTTTCGATATCAGTTCCTTGCGGTAACCAAAAATCTACTACCATTTGTGGTGTTGTAGAGGCTGGGAAAAACCCAGATTTTACAAACTGAAATCCCCACATTGATGCACTAAAAGTAAATATCACTACAGCAACTGTTAACCAGCGATGATTAAGCGAGCTAACAACAATGGATTGATAAGCCGCCATAATCATATTAGGCTTAGCTGTTGTAGAGGTGTCTTTATCTTGTTCTTTAAACAAGCAAAAACAAAATAGTGGCGTTAGGGTAATTGCAAATAACCAACTGTAAAGTAAAGAAATTAAAATAACCCAAAATAAATGCCCAGTAAATTCGGCAGTATCACCCGGTGCTAAACCTATAGGTGCAAAGGCCACAATACCTACCAAAGTGCCGCCTAATAAAGGCCACCTTGTTTGCTTTACAACTTCAGATGCTATTTCTAGCTTTTTGCGCCCTTGTTTAGTACCAACCAGTATTCCCTCGGTGACAACAATGGCATTATCAACCATCATCCCTAAAGCAATAATTAATGCCCCAAGTGAAATTCGGTGCATGGGTATGCCGCTAAAGTCCATGGTTGCTAGTGTGGCAAAAATAGTCAGTAGTAATACTGCGCCAATAACAAGCCCAGAGCGCAGCCCCATAAATACAAGTAAAGTAACAACAACAATAATTAATGCCACAATTACATTTACTACAAAGTTATCTACCGATGCCTGAACAACCTTACCTTGATGATAATATTCATGCACTGTTATACCAATGGGTCTCACGTTTTCAGCTTGTTTAACGCGCTCATCTACGCGCTCAAACACTTTAACAACGTTAGTACCAAGCACACTGGCAACCCCTAAAGAAATTGCCGGTTGCCCGTTGTAACGTACAAGTTTAGTTGCTGGGCTTTGAAAACCACGATATACATTAGCAATATCTTTTAAATATATAGCTTTACCGTCATTGGTGGCGCTCACTAATAGGTTTTGTATTGTTTCAATAGAATTAATAGAGCCGGTGGGATCTATAAAAATACGTTGATCACCAATTTGCGTATTACCGGCACTTATTACTGTATTTTGCTTATCTAAAATTGAATAAATATTACTGATTGAGCTACCTAAAGTGGCCAAATCTTCACGGGCTATTTCAACAAAAATACCTTCTTGCTGAACACCGGTCATAGCTACTTTAGCAACGCCTTTAACCTGTAAAATATCACTTTGTAGGTTTTTAGCGTAGGCATGCAGCTCATCAGGAGAGTAACCCTCGGCTGTAATTAAATAGCTTAAACCATATACATCACCAAAATCGTCAAATATTTGTGGCGTACCTGTACCTGGTGGAAGGGAAGGGCGAGCATCATTAATTTTATTTCTTAGTTTGGTCCATATAATCTGTAGCTCAGACTTTGTCGGCGAAAACTCCGATTTAATCTCAACTTTTATCTCAGACATACCCGATGAAGAGGTAGACGATATGGTATCAATTTCCTGCAATTCTTGAATAGCACGTTCTAAAGGCTCAGTTACTTCTCGGGCTACCTCTAAAGGGCTCGCACCAGAGTAAGGAACAAACACTTGTGCGGTACGAATTATAAATTCAGGGTCTTCAAATCGTGCCATGTTTTTATATGAAGAGAAGCCAAAGCCTAACGTCAGTATAATAATTATGGTACTAATGAGTTTGTTATTAATAGTCCACTTTGCTAAATCCATTACTCAAGCTCCTATGACTTAGTCCAAGCGCGTACTTTCATACCATCGGTTACATAATTTGCACCGGCACCAACAATTACATCGCCGGCTTTTATACCACTGGTAACAACTAGTTCTTCACCAATACCGTTTACTAAGGTGACAACCGTTTTACTCACGATCATAGATTCACTTACTGTCCATACATAGTGCTGGCCATTTTCTTCAAAAATAGCAAATGTAGGCAGAGTAATTTCATTTGTAGTCGACTTATTATCAAATTCGATACGTAAACTGGCATTCATGCCGGGTAAAATATTTAGGTTTTGCGGTACAGCAAATGAAAACCTAACTTCATAAGTTTGGCTAGACGTATCAGCTTCTAAATTAGCGCGACGAAATGTAGCAGGAATAGGAGTATTAGCAGCTGATTCTAAAAGTACAAAGGCACGGCTGCCTGTACGCGAGTCAACGGTGGCAACAATAGAAGATGGAATATTAACAACCACTTCCATTTCGCCTTTACCAAATAAAGTAACTATATGCTGGCCTGCATTTACATTCTCAAGCGCCTCTACTGGTACAGCGGCTACAATTGCATCATAAGGGGCAACTAAAGTACTGTCTGTCAGTGCTTTTTTTGCTGAGTCATAGCGAGATTGAGCAACTTCTTTTTTCGATTTTAGCTGCTCTATATCTCTAGCCGAAATTACGCCATCTTTAGAGAGCTTAATTCCGCGATTAAAGTCATTATTAGCTGTTTCATACTGTATTTTTGTAGAGTTTACTTCGTTAATAAAGTTACGTTTTTCTAACGATGCCAGTTCGTCACCTTTTAATACGGATTGCGCTGCAATAACATTTAGTTTGTCTATTTTACCGCCAACTTGAAATGCCAACTTTGCGCTTTTTATCGCATCGACAGTAGCAGGATAAGTAAGAATGTTTGATTGCGCAGTATCTTTAATGGTAATTAATTTAACAGGCTTTGGGGCCTTTTCAATTTTTGTATCGACCTCAGGCTCAGAGCAGCCCGACAGTAGTACTGCTAATGCAATGCTTAGCGTATATCGATTTTTTACTACGTGTTTTATATTCATATTTTATGCCTTTTATAAAAATCAGGTACGCTTAAACTATATAAACCGGTAAACCTACAACAAACTGTGTAACTATTAATAAGCTTGATAACCTTATTACTTATAAGGAGTATCACCATTGCTTTTATTAACTTTCCCAACGACTTATGAATAATTATACCAAATCGATTGAGTGTAATTCTGTATTGTTATGTTGTTATTAGAAGTAAACGCTATAAAGCCAAATACTGCAATTATAATTGTTATTATAATGTTAATTTAATATTTGTTATACAAAGAGTATACTTTAGCGCATATTATTAAGAATATCATTGTAAATTCAATGCGTTAATATATCTGTGCGTTAATGTTTTTGTTTGTGCGATTGTGTAACTCAGTGATACAGGTAAGTATATTATGTTGCAAAATTGCGAGTTTGAAAGAGCTTACTATATTGCTAGGGCTACTTTAAGTACTGTATGAGGCTAGGTTAAGGACTTTACCTGAGGTGTTGCTTAATAATTAAGTTAATGAATAAAAGCACAGTATAGGTACTGTGCTTTTTTGTATATATATTAGATTCTTAGCGTGTTACTGCTAGTGCTTCTTCCACACTAAAGGCGCCATCGAGCAGTGATTTACCTAAAATAATACCGCCAATACCCAACTCTTTGAGCTTTTTAATGTCATCAAGTGAGCTTACGCCACCAGATGCTTGTACTTTAATAGTTGAGTTATGCTTAATTAAATCCTCGTACAGCGCGAACGATGGGCCGGTCATGGTGCCATCCTTACTGATGTCCGTACATAAAAAATCGATAACACCTAAGTTAGCATAAAAATCTACTAGCTCAAGTAAACCAAACTCAGATTCAGTTAGCCAACCATGGGTTGCCGGAGCCCAGCCAGTGGCTGTTTTATTTACATCAAGGGCAATAACAAAGTGCTCTGCGCCAAACTGCTCAATCCAGGCTTTAACTTGTTCGCGTTTTTCAACCGCCATTGAGCCAATAACCACTTGGTTTGCGCCGGCTTTTAGCCAATCACTTACATCTTGCTCACAGCGAATGCCACCGCCAACTTGATACGGCACATTAAGTGCTTTTGTAGCCGCTTGAATGTGTTGCCACTGTTTTTTACTTGGATCGCGGGCACCTTCTAAATCAACTAAGTGAAGTTTACCTGCGCCGCTGTCGGCGTATTCTTTTAAACGCGCGCCTAACTCGAATGGGTAAAACTGTACAGTCTCGTATTTGCCTTGGTATAAGCGCACAATTTGATTTTGTAATACGTCTAATGCTGGAATAATCACAGTGTGTCTCTTTATTAATAGATGAGGGGCAGCCTACAACTGCCAATCAACAAAATTTTGTAATAAACGCGCGCCTATTTTAGCGCTGCGCTCTGGGTGAAACTGCATGCCGGCATAGTTATCTTTGGCCACTATGGCCGAAAAACGTTGTCCGTACTCGCCACTTACTAATGTGGCGTTGTTTACCGTGTGCGCAAAGCTGTGTACAAAGTACACTTGCTCGTCGGGTGTTAGTCCTTTTGTTAAGGCATGCTCTTTATTTATGGTTAAATTGTTCCAGCCCATATGCGGTGACGTAAGTTGACCTACATCAAGCGCTTTTACATGCCCAGGTATTTTACCTAAGCACTGCACGTTACCTTCTTCGGTGCTTTCGCACAGTAACTGCATACCTAAGCAAATACCCATTAGCGGGCGCTGGTATTCGTTTATAGCGTGTTGCCAACCGTTATCTACTAAGCGTTTCATGGCAACCGAAGCATGGCCAACACCGGGTAATATAGCGCGCTCAAAACCCGCTAACTGCTCTGGAGAGGTAATTACAGTTGGCGTTTGTCCTAAACGTTCAAAGGCAAAACGCACTGAGTTTATATTAGCGCACCCGGTATTTATTATCGCAATCATAAACACCCTTTAGAGCTAGCAGTTTGCTGGCTAATATCTTGCGCTATTGCCATGCGCAGTGCGCGAGAAAATGCTTTAAATAACCCCTCTACTTGATGATGGCAGTTACCGTCGCTTACCGATAAAATTAGGCTAATTGCGGCGTTATCGCTTAAGCTTTTGAAAAAATGCTCAACCATTTGTACATCTAAATCGCCTGCTTTTTCGCGGCTAAAATTAGCGTTAAGTACAAACGAAGCACGCCCCGATAAATCAATTTGTGCTTCGGCTTTACATTCATCCATTGGCAGGGCAAAACCATAGCGAGCAATTTGCGATTTAGTGCCTAAGGCTTGTTTAAGTGCAACACCTAGAGCAATACCTATGTCTTCAACAAGGTGGTGCTCGTCTATGTGCAAATCGCCTTTGGCTTTAATGTTTAAACCAATGTTGGCGTGGGTGCGAATTTGATCAAGCATATGATCAAAAAAGCCAAGGCCGGTATCTATACTGCCGTTTTTAGTTTGATCTAAGTTTATTGCTACATCTATTTGAGTTTCTTTGGTATTACGTGTAACGCGGCCCTCGCGGTTTGCGGTAGTTAGTTTAGTAACTATTGCACTCCAATCGCCATCGTACAAAATACCTTCGCAACATAAATTTTGCGCCAGGCCTATATCAGTTTCACGGTCGCCAATTACAAAAGAGCGCGCTAAATCTACTTTGCCTGAGCGCATTAGCTCGGTAAGTAAACCTGTTTTAGGTTTACGGCAATCGCAGTTTTGCTCGTCAAAGTGTGGGCAAATTAATACCTCGTCAAAGTTAATGCCTTGGCTTTGTAGTATGTCCATCATTTTGTCTTGGGCTAGATCAAAATCCTGTGTAGGAAAGCTGTCGGTGCCTAAACCATCTTGGTTAGATACCATTACTAAGCGATAGCCTGCTGCTTGTAATTGTAATAATGCGGGCATTACACCGGGTAAAAACGCCAGCTTTTCAAGGCTGTCTACCTGTTTATCGGTAATTGGCTCTTCAATTATGGTGCCGTCGCGGTCAATAAATAAATAGGGGTTACTCATGATACTTCCTGTTGTGCTGAAATTGCTGAGGCTGTTGGCAATGCTAGGCCATCAAGCCAAATTTTTACTTGTTTAAGTTCTTGTTCGCTACCAATTGAAATGCGTAGCCAGTCGCTTTCACCATATAAGGTAAAAGCGCGCATAACCAAACCTTGCTCAAGTGCGATTTTAAAATAGTTTTTATCGGCTAACTTTAAAGTAACAAAGTTACCTTCACCAGTGAGAATTTTTAATACAGCAGGCGATTCACTTAGCCACTGTACAAGTTTAGCTTTTAAAGCGTTTAAAATAATCACTTGGCGGCGCATTGAGGTAATTGCATCGGGAGCAATTGCTTGCGCTGCAATACTTGCTACTACGCCAGATACCGGATACGGCGCTATTACTTTACGAATTGGCGCAAGAGTTGCTGCTTGTGCAAGCGTAAAACCGGTTCTAAGGCCTGCCAGTGCAAATGCTTTTGAAAGGGTACGTAGCACCACTACATTACTAAATTGGTTTATTAATTTTGTAGCGCTTTGCTCTGGGCAAAATTCTATATAGGCTTCATCAACAATAACCAATGCTTTACCCGTTAGTGCTGTTGCAATTGCGGTCACTTTATCAAGTGGGGTTAAGCTGCCTGTGGGGTTATTTGGGTTACAAATAAATACCAATTTTGAGCTGCCAACCGCATCTACTATTTCATCAACACTGCCATTTAATAATACCGCTTGTGTTAGTGCGTTAATGGCGACATTGTGTGTATCGGCAGTGACTTTATACATGCCGTAAGTTGGCAAAAATAGCGCAATGCTGTCTTTTGCGCTTTCGCAGTATGTTCGCACTAAAAGCTCTATGCCTTCGTCGGCACCACGGGTCATTAGCACGTTTTCGCTTTCAAGCTCTGCATACGCCGCGTAGCGATCAATAACCAGTTGTGGTTGTGGATCTGGATAGCGGTTTAAATCTTCAACACTCAGCTGGATGGTTTTAGCATACGGACTTTCGTTGGCATTTAACCAAGTTGTGCCGCTTAACTTTTCACTTTTAGCTGAGCTGTAAGCAGCAAGCGCTGCAATATTTGCTGGTAATAAGTTATTAGCTTGCGTGCTCTCATTGCTCATTTTTAATTGCCTCTAAGCGAATTGAAACCGCATTTGCGTGAGCATCAAGGCCCTCGGCATTTGCAAGGGGTAAAATAGCTTTTGAAAGCTGGGTTAAACCACTTTTAGTAATTGTTTGCACTGTGTAGGTGCGAAAAAAATCAAGTAAGTTCAAGCTAGAATAGCTTGCGCTATAACCATAGGTTGGCAATACGTGATTAGTACCTGATGCATAATCGCCTGCCGATTCAGGCGTATAATCGCCCACAAATACTGAGCCCGCATTTTTAACTTTATCTAGGTAGGGTGTGGAGTCTGCTAGTTGCAAAATTAAGTGCTCAGGGCCGTACTGCGCTGATACGTCAAACGCTTGTGCGACTGAGTCAACTAAAATAAGTGACGAGTTAGCCAATGCTTGCTCGGCGGTTTCTTTGCGGCTTAATTTAGCAAGTTGGCGAGTAAGCGCCTGCTGAGTTTGCTCTATAATACTTTCGCTGTTACATAATAAAATAACTTGCGAGTCAGCACCGTGCTCTGCTTGTGAGAGTAAATCGGCGGCTATAAATTCTGGGTTTGCACGTTCATCTGCAATAACTAATACTTCAGATGGGCCTGCAGGCATATCAATGGCCATGCCAGGTACAGTTTGCGCCACAAGTTGCTTAGCCATAGTGACAAAGCTATTACCTGGGCCAAAAATTTTATTTACTTTAGGCACTGACTCTGTGCCATAAGCCATTGCTGCAATTGCGCCTGCGCCACCACTTTCTATTAGCGTGGTAATGCCGCATAATTTTGCTGCGTATAAAATAGCGGGGTTAATGGCTTTATCGCCTTGTACGGGGGTAGCAAGTACAACGGTTTTTGCACCGCTTAATTGGGCTAATACACCTTGCATAATAACCGATGATGGCAGCGGTGCACTGCCACCGGGTACATATATACCTACAGCTTCGATGGCTTGATATTTCAGTTCACACACAACGCCCGGTTGGGTCGATAATTTAATATCTTCAGGTAATTGCGCTTCATGAAAACATTTTACATTTGCATAAGCGGTATCAATGGCATACTTAAGCTCTGCACTGAGCGCCTGCTCAGATGCGTTTATTTCATCAAGCGGCACACGTAAACGTGGATTCGCTCTATTATCAAACTCTTTAGCCATGTCTAGCAAAGCCTCGTCGCCTTGCTCTTTTACTTTAGCTAAAATAGTTTTACATATAGCTTCAACCTTAGCGCTGGCCGAAACCGCAGGGCGTGTTAGCGCCGCTGCTTGTGCTTGTGAAGATTCCTCATTCCAACGAAGCATGTTACTTACTCCATCATTTTTTCAATAGGCATAACTAAAATTGAGTTAGCACCTAGGGCTTTTAGCTGCTCCATGGTTTCCCAAAATAAAGTTTCGCTGCTTACCATGTGCAGTGCTACATAATCATCACTACCGGCAAGGGCAAGTAGGGTAGGTTGACCAGAGCCAGGCAAAATTTCGCAAATTTCTTCAAGCTTATTTTTTGGCGCGTGTAGCATAATGTATTTGCTTTCTTTAGCTTGTCTAACACCACGTAGGCGCGGCATAAGCTTATTAATAAGTGCTAATTTATCGGTATCTTGTAGGTCTTTATTTTGAATTAAACAAGCGTTTGATTCTAAAATAGTATCGCCTTGCATTAATCCATTCGCTTCAAGCGTTGCGCCAGTAGAAACCAAGTCACAAATTGCATCAGCAAGGCCTGCACGTGGCGCTACTTCAACCGAGCCGGTAAGCATAACCGTGCTGGCGTTAATGCCTTCGCGTTTTAAGTACTGTTTTAAAATTTCAGGGTAGGTTGTAGCAATGCGCTTGCCTTCAAACCAGCTCTTGTCTTGCTTACCAAGCTCTTGTGGCCACGCTAGTGCTAGGCGGCAGTAGCCAAAGTCTAGTTTAGACAGTTTAGTTACTTCGCTTGGGATACCTTGGCGTAAACGCTCAGCTTGCACTTCTACTAGTACGTTTTCACCCACTATACCTAAATCACATACGCCTTCCATTACTAAGCCCGGAATATCGTCATCGCGCACACGTAATACATCAATTGGCATATTAGTTGAGTGTGCAATTAAGCGTTGTTCACGAAGGTTAAGTTTGATACCTAGCTGTTTAAGTAGCTCTTGGCAATCTTTTGAAAGGCGGCCGCCCTTTTGGATGGCGATACGTAGACGATTACTGTTGTTCATTATTCATTTTCCTTTAATTTAAAAACTAAAAACCCCGAGGCGGAACCTCAGGGCGAAAATGAATCAATTTTTTATGACTCGCCAGAGGTTCCTTTTAGGAATAACCTCTCAGCGAAAGACCTGACAGGTTATTCCGATGAATGGTGGTGATGTACTGATGTCAGGTTTAAGCGCATTTTATTGTCCTATTTAACAAACGTTTATATAGTTAACGTGTGTTGTTATGTATCTCGATTTGTGCGTATTATAAAAACATAAAGCAGCATAATATGGCAAGCCTTTTTTTGCATAATTAAAGAATATGTTATAACCGCCGATATAAACTAGGATTAATGTATATTAACTTAAGCTTTAAAAGCTCATACCATAAATTGATTTTGGTATTGAAGGAGGATGTATGGATATTATGATCCCCTACTTAGGGCCAATTACGCGTTTAGCGCTCGAGCCTAAAGGGGCTTTTTATATTGCGGGCGTAAAACAAGGTGCGAGTACTGACAAAGTCGCATTAGACGAGCGTAAAAAACGTGAGTTAGAAAAAAAACAAAAGCTTTCACTTATCAACGAAAACACCGATAACTCGGGTATTAAAAAAGATGAAGACGGTACGCCGCACCTAGATACATGGGCATAAGTTGTTAAGCTGCGTTATTAAGCGCAGCTACAAAACAGATCAAATACGCCCCAAAGTAGGCGCTATTTGATCATGTATATAACCAGTTAACCGCAGCAAAGTAATAGCTTAATTAGCCGTTTTTTTAGTTTGCTCTGCAGATGCAATACTGCTGTGAATAAGTGGTGAAATAGTTAAACCTTGAATAATAATTGAAAAAATCACCACTACATAGGTCACAATTACAATTAGGTTATGTAAATCAGAGCCGCCAATAAAAACTTCTTCACGGGGTATGGCCGCTGCCATGGCTAATGCTAAGCCACCTCTTAATCCGCCCCAGGTTAATATTTTAACGCTATGCTTGTCGTAACTTCTAAATTGTTTAAACAATACAAAAGGGGCACCTACACTAATAAAACGGGCTATAAGCACAGCAGGTATCATCAGCAAGCCTACGCCAATTTCACTTAGCGTAATGGGCATGGTCACTATGAGCATGCCAATAATTAAAAACAGTAGCGCATTTAAAAAGCTGTCCGTGGCATGCCAAAAGTCTTTTACATAACGGGTATCATCGGGCCCGGTGCGTTCAGTGGCTTTAGAGCGAGTAATATTACCTAACAAAATACCGCTGGTTACCATAGCAAGCGCGCCCGATATTTCCCATAAATTAGCCGCTGCAAATCCTGCGCTTGGGATAGTGAGAGTAATAAGCAAGCGAATATTTACGTCGCGACTATTAATAATTAAAAAGTGGCCAACCAGTGCAATAGCCAAGCCAAACGCTATACCACCAAGGGCATCAACAAAAAACAGCTCGGCTATATCTTTAAAGTTTGCATCGGTACCATAAAAGGCTACTGAAAAAATAGTGGTAAATATAACTAAACCAATCCCATCGTTAAAAAGCGATTCGCCCTCAACTTGTACCGAAATACCCTCAGGTGCACGCATTTGCTTAATGATAGCCAGTACTGCAATTGGGTCGGTGGGGCTAATTAATGCACCAAATAATAAACAGTATATAAAAGGCACTGGCCAGCCAAAGGCTGCAAATAAGTAAAAACTTAAATAGCCAACTATAAAAGTAGAAACCAAGGTAGAAAACAAGACTAAAACGGTTATTTCCCAGCGTTGTTTTTTAAGAGCTTGCAGGTTAATTTCCAGTGCGCCGGCAAACAACAAAAAGCCTAGCATGCCTTTAAGAAGTAACTCATTAAAGTTAATACTCGAGACAATTTGGGTCATAGCTAACGCGTTTTGATCGCCCAAAAGCTTAACGGCAATGATCAACAATAATGAAATGACAACCGAG
Source organism: Pseudoalteromonas sp. SCQQ13 (assembly GCF_015864415.1). Taxonomy (NCBI): domain Bacteria; kingdom Pseudomonadati; phylum Pseudomonadota; class Gammaproteobacteria; order Alteromonadales; family Pseudoalteromonadaceae; genus Pseudoalteromonas; species Pseudoalteromonas sp. SCQQ13. The sequence goes on along the minus strand of NZ_JADYXG010000001.1, from coordinate 172,273 downwards.
CCTGTGGTAATGGCAATAGTGGTTTGCATTTTAAGAATATATTGATTTGCAAATGCAATAAAAATAGCAAGTGCAGAAAGAAAGCAAATGAGGTACCAAGCATTCATCGATTAACCTTAATTAATTATAAGCGACACACAAAAAGCGAGTTTCAAGGCTGCTATGGTACTCCTGTCATATTATAGTGTCACAATATTTATAGGCGAATTAGGCGTTTAATTTAACTTTACTATCGCAACTGGTTAATAGTAAATGAGCCATTGTTAATAGTGTTGTCATAACTTTAAAGCTAAGTTAGTAATAACGTGTCTTGGTAATTTAGGATGAATAATTAAAATGAAGATTTTATTTTATAAATAGCGTCATAAAAGTAAAACTACTTTGTAATTACTTGCCCTTGGTGGTTAGCTTACGTAAAATCGCGCTATTATTTATTGTAAAGTGATTGGTATTATCAAACAGCTGTTTAGTGCAACCGGGCCTTTGGCGTTATCTTTAGATGGGTATACACCACGACAGCCACAAATAGATATGGCCGTTGCCGTTGCTGATGCGTTAAAAAATAGCTCACAACTAGTAGTTGAAGCCGGTACGGGCACAGGAAAAACCTTTGCCTATTTAGCCCCCGCGCTTAAATCAAAAGGTAAAACCATCATATCTACGGGCTCTAAAGCCCTGCAAGAGCAGTTATATCATCGCGACTTACCTCAACTCGTAAAAGCGTTAAGTGCTTCTAAAAAAACGGCATTATTAAAAGGCAGAGCAAACTACTTATGTACTTATCGACTTAATCAGCATGTGGCTCATGTACCTACCGACGATTCTGATGTAATGCACCAATTAGCTATGGTGGCTAAGTTTGCCAGCGAAACACAGTCAGGCGACTTAGCCGACTGTGTTGGTATAGAAGACGATGCAAAAGTATTACCTTATGTAAACTCCACCGCAGACAACTGTTTAGGCAAAGAATGCCCCGACTTTCAGGCTTGTTATATAAGAAAAGCACGCTTAAATGCGGCTGATGCCGATATAGTGGTAATTAACCATCATTTATTTTTTGCTGATATGGCGGTAAAAGACAGTGGTTTTGCAGAGCTGATGCCCACAGCAGATGCTTATATATTTGACGAAGCACACCAATTAAGCGAAATTGCTAGTGATTACTTTGGCGAAAGCGTTAGCACTAAAAAGCTGGTGGATTTAATAAACGATTTACGCGCCATTTATCGAGCCGAAATCCCTGACATGCTGCAGCTAGGTAAAAGCTTAAATAAACTCGAAACCAGTGTTGCCGATTTACGCCTGCAGTTTGGCGTTGATGGCAGCCGTGGTGATTGGCGCGCCAAGCTCAGCGATAAGCAAATTTGCGCCGCGTTGCATCGGGTTATTAGCGACCTAGACTTTGTTTATCAGGTATTAAAACTTTGCTTAGACAGAAGCGATAAAATAGAGCACCCGTTTGAACGTGCACTGGCATTTAAAGGCCAGTTGGAGCGGGTATTCGATACTACACAAACAGGTTTTAGTTATTGGTATGAAACCACCCGCCGTTATTTAACTATTAATATAACGCCATTAAATGTATCAGTTAAATTTGCTAAAATGATGGCCGATACAGGCGCAGGGTTTGTATTTACCTCGGCTACATTGTCCGTCGATAATCAGCTTAGCCACTTTAACGCCAGCCTTGGACTAACACCCAAACAAAGCATGATGGTAGATAGCCCGTTTGATTATCCAAACCAAGCACTGCTGTGTTTGCCGCGTTACTTACCTGAGTCGCACGCAGACAATATGCCCCACGCAATTGTAAAATTAACGCTGGAACTGATTAAGTCGGCTAAAGGACGCTGTTTTGTGCTTTTTACAAGTTACCGTATGATGCATTTAGTAGCCGAAGGGCTTACTACGCAAATAGACTACCCAGTTTATATGCAAGGACAAATGTCGAAACGTATTATTTTAGAAAAGTTTACCCGTCATGGTAATGCAGTGCTATTAGGGACGGCTTCATTTTGGGAAGGGGTTGATGTACGCGGCAGTACGCTAAGCTGTGTTATTATTGATAAGCTTCCATTTGCCGCACCAGATGACCCTTTACTACAAGCTAAAATGCAAGACTGCCAAATGCAAGGAAAAGATCCCTTTGCACATATACAATTACCACAAGCAGTTATTGCGCTTAAGCAAGGAGTAGGGCGGTTAATACGCGACAGTAAAGACAAAGGCGTACTTGTAATATGCGATAATCGCTTAGTTACACGCCAGTACGGGCAAGTATTTTTAAAGAGCTTACCGCCAATGCGCCGCACGCGAAGCTTAGAAGATGCCAATAAATTTTTACAACAAATTAATTAGAGTAATAAAATGATCAAAAGTAATATTCTTGCCCTTGATGCGTCTACCGAAGCGCTATCAATTGTTTTACATTTTAAGGGGCAAACATTTCATCATTTTGAAGAATGCCCGCAGCAGCATAGTCAAAAAATACTGCCATTAATAGATCAGCTATTAACCAGCGCAAACTGTAAATTAAAAGACTTAGACGTAATTGGCTTTGGTCAAGGTCCTGGTAGTTTTACGGGAGTACGTATTAGTGTAGCTATTGCACAAGGCCTTGCATATTCAACTAAATTGCCACTTGTAGGGGTATCTACGTTAGCTATTATGGCGCAACAAGCGTTTGAGCAACACGGCCATGAAAGTGTTTATCCCAGTATTGACGCCCGCATGGGAGAGATTTACTTTGCGCATTACCAAGTACAAAACGGCTTAATGCAATTAGTTAATCAAGAATGCGTAATTAAACCTGAGTTGTTAAATCAAGATTATATAGCCAATAGTGCACCACAATCGGTTGCTGTAGGTACAGGGTTTAAAACATACCCTGATGCGTTGAATGATTTTGATAACGTAACTATTAATAGCGAGATCACACTGCCTGATGCACGCTACATGCTAGCATTTGTAGAGGTAGGCTTTTTAGCGGGTAACGTTGTAAAAGCAAGCGATGCACAGCCTAAATATGTACGCGATACTGTTACTTGGAAAAAGCTTCCAGGTCGAGAGTGAAAATTAAATAACGAGTATTTGCAAATTGGTTGTTTTTAAATCATAATTTTAAATAGATTAAGATTGGAGACGCGTAATGACGCTGCCTATTGGTTCAGGTTTTTTTACCGGAGATATTCCGGGTAGAGTTAGCTCTACTAAAGTAGTTACTAATAAACCACAAGGTTTGTTAGAGCATACTGCTGCGCCAAAAACGAATACCGATTATGTTAAAAACAGTCGTGAAGGCGTAGAGTTAGCCAATCAGTTTTTTAAAGCGAACGCCGCAAATACACAATATAATCAAACTATTTACGACCAACCCTCAGCACAAGTAAGCAAGGCTATTTCCACTTATACCGAATTTGCAAATTTAGAACGACGTGCTGAAGTGCAAGATTTAATTGGTGTAGACATTTACGCTTAAATTACTCAAATATAAAATTTAAAAATAAAAAGCCCGAACATATTAGATGCTCGGGCTTTTTGTTTGTTACATATTCATTGTTTCTAATACGTTATTTTTCTATAAATGCAATTAGCTTATCGGCAATGTCAGTATTGTTTTGTGAGCCCGTAAATTGCTCGCTACCTTTACCATAGGCAAATACTTGTACATCAACTGCTGTGTGGCCACCAGTTGTCCAGCCAGTAAAGCTGGCATCGTTAATAATACTTTTAATGGCTAAATTTAAAGGCTTTTTACCCATTTTTTTAGCTTGCTCAAGTTTAATTTGGTGCTCAGCACTAAACTCAATATTAGTATTAGCCGACCAAACTGTTTTTAAATCACTGGCATCCATTAATAGCGAGGTTAATTTACCAGCCGAGGCTTTAACGCCTTTAACTATTTCGGTATCCCACTTGTATTGTCCGTGGGCACCAAGTGTTAAACCACCTGTTGAGTGATCTGCGGTAACAATTAAAATCGTGTCTTGGTTTTTATCAACGTATGCTTTTGCTTTTTCGACCGATTTAGCAAAATCGTCCATTTCTGCCATAGCACAGGCTATATCGTTAGCATGGCCACACCAGTCAATTTGGCTACCTTCAATCATCACAAAAAAGCCTTCTTTGTTTTGGCCATCTAATAAATCAAGTGTTTTAGTGGTTAATCGTGCAAGGCGATTGGGGTGCTCATCAATTGCGTATGGAAGGCCTTTTTCGGCGTATAAACCAATGGCAGGGAGCTGCGTAATTTGGCCTAGGTTATTAATGTCGTCGGAGTATTGATAACCAGCGGCTTTAAATTCTTCAATTAAGTTACGGTCCTCACGAATAAAATATTTAGTCCCTCCACCTAGCATTAAATCAACGGGTAGCTTGCCCGCAATTTTATTGTCAATGTAATCATTAGCAATTTCATCGTAGTTACCGCGAGATTCATTATGAGCTGCAAAGCTTGCCGGTGTGGCGTGGTTAATTTGCAAAGTAGCGACAAGTGCCGTGGTCATACCGCGCTCTTTTGCAATTTCTAACATCGTTTTAACGGGCTTTTTATTGGTATCTACGCCAATAGCACCGTTATAGCTTTTATGGCCGCTGCTTAACGCTGTAGCGCTTGCTGCGCTGTCGGTAACATAAGTATGATCGTCTGGGTAGGTGTGTGCCATGCCAGTTAAAATAGTATCGAATACAGTGCTTTCAATTGCTTTAGTGTTCGAATCGTCTTTAAAGTAGCGATAAGCAGTTGTATAAGCTGGGCCCATACCATCGCCAATCATATAAATAATATTTTTTGGTGCCGAATCTGCATAAGCACCTGTTGCGCTGCATAAAAGCGCCAATAAACTGAGCTGTTTTTTCATGTTTGTACCTTTTAAATGTACTTAATTTAATAGCTTGGAGTTATTGTATACAGTTAATATGATAAATAAATTAATATCGATGAACGACTAAAGCAAAGTGTTAAAGTTATATTGCGCTTAAGCTTTATTAAATCAGGATCACATAAACTAACTTACTTGCTTAGTTATAATTACTCCTTTGTTTTAAATTAGTTGGTAGCAAATACCTATCATTAAAGGTTACATTGTCTATAACTACTGAAGGATAGATTTAAAAACACCTTTTAAAACACGTTAGAGCTAACAGTTATAAATAATCATTAATAAAATTAATAGGGGTGTGCTGTGGAACCATTTAATATTCAAATCAATAATTTAAATATTCATGGTTTAAAAACGGGGAGTGGAGATGAAGTTGTAATTGCGCTACATGGCTGGCTTGATAATAGTGCAAGTTATATCCCTATGTTAGCAAATGCCAAAGTGCAGCAAACGTGGTATTGCCTTGATTTTGCCGGACACGGATTGTCGTCATGGCGTAGCGACGACGCACACTATTATTTTGTAGATTATATTGATGATATATATCAGTTTATAAATACTCTAGGGGTAAAAAAAATACATTTAGTAGGGCACTCTATGGGAGCTATGGTGGCGGGTGTGTTTGCAAGCTGCTTTAGTGACTATGTAACGTCTGTAACATTTATAGAAGGAATAGGGTGCGTAACAACCCCAAGTGAAGAAGTAACGCAACAACTTAAAAGTGCTATTTTAAACCGAGACAGGCTAAAAAATAAAAAGCCAAGAGTGTATCAATCGAAAGAGCAAATACACCAAGCACGTGCGCAAACAACAGACTTAAGTAGCCAGCTTATTGAGGTATTAATGGCGCGCAATATTAAAACAATTAAAAATGGATTTGCATTAACAACCGACCCAAAGCTTAAAAATCATTCAGGTTTTAGGTTTGATGAGGCGCAATGTATTGGTGCAATAAAAAATTTAATTGCGCCATGTCAGTTAATACTAGGGGATACAGGCTACACTTTTGTAAAACAAAATTTAGAAAACTATGCTAAATATTACAATAGCTTAAATGTAATAACTGTAGAGGGCGGGCATCACTGTCATATGCAAAGTAGTGCGCACTGTTTTGAACAGATTCAAGCATTTATGGTGCAAAGTAGCGTGTGTTAATTGTATATTAGCGTTAAATGTGGGATTATTCTTCATTAGAGTATTTGCTCAATTGTCAAAGTGCCTTACTTAGATTAAGGTTAATAAAAATATAACTATAAACAGGGGCTAAGAGTGGAAAAAATTTGGCTTAAGCGCTACCCAGAAGGTATGCCTGAAACTATCGATCCTGAGCACTATGCCTCATTACTCGAAGTGTTTGAAAAAAGTTTTACCGACTACAAAGATTTACCCGCATTTACAAATATGGGTAAAACCTTGTCTTATGATGAAATTGATACTGCAACTAAAAAAGTTGCGTCTTATATTCAAAATGATTTAGGCCTTAAAAAATGTGACAAAGTGGCAGTTATGATGCCTAATTTGTTACAAACGCCCATTGCTATTTTAGGTATTTTACGTGCAGGCTGTGTTGTTGTTAATGTAAACCCACTCTACACAGTGCGTGAACTTGAGCACCAACTTAAAGATTCTGATACTTCAGCAATTTTTATATTGGCTAATTTTGCCGATACACTCGAAAAGGCATTACCCCATACCGATGTTAAACATATTGTTGTTACCCAAGTAGGTGACATGATGGGTGGCATTAAAAAGCATGTTGTAAACTTTGTTGTTAAGTACATTAAAAAGATGGTGCCAAGCTACACTTTGCCAAATACCATTAATTTTTGCGACTTACTTAAAGCCGACGAAAATGCCTATGTACGCCCAGAGGTTAACTTAAGTGATTTAGCTTTTTTACAATATACCGGCGGAACAACGGGTGTATCTAAAGGCGCAATGTTAAGCCACGGTAATATGGTAGGTAATCTTGAGCAAGTTTCAGGATGTTTAGACCCAGTGCTTGAGCGCGGTAAAGAAGTGGTAATAACTGCGTTACCGCTTTACCATATTTTTGCATTAACGGCTAACTGCTTAACATTTATGAAGTACGGCGGATTAAATGTACTTATAACTAACCCACGCGACATGCCTGGTTTTATTAAAGAATTAAGTAAAGCTAAATTTACTGCTATTACGGGTGTAAATACTTTATTTAATGGTTTGTTAAACACGCCAGGATTTGCCGAACTTGATTTTAGTCACTTAAAAATGTCATTAGGCGGCGGTATGGCTGTACAACGCCCAGTTGCTGAAAAATGGCAAACAGTTACAAAATCTAAATTAATGGAAGGGTATGGTTTAACCGAGTGTTCTCCTTTAGTTACCGTTAGTCCTTATGACTTAACGGCATATAATGGCTCAATTGGTTTACCGGCTCCAAGTACCGAAATCAAATTAATTCTTGATAATGGCCAAGAAGCAGCAAAAGGTGAACCAGGAGAGCTTTGGGTTAAAGGCCCGCAAGTTATGCTTGGTTACTACAAACGCCCAGATGCAACCGCTGAGAGCTTACAAGATGGCTGGTTTGCTACCGGTGACATAGCAACTTATGACGACGAAGGTTTCTTTTATATAGTCGATCGTAAAAAAGATATGATTATTGTCTCGGGCTTTAATGTATTCCCTAACGAAATTGAAGAAGTTGTTGCCATGCACGACGGGGTGCTTGAAGTAGCAGCTATTGGTATCCCTCACGATACGAGTGGTGAACAAGTTAAAGTTTTTGTTGTAAAAAAAGACCCTTCTTTAACTGAAAAAGATATAATAAAACACTGTCGTGATAATTTAACTAATTATAAGGTGCCTAAGCTTGTTGAGTTTAGGGATGAGTTACCTAAAACTAACGTAGGTAAAATACTCAGAAGAGCCTTGAAAGATTAGCAACCATTAAAAAAGCCGACATATGTCGGCTTTTTTATTGTAGGAGACTAAGTGCACTACCAATTAATTGAAACCCAAAATCAGCTTAATACTTTTGTTGAGCAAATTAAAAACAAGCCCGTTTTAGCCATAGACACAGAGTTTATGCGTCGCCGTACTTTGTACCCAGAAGTTGCACTTATTCAAGTTTATGATGGCGAGCATTTAGCACTTATAGATCCACTGGCAGAACTGTCATTATTCGATTTTTGGCAAATTTTAAAAGATCCTGCTGTTTTAAAAGTATTTCACTCTCCTTCAGAAGACATAGAAGTTTTTCAAAAGTACGCTGGGTTTGTTCCTACGCCGTTATTCGATACTCAATTTGCACTGCAAATTTTAGGCGAAGGAAACTGCATGGGCTTTGCCCTTATGGTAAAAACCTTACTGGATATTGAAATAGATAAAAGTGAATCACGTACAAATTGGTTGCAACGGCCATTAACAAATAAACAATTAGAGTACGCTGCTGCCGATGCCTATCATTTATTACCCTGTTTTAATCTTATTATTGACAGTGTAAAAGCCGCCGATTTATTTAATATTGTTATTAGCGAAAGTGAGTTAGTGGCTAATAAGCGTGAATTTCAAACCCCAGATGAACTGCTCTATAAAGACATTAAAAATGCGTGGCAACTAAGGCCACATGAACTTGCAATATTAAGAGAGCTGGCTGTTTGGCGTCGAAATAAAGCAATTCGTAAAAATTTAGCACTTAACTTTGTATTAAAAGAACATAATATGACAGAAATTGCTAAACGAGGCCCTGCAAGTTTAAATGCATTAAGGCAAATTCCGGGCGTTGAGGCGATAGAAGTGAACCGCTCGGGAGTCGAAATACTAAAGTGTATTGAACAAGCAAAAGCATTACCTGAGGAGCAACACCCAGCAATTTTAAAGCGTTTAATAGACTTTCCTAGTTACAAAAAAGTAGCGAAAGAGATAAAACAAAAAATTAATAAAGTTGCCAAAGAACATAATATTCCAGAGGATGTAATGGCTTCTAAAAAGCAGGTTAATCAACTAATTAGTTGGAATTGGAAATTATCTGCAGCACAAAAAGGGCAGCATATTAAACCAGATTTGCTTAGTTCTTGGCGCTATTCTTTTGTAAAAGATACGCTAAAAGAATGGGATGTTTGATCGTATTTAAGTCTCTAAGGTTAGCTTACATAGATAACTTACTTAATAGTGTATTGAGCTAACAGGTATAAATACTAAGCTATTATAAGTGCACCTATTATTGGGAGGCAGTTATAATAGCTTTATTAATTTATTTGCTATTCATTTAGTGGTGTTTTTTATATACCACTGTTATTAAAGTGCTTTTTATGAAAGTTGAAACAATAAAACGTAAACTATTAGAACTATGTAAACCAGCTTGGATATTAGCTATTTTGGTTGCTTTTAATGGTTACTGGCTAATTAAACCTGTTGTTGCACGTATGCTCGAAATGCTACCGGGTGTATTAAACTGGTCGCTCGATTGGTTAAATTTAATTGATAAAATAGGAATAACAGAACTACCGCGCTTTATTTTAGGTGCAGGCTTAATAATAATGTCGGTTGGCTTAGCTTTAAAAGCACGTTTAGCGTGGGCTTTTTCACTGATACTATTAATAGTGGTCGCGGTTATTAGTATTTCATCGTCAAGCTCTGGGCTAATATTATTGTCTTACACTATGGTTGTGAGCATGTTATTACTCGTATACTGGAAAAGCTTTGATGGCTCTAGTATTACCGCTGGTAGTTTGTTTGCTCTAACCAGTACAGGCGCATTAATGCTTTATGCTGTGTTTGGCACTTTGTATTTAGGCAGCGAGTTTAGTACCCCTATTACCGATTTACCCACTGCATTTTACTTTTCTATTGTGAGCATGTCGACGGTAGGCTATGGCGATCTTTACCCTGTAACGTCTACAGCGCGATTATTTACCGCATCAATTATTGTTATGGGTATTACCGTTTTTGCTACTTCGATCAGTGCTATTATAGGCCCTGTGATTGGTGGTAATCTTAAAAAAATTGTTAAAGGTAGGATTTCGAACGTAATGAGAAAAAATCATTTTATTATTTTAGGTATTTCACCCACCGCACACAGTGTTTATGCCGGTTTGGTAGAGCGTGGCGATGCAGTTACTTTAGTGTGCCCAACAGGGTCTGAACACGAATATCCGGTAGATGCAGACATTGTTTATGGCGACTCAAGCTCAGCCGATATCTTAATCGAAGCGGGCGCTAAAAAGGCAAATTATATTTTAGCGTTACGCAATGATGATGCTGAAAATGCGTTTAGTATTTTAGCGGCTAAAGAAGTTGCTGGCGAGGACACCAAAACAATTGCTTTGGTTAATTCAAGTAAACATATTCCGCAAATTAAGCGCGTAAAACCTGACGTAGTATTTTCATTGCAACTACTCGGTAGTGAGCTGTTAGTGAGAACGCTAAAGGGTGAAACCATTGATAATAAACTGATCACTAAATTGTTCTTTGGTGATGCAGAATAAGCGCTTTAAATACTCAGTAAAATGATTAAATAGCATAACTAAAAAAGTATTGTGACCCAATAAAGTACCTTTTTACATTGGCTTGTGGGTCACAATATTTTCCTTTTCTAGCGCGGTTATAATGCCATTTCCTGTAAAATCATATCAAGGTTAGCTTTAGATTTAGCAACACTTTGCATTGGCGTTAAACCATGCGGGTATTCTTCTTGCTCTAATACCAGCCATTGAGTACCGCCGTGCTGAATTAATGACTTTATCAGTGACTGCCAAGAATAACTATTTTCACCAATAATAGGACTTAGACCATCATTTTTATGGGTACGAATTTTTAAATGGGTTGATATTGTACGTTGCGGATAATTTTTCACGTAAGTGAGTGGGTTCTTCCCTGCATAATTAACCCAACCAATATCGAGTTGCAGTGGCATATTAGCCGGTGTTTGGGTCGCAATGTAATCCCAATAAGTAGCGCCTTTATAATGGTTAAACTCTTGATCATGATTATGAAAGCCAATCTGCATATCGTAACGTTGGGCTATATTATTTACTGCAATTAGTTGCTTGGTTAAAGCAATTACACCAGTAGGGTGCCATGCGCGTTCATCCCATGGTACAAATAATAACGATACGCCTAAGGTTTTATAAAATAGAAGGGTGTCTGAAATGCTCTCATTCGTTAGTACTTCAAAGCCAATATGCGCACTGCTAGCAACTAAATTTAAATCACTGAGTTTGCGTTTTAGCTTGCTCGGATCATTGCGGTAACTACCAAAATCACCGGCAAACTCTACACCTTGAAAACCCATATCTGAGAGAGATTGTAATGTACCTTCAAAGTCTGCTTTTAATGCATCTTTAACCGACCAAAGCTGTACACTTACAGGCGGGAGTGCTTTTGCTGTTTTAGCACTCACTTGCAACGCACTGCAGCTTAGCGTTACAACACCAATAAACAGCAACGTTTTTAGTTGCCAAAATTTTGTATTAAACATCACAAAATACCTATTAAATAAGCAAAGAGGTTGTTTGCTCTTTGCTTTCGTTTCTTTTATGTAGCCATCGTTAGATTAATAGCATTAATTTAAATCAGTCTTTATAAGCGTATTCGCTTAAGCCTAGTTCTGCTAACACATGTTCTAAATGTGCTTTGGCTTCATCGCTAGGGCCAGGGTAATCACCAGCAATAGGTACATTACCTAAGTAACCGATATCTTTACAGCCTTGTGGCGTGCAAAAGTAAGCACCTAGCACCAAGTTTTTAAAGCGTAAAAAAGCATCACTTATACGTTGAAACTGAGCGGGTATATCTTCACTAACATAGGCAATATCATTTAATATAGCGGTTTGTTGCTCACTATTTAATTGCACAAAATTAGTTTTAAAACGAAGTGCTGCCTCATCGTCAATCCACGCTAATCCATGCAGGATAGCGACTCTATCTTTTTGCTGGCCGTTATAAGGTGCGCTTACCCATTCATTAATTACACTTGGTACCTGTACTTGTGAAGCACTTGGATTATTACCCTCTTGCGGTACTATGTAATCTGCAAGTACAGCGACGAGTGTCAGCTGGGCATTCGTTAAGGTGAGCGGCCAAGGCGATTCTGGTGGGAGCACCATATTTGGATCTGTACCATAACCTTTACCTGCTACTGGGGCTATGTCTATATCAGGCCAATGGCCAGCTTTGCTCATAGAACCATCGAGTGCTTTAGTGCAACCAGCACTTAGTGACACGGCCGATCCTGCGGCGAGTAGCCCAAGCCATTTTAATGATTCACGACGTGACATTCCTGAAGCGTATTTGTTAGAGTTGATGCGATCTTGTGTATCCATGTTATAGCACCCCTTTTTCAATTTGTTTTGCAAGCCACGTTGAGTTACGCATTGCGAGTGTCATTATTGTTAAAGTACAATTTTTATGTGGATTTGATGCAAATACACCGGCATCCATAATAAATAGGTTTTCGCATTCCCAGGTCTGACCCCATTGATTAGTAACAGACTCTTTTGGCGAGCTACCCATTCTGGTAGTACCTACTTCATGAATAATTTCACCACCTTTAGAAATTGCTTTTTCTGCAGACGGTAATTTACCGACCTTAGCTCCCATATTTTCTAAAATTTGTTTTGCTGTTTTTAAGCCGTGTTCAATTTGCTTAAGCTCTCGGTCTGACCATCTAAAATGGAATTTAGAAACGGGGATCCCCCATTTATCTTTAACGGTTTCGTCAATTTCCATGTAAGTGTCTTTGTTTGGGAGCATCTCGCCACGCAGCGCAAAGCCAACATAAGAGCCATATGCATCACGAACTTGTTGCTTAAGGGCAGGCCCATAGCCTTGTTTATCACCCGACACACCTGAACCTGGCTGATTAAAGCCGCTACTTATTTCAAAGTGGTAGCCACGTGGAAAGTCAAGCTCACCTTTGGCATGTGCTTTGTGTCCCCACCAAGGAATAAACAAGTGGTTGCCAGTATGGCCATCTTCGTTATAACGCGGGCGTCCTTTTAAAGCAGGAATTTGCGCGCCTAACCAAGCACCAGTAGAGTCCATCAAGTTACGGCCTACCTGATCGCTCGAGTTAGCTAAACCTTTAGGGTGCTTGGCTGTTTTAGAGTTCAGCAAAATACGCGCTGATTCACATGCACTGGCAGCAAGAATTACCACATCAGCTGAGAGAGTATGCTCAGTTACAGATTTTTTCTCAACATAGGTCACACCCGTTACTTTACCAGCGTCATTTACCGCGACAGATTTAACCATAGCGTCGGTAACAATTTTTAAATTACCGGTCGCCATTGCCATAGGTAGTAGGGAAGTTGTGGTTTGAAAAGCAGCACCAATAGAGCAGCCGCTACCACAAGGTGTCGCATAAAAACACGCCATGCGATCATCTTTATTACGTGTAAGTACGGCTCTGTGCATAGGGACTGCAGCAATACCTAATTTTTTAGCACTGGCTGCAATTAGTAACTCCGGCACTCTGGGTGTTGGTGGCGGCTGTAAAACACCGGGTGCAGAAGGAGGCATATCGTCTAAACCTGTATTAGTTCCACAAATACCAACGAGTTCTTCAGTTTTGTCATACCAAGGTGCAATATCTTCATACACAAACGGCCAATCGGCGCCTTGGCCGTCTTGACTCTTACCTTTAAAGTCGTGTTCACTAAAGCGCAACGAATAGCGTCCCCAGTGATTGGTTCGCCCACCGAGCATACGTGCTCGCCACCAATAAAAATCGGTACCTTTGGCATTTGTGTAGGGCTCGTCTGGTACTTGCCAACCACCATCTACGGTAGCATCGTAAAAACCAAAGCTTTTATCTTTAGTGCCTGCTCCCATTAGAGGGGCTTCGCTATTGCGGCGAAACATTGGGCTTTCCGTTTTCGGATCGTAGTCTCTACCAGCTTCTAATAATAAAACTTTATGGCCTAGTTTAGTTAATGTATAAGCGGCCATTGCACCGCCAGCACCCGAACCAACAACCAGTACTTTATGATCGAATTTAGACATAGTTATAGCTCCTTAATTTTTATATTTTTAAACCAAACTTTATCACCATGATCTTGCAGACCAATATGCCCTTGCTCAGCCGTTGCAAAGTTTTCCCACGTAGCAAATTTACTATTGGCCACTAAGGTGTTCCAGGTAGTACTGCCAATTACAATACTGGTAGTACTGATACCGTTTTGCCATACCTGTAAGTGCATATCCTGCATGCGAATACGTACATGGTTCCAGTTATTTGCAAGTTTATGAGCTGCTTTTGGTGCTGCAAAAAGATCGTAAATAGAGCCAGATAAATGAGAATCTATTTTATTATCTGAGTGTTCTACATTATCTAAAATTTGAATTTCTGGCGCATGGGAATAGATCATACTGCCAGTTTCGTCGGCTAATACAAAAATACCGCTGTTGCCTTTTGTAGAGATCTTCCAATCCATTTGTAATTCGTAGTCGCGGTACATTTTTTTAGTGAGAATATCGCCGCCACCTTGCGTTAGGGTCATGGCGTTATCTTCAATTTTCCATGCTGAGTTAACCGTGTCACTTTTAAAGTTACGCCACATAGACATATCTTTACCATTAAAAAGTGATTGCCAGCCGGCTTTTTGCTCTTCTATGGTTAGTTGGTTATCTGGTGTATGGGCAAAAGCACAGCTACTAAAAGCCAGTGCAAGTGACAACATTTTGAATGATTTAAGCATAATGTAACCTCGTTTATTTATTTTTAATGATTGCTAGACGCGTTTTTTAGCGTTTTATTTTTATTCATAACCAGATGAAACCCAGCAAAAACCACAATTAATATAATAGGGAAAATAAGCAGGTTTCCTAACACTGTTTGCCCTGCTAATACTTGAGTTTGCTGCACCGTTAAGTTTGCCGCTTCGGCTTCTTTACTTGCGGCATCAATCCAATGACCGATTACCGGGTTCCACATGCTAACTGCAAACATGCCGGCACCGCCCATTAATGACATACCCAAAGCGCCTGTTTTAGGGGCGAATTCTGCAACGCAGCCAAGCATGGTGGGCCAAAAGTAAGTGACGCCAACGGCAAACATTGCTGCTGCAAAGTAAATAGCGTTACCTTGCACTTGGCTCATTAAAAATATTCCTGCGGTGGCAAAGATTGCTGATCCAAGCAGTACCCCAGTTGGGCTAAAACGATGAACAATTGGGCCTGCAAAAAATCTGCCTGTAGCCATAAGGCCAGTTATAAGCGCTAAAATCACCATAGGTGAAGCACCCGAAGAGCCTAAAATCTTTTCTATCCATTGTTGTGTGCCAAACTCGGTAATGGCAGTCACTGTCATACAAACAATCAGGAATAAATACACAGGTGATAGTAGATTTTTTAGGTTTTTGCTGGTTGAGTTTACTTGCATATCAAACTGTGGAAACTGTGATTTGAGTATCATCACACCATATATAATGGTTGGAATAAGAATTAATGCCACTTGCCATTGCCAGTTTAATCCTACAGCAGTCATAGCGCTTGAAGCCAAAGCTCCAATTACGATGCCACCTGGAAACCAAACGTGGAAACGATTGAGCATAGTGGTGGTATTTTTTGGAAACATTTGAGCAATTAGTGGGTTACAGCCAGCTTCAACAGAGCCATTAGCAAAACCAATTAAAAAGGTAGAGACTAACAATCCCCAAAATCCGTCTGCGGTAATGGTTAAAATGAGCCCAGCAAAGTGACAAACAAAAGCCAGTGCTACAAGTCGTTTAGCTCCAATAGCATTATATATAAAGCCGCCGACCATGGTGGCAACCGGGAAACCTAAAAAGGCCATGGCGTTAACCCACCCTAGCTGAGTGCTAGTAAGACCAAACTGTTCACCTAGTTGGCCTAATATTCCGGCGCGGATCGCAAATGTCATTGAGGTAACAATTAATGCAATACAGCAGAGCCTAAATACTAGGCGGTTGTTATTATTATCATTCATTAGCGATATCCTATTTAATACCTAAAATGCGATTGTTACGTTGGCTATCTGTTTCAGCTCGACTAAAATCGTCGAATGCCTTATCAGTTGGGCGGATCAGATGGTGTTTAATAAATTCAGCCCCTTCTTTTGCGCCATTCTCGGGATGTTTAATACAACATTCCCACTCTAAAACAGCCCAGCCATCAAAGCCGTACTGAGTTAATTTGCTAAAAATACTTTTAAAGTCAATTTGCCCATCACCTAAAGAGCGAAACCTTCCTGGGCGGTCTTGCCAGTTTTGATAGCCGCCATATACACCAGAGCGACCGTTAGGAGTAAATTCGGCATCTTTAACATGAAATGCTTTTATCCGTTCATGGTAAATGTCTATAAATGCAAGGTAATCAAGTTGTTGAAGTACAAAATGACTAGGATCATAAAGAATATTTACGCGCGGATGATTATTGGTTGCCGCTAAAAAGCGTTCAAACGAAATACCGTCATGTAAATCTTCACCAGGGTGAAGTTCAAAGCACACGTCCACACCCATTTCGTCAAAGCAATCTAGTATAGGCAGCCAACGTTTAGCTAATTCTGCAAACCCTTGTTCAACCAGTCCTTGCGGACGTTGCGGCCAAGGATAAAAAGTATGCCAAAGTAATGCCCCAGAAAAAGTTGCATGGGTTTTTAATCCCAACTTTTGGCTTGCTTTGGCTGCTAGCATTAATTGCTCTTTTGCCCATACGGTTCTTGCTGCGGGGTTACCTTTAACTGCTTGCGGCGCAAAATTATCGAACATTTCATCGTATGCCGGATGTACTGCGACTAACTGCCCTTGCAAGTGAGTCGACAGCTCTGAAATTGTAAGCCCTGCGTCTGCTGCAATACCAGTTACTTCATCGCAGTATTGCTGGCTTTGAGCTGCTTTTTCTAAATCAAATAGGTCAGAATTTGAAGTGGGCAGTTGAATTGCCTTATAACCTAAGTTACTCGCCCAGTGGCAAATGTCTTTAAAATTATTAAATGGCGGTTTATCTGAGATAAATTGTGCTAAAAATATCGCCGGTCCTTTTATTTCTTTCATTATTATTTTATCCAATTTTAAAAGTATGCCATTTGGTATCTTGTGCTGATGCAGACACCGCATTTTCAATAAATGCCATGCCACGAATTGCTTCATGAATACCGGGTACATCAAACTCGCTGTTTACTGTTGTCAGCCCTGATTTACTGGCTTGAACTTGCTTCGCAAAATTTACATAAATATTAGCGAACGCTTCAAGGTATCCCTCAGGGTGGCCTGCTGGAGTGCGTAATGCATTTGTGGCAGCGTTACAAAGTGGGCCAACACCAGCGCGTAACAAAGTAGCTGGAGCGTTATGGCTTCTTAACCACAAGCTATTAGGCTCCATTTGTGACCATTCAATACTGGCCTTATCGCCATATATACGCAGGGTAAGGTTGTTTTCTTCGCCCAAGGCAATTTGGCTGGCAATTAACACACCTTTACTGTGATTGTTAAAGCGTAGCAATACAGTGCCGTCATCATCGAGAGTTCTACCGGGGACAACGTGATTTAAATCAGCGCATAGTTCAGTAATTTCTAGGCCACTTACATATTCGGTTAAGTTGGCTGCATGGACCCCAATATCTCCCATGCAACAACTAATACCTGATTTGCTAGCATCTAAACGCCATTGTGCTTGCTTAGATGTTTCGTCATTGCTATTGGCTAACCAACCTTGGTTATATTCAACAATTATTTTACGAATATTGCCAAGCTCGCCATTGGCAATACGATGGCGAGCTTCTTTAACCATAGGGTAACCTGTGTAGGTGTGGGTAAGCCCGTATACAACATGACTACTATCTAGCTGTTTTTTTAGTGCTAACGCTTGTTCTAAATTAAGAGTAGCGGGCTTATCGGAAAGTATATGAAAACCATATTGAATAGCGAGTTGTGCAATAGGAAAATGTAAATGGTTTGGCGTTACAATAGCGACAAAATCGATACGTTGATCTGCTGGTAATAATGACTCTGCCTCAAACATGGCTTGATAACTTGCGTAGCAGCGAGCGGGATCTAAGCCAAGCATTTGTCCTGCAGCCATGCTCCGTGCTGAGTCTGAACTAAAGGCACCGGCCACTAACTCTATTAATCCATCTAAACGTGCTGCAATACGATGTACAGCCCCTATAAAAGCACCTTCGCCGCCGCCCACCATGCCCATACGTATTTTGTTACTATTCATGGAAAAGTTCCTTTTAGTAAATAAGATTACTAAAGTAAGTTAAAAACATGTTATTTATAATAGGGAAATGAAATGTTAAGTGATAATAGTAATTCGGTTAACAATGAGACAAAATCGGCGTTTGCAAGATATAAATAAATACGCGTAGGGGCGCTAAATAGCACAATGGATGAAGATAAAATTATAACTAAAGCGGGTATACACCAATTAATAGCCGCATTTGACTTACTACCTGATATTTTGTTTTGGGTTAAAGATACGCAAAGTAGAATTTTACATTGCAATCAACATTTTATAGAGCACCAAGGATTTAAGTCACTTGATCAAATTTTACTAAAAACTGATTTTGACTTTTCCCCAAAGCATTTGGCTTTTCAATATGTAAATGATGATAAACGGGTTATGCAGGGCCATGTTGTTACCGACAGACTTGAACTTAATCAAACACTAAGTGGTGAATTAGCGTGGTTTTCTACTTCTAAACAGGTACTTAGAGGGGATAATGATACTATTTTAGGCACCTATGGCGTAACTCGTCACTTAGAAAAAACATCTAAAGCATTATCTCATGTTAGGGTAATTGAAGAGCCCGTTGAATACATCAGAAAATACTATCATCGTACAATAACTATTGATGAACTCGCTACATTAGCGCACCTTTCAGTAAGTGCATTAGAGCGGCGTTTTAAAAAACATTTAGCTAAAACGCCGAATCAATTTATTAACGAAATCCGCCTTGAAAATGCACGTAAGCTGTTAGTTGAAACACGCTTACCTATTTCACAAATTGCCTATCAATGTGGTTTTTCGGAGCCGAGTTATTTTAGTAAGCAATTTAGGCGGTTGTTCGGTGAAATACCGTCTCAATTACGTAATAAAATAGAAGATTAAAGTATTTTATGGTTGTGTTTTGCTAATTGAATTGCACCTTGCTCAGGAGTCGATTTAGCTTTGCTAAGGTACTGTTGTGTTTGTGCAGTTAACCAAGGCGTAATTTTTACTGCTGTACCACCGATTAAAGAAACCCTGGGGTAACCCATACTCACTAGGTGATCTACATAGCGGGTTATAAATTTAGCGGCATATTGTAAAAGTGATTTAGCATAGGGATCATCAGGCATAGAAAACACTAAAGGAGCAAAACTGGCAAAGTAAGCAGGCTTTGCTTTAAGTGCTATTTGAGTGATGTCGCTACTAGAGGTACAGTTGATTTGTGCTAAAAGCGCATTAATTAATGGGCTTATTGGTAACAAACCATCGGTTACTTCTAACGCATAGCGAAATAAGTTTAATCCTAACCATCCGCCACTTGCACCATCGCTTAACAGTAAGCCATAGCCACCAAAGTCTATGCATTTATTAGATTTTTTAGCTCCTGCACAAAATCCAGTACCTAAAATAATTACGGCTCCAGGTTCATTAAAATGAGCCCCTTGGCAGGCAATATCTATGTCTGTGGTTAAGCTCAGTTCGGCAAATGGATGTTGCCAATCGCGCATTACTAGCATAGCGCTTTTTATATTTGCTCCAGCAAGTCCAGCGCAAGCCACAATGGATGATATTGCGGTGGTAGGTAAGTTTGCTTTGCTTAATACTGTATGTGTTGCTGCAATAATTGACTTTTGCGCCACCTCAATAGAAGTGGCAATATTTGCAGGCCCACTTATAGCTTCAGCTAATAGTTTACCTTGGGCATTTTCGAGCCTAACTTTACACTTTGTACCGCCACCGTCAATGCCTAAAAATAGCGCAGTAGATGTATTATCGTTCATTCTTTTTCCTATTATTTCAGCAAGAGTGCGCACTGCTAAAGGATCTAAATACCCATCTTGTTTATATACAGCAGAGTGCACATGCAGCGAAACTTGATTATTGTTATGTGTTGCTATTTGCCACAGTTTAGCTGCATTACTGCAAGTAACTCCACCACCAATAACGACCTCTATTCGATTGTCAGCAAAGTTTATTAGCGTTTTTAAGTGTTGTATATTTTGTATTACGCTAGTGTTACTAAGCCACTTTGTTCCGTTAGTTAATACACGACTAATACCAAGTTCTATGAATAAATTGAGAGCGTCTTGCCAGTTTTCAATACAATCGAATGCGCGATGAAAAGTAACACTGAGGTGATATTTTTGTGCATGTTTTACCAGTGTTCTAGTGGTTTTAATATCGAGTTTACCGTGACTAATAGCACCAAATACAACTCCTGTTGCACCTAACTTAGCCGCACTTTCAATTTGTTCTAACATAGTAGATAGCAGTGCTCTATCGACTTCAAATAAATTGCTAATAGGTCTTATCATTACTAACAAGTCACCGTCATGTGGCATATTTTCACGGGCAACCTTAATCGCTGCAATGCTAGGAGTTAGGCCATCAAGATGCATGGCACTACACAGTTCTACTCTGCTTGCACCACAGGTAAATGCAATGTGAATATTACTAGCTAACTTATCAAGTTCATCTGCGCTTAAGCAGATTTCCAAATTATTACGCATTGTTGAGCCTATCATTTCTTTAAAAAATCCGATTAGCAAATAAATCGAAAAGTGAATGCTTATCAAAAATTGTAATATAAGACATTTAAATCAAAGTATTATGATTTAAATAGGTGTCGCTCAAAATAACAAACAGAGCATGGATACTATAAACCAGGTTGAGATTAATAAAATCTATTTATTAGTAAACGCCGATTTTTTACTAGTGTTCACCGAAATACTATTATCACTTTTTGTACTGTATCCCTATCCTGAAACGCAGCTTAACAAAGTGTTAACTCGTACAAAGCAAAGCTGTGGAAGTATATAACCTAAGCGTTAATTGCTGGCGAACACTATTTGACAACACTTATAATACTACTGGAGATAATAATGGTTAATAATAACAGTGGAAAAATAATAAAAAACGCCTCAGGATTTAAAAAACAGAGAACACACCGCTCTCCTGCATCTTTATTCAAAGCATCATTAATTAGTTGCGCTGTTTTAGGCGTGCTTACCTCTAATGTGTATGCAGAAACGACTGATGAAGAAATTGAAGTAATCCAAGTAAGAGGAATTTACTCGAGTACAGCTAAAAACTTATTGCTTAAGCGTACTTCAAATTCTGTTGTTGATGCTATTACCGCTGAAGATGTGGGTAAGTTTCCAGATAAAAACATTGCAGATTCTCTTCAACGTGTATCAGGGGTAATGATTGACCGAAGTGGCGGTGAGGGAAACCGCGTTAGTATTCGTGGTACCTCATCAGACTGGACGTTAACTCAATTAAATGGCAACTATATTGCCTCGTCAGATTCTGGCGTGCCATCGCGCAGTTTTAACTATGCTTTATTACCAGCAAATATGATTAGCAGTGTTGAGGTTTATAAAAGCCCCGAAGCACGAATAGATGAAGGCGGAATTGGTGGTACAGTCATTTTACACACGCGAAAACCGTTAGAAATGGAAGCTAATGAAGGCGTTGTTAGTGCCGAATTTACTTATGCGGATGTTACTGAGAAAACAGAACCACAACTTAACTTACTGTATTCATGGAAAAATCAAGAATCAACATTTGGTGTTCTTGCTGGATTTACACGACAAGATAGAACAGTAAAAACGATTTCGAATGATGCAATGGGATGGCGCCTACATTCCGATACAGATGAAAAAGCAGATCGTCCTGCAATAGTGGATCAGGCTACCGGGGAGGTTTACAATGATGTTTGGGCGCCTAGCGGCATGTATATTAACAACTCAACTCAAGATCGTACTCGTGATGGTTATCAGCTAGCAGTGCAGTGGACCCCGAGTGCAAATTTAGAGTTAAACCTAAATTATTTTGGTGCTAAAGTGGGCTACGATGATATAGGACAGGCAATTACTTTTGCTGAGTGGAATGATAACCATAATCCATATTTTGGTGTGGAATTAGACGGCGATACTGTTATTGGTTACGGCAATGCAGATAATGGCCTGCTCAATGATCAAAACTGGGGAGATGCCGATGTTAATAATGGCGTTGCTATACGCCGTGGTTTATTGTCGCCGCAATTAACAGGTCGTGAAAAAATTGGTGAATCAAAGTCAGATACCTTTGATTTTGAAGGGATCTACCATGGCGACACTTTTACAGCATCTTTTAAAGTAGGTCGCACCCAAGCCGAGGGTGGTACTTCAAAAGAAACATACGCCAATATAGATGCCAGACAAGGCTCAGTAAATAGCTGGCATTGGTCAACGGTTGGTGGCAAACCCAGTTACGACATTTCAACAGATCTTGCCTCGGATAAAAAAGCATACCAATACTATGATTGGTTTGATTCTTACTCATCAGAAAATAAAGACACTGAAGATTACGCACAAACAGATATTAAGTTTGATGTAGACAGCAGTATATTCACCACTATTTTTACAGGTGTTAAATATCGAGATCATCAAATTGAAGGCTCAAGAAATGACTTCCGATGGGATGATGGTATAGCTGATAACGGTGGTTATCGTGGCTATTTACCAGGCACAGAATGGTTTCATAACCCTGACTTTCACCCAGATCCTGAGTCACTCGTTAGCGATAATGTAGTTGATAACAGTGCGGGTAATACAGGAGCGTTTAATTATTTGGCCTTCGATTTTGCTGCATTAGATGCATATATACAGGATAACTTCACCCAAACAGTAGTTCCTACTTTAGCGGGTACTTATACGTTAGAAGAAAAAATATGGTCTGCTTATGTGCAGTCTAATTTTGAATGGCAAGATTTTAGAGGGAATATAGGTGTAAGGTACGTTAAAACAGATTTATCAACTCTTACTTACGATGATGTAATTGGTCAAGATGACGATAGTATTACACCTAATAACCGTAGCAGTAATAACAGTGAATTTTTACCTAGCTTTAACTTAGCATGGGATGCGAGTACTGATATTGTGGTTCGATTTGCTGCTGCACGTACCATGTCGCGAGTAAGTTATGCTGATTTGAGCCAAGCAGAATCTTATGGCCCGCCTGTTAATATTAACTCACCAGACTCATGGACAGGTAGCGGTTTTGGAACAGCAGCTAATACTGGTTTAGAGCCTATGATATCGGATCAGTTTGATCTAGGACTCGAGTGGTATTACGGTGAGGGTTCGGCGCTAGGAGCCACTTTATTTACCAAAGATATTGCTAATTTACCGATTTCTAGTGTGGAAATTGTACAGCGCGAACATGATTGTTGTAATGGACCATTTGATGTTGAAATGAGCACCAAAGTTGGCGGCGGTGATGCAAGTTCTGACGGGGTAGAACTTTTCTTCCAGCACTCATTTGAAAGTGGCTTTGGTGTACTTGGAAACTATACATATACAGAAACCAGCAGTAGTAAAGTATCAACTGACGGCCAAATAACTGAAGCTGAAATACCGGGTACGGCTAAGCATCAATATAATCTTTCAGTTTACTTTGAAAATGATGACTTTAGTGTACGAGCATCTTATAACTGGAAGGACGACAGGGCTAATGGCATACATAAAGGTTATAATATGTATACCAAAGCATACGGTCAATTAGATGTTAACGCTGGTTATAATATTAATGAAAGCCTTTCAATCACGGCCTCTATTGTTAATTTAACTGAAGAGCTTGAAGAAGGCTATTGGAAACAAAGTAACCGCTTTACTTATAATAAATATTCAGGCCGACGCTTTTACTTAGGTGCAAACTATAAGTTTTAATTAAATTAGCTTAATAATATACTTTTAACAAGAGAGGGCCGTAATGGCTCTTTCCCTTTTTAATTATGTGCTCATTCAAACTTATTAAGTAGCTTAACGGCGTTAAAAATAAGTTATAGTTGACTGCAGGACAATGCAGCAGCAACTACCAATACGATAATATCTAAGATCTCTCCCTCCTTTATACAATTGTATCCCTTTTATTTATTAAATAGCCTTACTGTTAAAATTATAACTTATATAAGAACGCTGATTTATTACTAGTCTTAACCGAATTATTAATATCACCTTTCCCGCTGTAACTCTATGCTAAATCATCATTAACACAATGTTAACCATTGTTATGGGTTAACGCTATGTTAATAAAATCCCTAATTCTCATTTTGATAACTATGACAACACAATACTGGAGATAGGCATGGCCATTAATAACAGTCCAGAATCTATAAGAGTTTCACGACAGTTTAAAAAAACGGCATTAGTATTAGCCCTAATGACGACATGTAACTGGGCATACGCACAACAAGAGAAAATTGAAAAAGTAAACGAAAATGACCTAGAGGTGATTGAGGTACGTGGTATACGGGCTTCTATGGCTGAGAATTTAGCTATAAAACGTCTTTCTAATTCTATCGTGGATGCTATAACCGCAGAGGATATAGGTAAGTTTCCCGATAAGAATGTAGCTGATTCACTACAACGTGTTCCTGGTGTGGTGATATCGCGAAGTGGTGGTGAAGGCGAAAATGTAAGCATTCGTGGTTTGTCGTCAGATTTAACACTCACTCAACTCAATGGTAACTTTATAGCATCTTCACCTGGCTCGCCATCTCGCTCTTTTAGCTATTCTTTACTACCTTCGACAATGGTGAAATCAGTTGAAGTATTTAAATCATCTGAAGCTCGTTTAGATGAAGGGGGCGTAGGCGGTACGGTAATTCTAAACAGCCGCACCCCTTTAGATATGGATGCAAACTCAGGTGCCTTTAATATTGAATACACTTACGCTGATGTTACTAAAGAGTATGAACCTAATTTTAGTGGTGTGTACTCATGGAAAAATGATGATGAAGATTTTGGTTTTTTACTCGGTTATACAAAACAAGATCGGACTAACCGAAGCTTAACTGGTGATATGTCTGCTGGCGGTGGTTGGCGCTGGGCTACTGGAAGCGATTTACCAGCAACCGATACTAATGGTAATGAAATTACTGATAGTACACGGCGCTTTGGTGCATTAGAAGATGCTTACGGTAATACCTACGATGGAGTGTGGGCACCGCAAGTTGCAGGTGTAAGTATTACGGAAGAAAAAAGGGAACGAGTTGGTATACAGGCAACACTACAATGGAGGCCAACAGATAATTTAGAACTTACATTCAATCATTTTCATTTTGAGTTAGGTCAAGATCGTACCACATCACAGCTACAGATCCCTGAATGGAAATACAATCCCGACTATTTAACGGGTGTGCAACTTGATGACACGGGCACTATTGTGACGGGAATGGACTTCACTAGTGGTGCTGGTGGGAGTGAGGGAAATTTAGAGTTCCCGTGGATAATTGGCAGTTACACAGAAGAAAAAGATACTTCTGATACCTATGATTTTGCATTTGAATATGCAGGTAGCATTTTTGATTTGAAAGGTAAATTTGGTCGTACTAAAGCCAGTGGTGGCCCATCAGAATCATTTAATGCAGCCTATAAAAGTGGTCAGCCAGGCAGTCGCAGTGACTCAGGGAATAACGAGAATGCGGCAGCGTTTGCAGGTTGGCGTTTAGGCGATCGAGTTTCTCTATACGCCGATCCTGCTTTGCTAACTAATTTACAGGCAGGTATTGCGGGTGATCCAGATCCAGGCTCAACAGGTTCTAGTTTTATCGTCAGTGATTTAAAAGAAGAATATGGTCAACTTGATTTAGATTATCATGTTGCTTATGGCATTTTAGACACTTTGCGAATGGGGGTTAAGCACCGTAAAGCCACCTTACACCGAGAAACGAATAACACTTTTTTTATAACTCAAGACGGTGCTAATCGTATTGCTAATGGTGAGCTTGACCCATTTAGTCAAGGTGCGATTGACGAAGTTGCTTATCAATGGATTGGTGGTATGCCTAATCTAGAGGATGTGCTTAATCGTGAGTCAGAACAGAATATTGCAGGTGGTTTTGAAATCAATACTATGCCGACCATAAATTGGCAGCAATATCGTGATGCAGTTACTGATGAATACGTAAAATACACTCGTCGCGAGCCTGATTTTGTTTTTGATATTGAAGAAAAAATTACCGCTGCTTATCTTCAAGCTGATTTTTCGTTTGGCGATTTCCGCGGTAACGTAGGAGTACGCTATGTCGAAACCGAAACGCAAATCATGTCATCAGATAAAATAAATTACTTTTTAGATGATATTGAAGATGCAACAGGTGAAGATATTCTTGGCAATGAACGATTGGTTGATGTAGAAACGACAACGCTGCGAACCGTTAAAGATGACCGCTTTTTACCTAGCTTAAATTTAGTATGGGAAGCGAGTGACTCATTGGTTATTCGAGCTGCAGCGGCTAAAACAATGTCTCGCGCTCCTTTTAATGATTTAGGTGCACCTGAACAACTGACTTTTATATCTCAAGAATGGGCCGACGATAGGCTTGAATTTAGAGGAAATCCAGTTGATCAAGGTTGGAGTGGGTCTGGAGGTAATAAAGCATTACAGCCATTTGAATCGGTACAACTCGACTTATCGGCTGAATATTACTATGGGACAGGCTCTGCTGTGGGGATTGCATTATTTAATAAGGATGTTGATAATTTTATCGTACCGTTGATCATTACCTCTGAACGTCCATTCGATGGCTTTACAAATCCTTATACAGGGGTTGAAATTGTCACCGCAGGAAACATCAAAGTCACACCCTTTACCACTACAGCGAATGGTACAAATGCTACATCTCGAGGAGTAGAGTTGTTTGCTCAACATGCTTTTGATAATGGTTTCGGTATTAATGCAAATTACACGCTTAATGATACGAATCAAGCCGATGTTAGTGTTAATGGTGAAAAAGTAGGCGAATCTGCCTTAGTAGGTAGCGCTAATGATCAGTTTAACTTTTCAGCCTATTTTGAAGAGGATAATTACAGTGTTCGAGCGTCGTATAACCGCCGTGGCGAAATGGCCTTAGGCTTAGCTGATGGGTTAACGGTATCCCAAGAGCCTTACCAACAAGTAGATTTAAATGCGTCATATAGCTTAATGGAAAATTTAGTAATTTCGGCTTCCGTGATCAATTTAACAAAAGAAGAGTCACGAACATTTTATGGTGATGATAGTAAAGCGAGGCTTCGTAGCAGTAGTTATAGTGGGCGCCGTTATTATGCTGGGCTGACTTATCGGTTTTAGCTGTTAGTAATAATCAATAAATTATATCAATGCGTTGACAATCAATCTGCATATTTTTTATAGAGTCGTTTAACGATCCTAGTAAAAAGCAGCGACCGTTTAATCAATTACAATTAATCAATACGGTAAGTCGCGTGTTATCAACACCTGATTTTAAAAGGCAAAATTATGAATAGACTAAATAGATTTAAGCTTGCAGGGACATCGCTATTCGCAGCAAGCCTACTTAGTGCATGCGGTGGTTCAAACAATGACCCTCAGGCAAACAATGTCTCAGTAACGCCTGACGTTACACATGCTGAAATTGCAGGAACCGTGGTCAAAGGTATTTTAGCAAATGCTGATATTTCGATTTCTGCATTAAATGGCAGTAACTTAACGATGCGCGCGGCACACGCGACAGATCAAGATGGGCATTTTTTTTTAGAGTTAACCAGTGATGCTGGTTTTGGTATTAATACCACAGTGAAATTGAGTGTTACCACAACGGATAGCTCAACAATGTTATGTGATGCCTTGCGCTGTGGAGATGCAGACTTTGCTCAGCAAACTAGTAGTTCAGTCATTGCTGGCAGTATATTTTCAACTTTAGGGCAATTAAAGGTGCCTTATGGTAATGCTGCTGACGGTATTGAAGACACGAAGTTACAAGTTAATGCTCTAACAACGTTAGCTACACAGTTAGTAGAGCAGCAAATTGCTGAAGGTCGCAATGTATCAACACCAGAGCTTATGGCATTGGCACAAGCACAAATGTCGGCATTGTTGTTACGCACTATCGGATGGCAAACCGGTAATACGAATGTGTTTACCATGGCTGTGATAAGCCCAGATAAACTTGAAAACTTTATTATTGGAGAAAATTGCGAAGAAAATGCTGATGCAGAGCAAATCTGTTCTGTACAATATGCAGACGAAACTACCGTTAAATTATCGCTTTTAAATGCGTCTTTCGCACAGTTTAGTGAGACTGAGAATTTAAGATCTATTATGGAGAATGCGCAGCAGAATATCACCGCTGCTCTTGCTGATGACAATGATGCCCTAACTGTGTTTCGCCAACGTATTTATGATGCCATTAGTGTACATCCTTTAACGGCTGAGTTTGGATTAACTGCCGATAGTGTCGTTGATTTATCGCTACCATTATTTGAGGTCGCATTATCAACAGGTCCACTACAAGAAATAACAACAGTTGAAAACCTAACTGGCGCAGTATTGACTGCTCGCAACGCGATAAGTGATGCAGAAAGTGCTTCAAAAGCATTTGATAATAATCTCGATACAAAATGGTTAGATCATAATGACTGGTTAGGTGCACCGAGCGAAGAATCACCGTCATGGATACAAGTTGATTTTGCTCAGCCTCAGGCCGTTAGTAGTATTTTTATTACTAGTGCGAATGATGCTCCAGAGCGAGATCCTGAAAACTTTACTGTACTAGGATCAAATGATGGGGGAGCAAGTTGGTCAGAGCTTGCAAATATTATTGGCGCGACATTTGACGAACGCCTTTCTCGTCAACAGTTTAGCTTTGTTAATGGACAAAAATACTTGAGTTATCGACTCAATATTAAAAAGAATAAAAATAATGATGGTTTAGTACAACTATCGGAAATTCAGTTTGTTGGGCCAGTTTTTAAGAGTATTGATCACACAGATGTGAATAGAGGGACAGCCAGTGCCAGTAATAGTATTGGAGAAGCAGAAAATCACGATAAAGCATTTGATAATGACCCAACAACTAAATGGCTAGATCATAATGATTGGCAAGGAGGGCCAAGTGAAGAAACGCCATCTTGGATCCAAATGGATTTTACTGATCCAGTTGCAGTGGATCAATTAGTAATAGTTAGTGCAAATGATGCGCCAGAACGTGATCCTGAAAACTTTGCAGTGTTAGCCTCAAATGATGATGGAGCGACATGGCAGAAAATGGCAAGTTGGGTTGGTGAGTCTTTTGACTCGAGAGCGCAACGCAGAGCTTTTTCTTTTCAGAATCAACTCGCTTTTAACAGTTATCGTTTAGAAGTAAGTAAAAATAATGATGGTTTATTACAAATCGCCGACATTGATTTGATTGGTCCTGAATTACCTGGCTCTGAACACAGTAAAATGACGGGAGCGAGCTACACCGCACGGTTTAGTATCAGCGATAGTGAAGGGGCTGCGCAAGCTTTTGATAATGACGTAAATACCAAATGGCTAGATCATAATGATTGGCAAGGGCCTCCTACAGCTGATGATCCAGCTTGGGTGCAAGTTACTTTGCCGGCGCCTAAAGCCGTTAATACATTAACTCTTACCAGTGCAAGTGATGCTCCTGAGCGTGATCCGGATTCGTTTGCATTATTAGCCTCAAATGATGGTGAAACTTGGCGAAACTTAGGCTCTTGGGTCGGGGAAAGCTTTGCTGAACGACTTGAAAAAAGAATGTTTTCAGTTGCGAATACTTTAGCGTATAGCCACTATCGACTTTCAGTATCCAAAAATGCTAATAATGATGGCTTAATGCAAATAGCTGAAGTTGGCATGATTGGCCCTGAGTATTCCTTTAAAGATTTGACAGCATTGGTCGCTACTGTGTTTACAGCACGCTTTAGTATTGGTGATGCTGAGAGTGCAGATAAAGCTTTCGATGATGATAATAGTACTAAATGGCTTGATCACAATGATTGGAAAGGCGCACCAACAGAGGAAAATCCAGCATGGATACAAGTGGATTTTATTGATGCACAAACAGTGGGCGGACTTGCGATAACTAGTGCTAATGATGCACCAGAGCGAGATCCTGAAAACTTTAGCTTATTAGGTTCAAATGATGGGGGGCAAACTTGGACAGTTGTGGCCACATGGATAGGTGAAAGCTGGGAGGATCGCTTACAAAGACGCTCATTTAAATTTAATAATGGTTTCTCTTTTGGAAGTTATCGTCTGAGCATTAGTAAAAATGCGAATAATGATGGCTTATTGCAAATTGCTGATATTGAATTACTCGGATTAGAAAAATAGTTTTAGCACTGTAAAGGCCAGACGCACATACTCTGGCCTTTTCATTAGCGCTACTAAGTTATTTGGCTGATACATCAATAGCATCTATAGCACTTTTTAGTAGAGCAACGGCTAATAAAATATTAATTAAAGAGCAGGGTTTAGCCATGAATAGTAAAAGACACTTTTTAAAACAGTCGTTAACCACTTTATTTGCTCTAGGTACAGCTGCATTTACAGTAAAGACTATGGCTCATAAGCAAAACATCAACAAAGTAGCCAGTATGACACCGCGTAAACCTATTGTTGTATCAACTTGGCAGCACGGGATCGCAGCCAATAAAGCAGCTTGGCAAGTACTGATTGATAATGGTAAAGCCATTGACGCGGTCGAAGCTGGAGTTCGCATCCCTGAGGCCGATCCAGATGTGATGACAGTTGGGTATGGCGGTTACCCTGATAGGGAAGGTAAAGTTACTTTAGATGCTTGTATCATGGATGAAAACCAAAATTGTGGTGCAGTCGCTTTTTTACAAAATATTAAACACCCAATTTCGGTAGCTCGTCTAGTGATGGATAAAACCCCACATGTGATGCTAGTGGGTGAAGGTGCACAGCAGTTCGCAAAGTCGCAGGGGTTTCTTGAAGAACACCTGTTAACCGCTAAAGCTAAAAAGGCGTGGCAAGATTGGCTAATAGAATCAAAATATGCACCGGTGATCAATATCGAAAATCACGACACAATTGGTATGTTAGCACTTGATAATAATGGTAATTTATCAGGAGCATGCACTACCAGTGGTGCTGCATTTAAAATGTCAGGCCGAGTAGGCGACTCGCCAATAATAGGTGCTGGATTGTATGTTGATAACGATATTGGCGCTGCAACAGCTACGGGTATGGGGGAGTTAATGATAAAAACGGTTGGTTGTCATTTAGTGGTTGAAATGATGCGCCAAGGCATGACACCCACACAAGCTTGCAAAGCCGCTGTTGAGCGTATAGCCAATAAACTTGGGGATTACAAACAGTTTCAAGTAGGATTTTTAGCCTTGAGTAAATCGGGGGAGTACGGTTCATTTTGTATTCAATCAGGTTTTAACTATGCGGTAACGGACCACAAAGGCAGTAAATTATTAGATGCTGAAAGCCTTATAAAAATATAAGATGAATGCAAAACAAAAACGAGTTTATATTATTATAGACCCAGTGCCTTTATTGACTTCTGGCTCCAAGATTATAATGAGTGCTAAGAGGTAATAAAAAAGCCGTTCATTTTAATGAACGGCTTTTTTGCGAGCAGTAATTTAATGCTTAATTACTGCCTTATACTTTTGGCTCTTCGTCAGGCAAGGTTACGTTTAGCTCAAGCACGGCTAAGTCATCTTCGTTCTGATCAAATTGAACTTGGACTGCATCACTGCTCACGTTAACGTATTTACGGATCACATCTAAAATATCTTGTTTTAATTGTGGTAAGTAATCCGGCGTTCCTCGTTGAGAACGTTCGTGCGCGACTATGATCTGCAATCGCTCTTTTGCTAATGACGCACTGTTTTTCTTTTCTGAGCGGAAGTAGTCAAGTAAAGACACGTTAACCTCCAAATATCCGTTTGAATAAACCTTTTTTCTCTACATCTAAGAAGCGAAAGTCGACAGTCTCACCTAGTAAGCGGCTAATCGCATCTGCATAAGCTTGTCCTGCATCAGACTCACTGTCTAAAATAACAGGTTGGCCAGAGTTAGATGCGCTTAATACTGCTTGAGACTCAGGAATAACGCCTAATAAATCAATCGCTAAAATATCCTGAATATCTTCAACCGATAACATTTCACCTTTAGAAACACGATCTGGATTGTAGCGAGTAATTAATAGATGTTCTTTTATGTTTTCTAAACCTTCTTCAGCGCGCTTAGACTTACTGTGTAAAATACCTAAAATACGGTCTGAATCTCGCACTGACGATACTTCAGGGTTTGTTGTTACAATTGCTTCATCGGCAAAGTACATAGCCATCATAGCGCCAGCTTCAATACCCGCTGGTGAATCACAAACAATGTAATCAAAGTCTTCTTTTAATTCGTTAAGCACGCGCTCAACACCTTCGCGTGTTAGGGCGTCTTTATCACGAGTTTGTGATGCAGGGAGTAAAAATAGTTTATCAACGCGCTTATCTTTAATAAGTGCTTGATTTAAATTTGCTTCACCATTAATTACGTTTACAAAGTCGTACACTACACGACGTTCACAACCCATAATTAAATCTAAATTACGTAAGCCAATATCGAAATCGATAATAACTGTTTTGTAGCCTTTTAATGCTAAGCCTGTACCAATTGCGGCACTTGACGTTGTTTTACCAACACCACCTTTACCCGAGGTAACGACAATAACTTTTGCCATGAGATTTATCCTTTAACCAAAGCTGAAATTTCTAATGATTCATTTTTTTGTTGTATCTGCACAGCGCTACCCCAGTGTTCACCTTGCAGTGAATCACTGATCCAGTAATTGCCATTAATAGAAACAAGTTCTGCTTCTAAGCGATTACAAAATATATGTGCGTTTTTAAACCCTTTTGCGCCAGCGATTGCTCTACCACGCAGGGTTCCGTATATATGTACGTTGCCATCTGCAATAACTTCTGCGCCATGGCTTACAGCACCTAGTACCACTAAATCGCGATCTTTTGCATAAACTTGCTGACCAGAGCGTACCGTGCCATTAATTATTTGTGCAGGCAAGTGCACTGTTTTTTCAACAATAGACGTATTGGGTTCTTTTTTAACAGATTCACTCTTAACGTCTTGTGAATAATTTAATACAGAGAGACCAGCTGCTTTGGCTTGCGTATGTTGCTCGTCTGAGCCATTACACACACCAACCGCATTAAAGCTCATACGCTCAAGTAATGATTTTAAATGAACAAAATCGAGAGAGTTATTTTTTATCTCAATTAAGTTAACAACAATAGGCGCACCTTCAAAAAACTTGGGCGCTTGGGCTATTTTTATATACAGTTGCTCTGCTAAAAGGTTTATATCAGTACTGTAAAGATGTAAAACTGATAACGTAAAAAGATTCCCTTTTAGCTCAAAAATTTGTTCTGACATACACGCTCAATTGAATTATCTGATCAGAGATTAAATTTAGATAAACGCAGGCTGAATAAGGCCTTTATTGAAATTTTCAATCTAATTATTCTAACTTATTATTGCTCTCATGTTATAGTGTGAATCATTGTTAAGCAAGAATTTATAGGGCCATAATGCTCACTGCGGTATATAAAAGTAAGAAAAAAGCGGATAGCTTCTTATTTGTTGAAAAAAGAGATGATTTTACTAAAGTTCCGGAACCTTTAATGGCTATGTTTGGTCAACCTAAATATGTGATGCTGATAAACCTAGCAAAACGTGCGATGTTAGGCACAGCTGATTTAGAAACCGTAAAAGCAGCATTGACAGAAAAAGGGTATTATTTACAAATACCGCCTCCGCAGGAGAATCTGTTAAGCCAATTACGAAAAGAAAACGGAGCCGATAATGATTAAAAAATTAGCCATGATTTTATGTGGAGTATGTTTAAGCACATCTGTAATGGCAAAAACACAAGCTGAATTTCAAACATATTTAGACGCTTTAAAGCAAGAAGCAATTGCAAAGGGTTACGACAGCCAGCTTATTGATCAAGCCTTTGCTGGTGCAAGCTATAAAGAAAAAATAGTATCTGCAGATAAAAATCAGCCAGAAGTTAAAGAAACGCTCGAAACCTATTTACCTAAACGCGTACCGCAATGGAAAATTGATCGCGCCCGTAAATTATACGCCGAAAACCAAGACGTGCTAGAAAAAGTAGCTAAAGACTTTGGCGTGCAAGCGCGCTTTATTGTGGCTATTTGGGGCCTTGAAAGTAACTTTGGTGCTATACAAGGTGGCCATAATGTAATTTCATCGCTCGTTACGCTCGCATTCGATGGTCGTCGCGAAACCATGTATAAAAAACAGCTTTGGGCTGCGCTTGATATTTTAAAGTCAGGGCACATTACCCTTGATAAGTTTAAAGGCTCTTGGGCAGGTGCTATGGGGCAAACGCAATTTATGCCTACCTCATTTAACGCTTACGCGGTTGACTATAATAACGATGGTCGCAAAGATATTTGGACTACCAAAGAAGATGCATTCGCCTCTATTGCTAATTACTTAAAGCAAGAAGGCTGGAACGACTCGCTTACATGGGGTCGTCAGGTTAAGTTACCAGAAAACTTTGATAGTAAATACGTGCTAGTGCGCGGTACTAAAACGCGTAAACAATGGTTAGAGTTTTGGAATGACTCAGAGCGCTCATTAGCTGAATGGCAAGCACTAGGTGTACGCCGTGCAGATGGTAGTGATCTGCCAAATGTAGATGTACGAGCAGCGTTGGTAATGCCAGATGATATAAATGGTCGTATGTACTTAGCCTACGATAACTATAAAGTATTTATGCACTGGAATCGCTCGTATTACTTTGCTACCAGTGTAGGTTATTTATCAGACAGAATTGGCTATCCAAAAATATAATACAGATTAAATAAGTATCTAAAAAAAGCCGCAATTGCGGCTTTTTTTGAATTTTGGGTTTTACTTACTCTTTTTTAAATATTTTATCTTTTAAATCAATTACCTTACCGATACCAGATCCTAACTTCATTAGCTTATTAAGCTGCTCAGGGGTTAAACGCTGTAATTCAGATGACCATTTAGTCACTGTTTCAAGCAGGTTATGAATTTCGCCCATTTGTTTTTGTGCGTAAAGTTCATCTTCGTTGCTTGCAGTATCTAATAGATTATCGCGCAGTAAGCTTAGAGTAGGCTCTACTTCGCGTTTTTTACGTTCTTCGAACACCCGGTTAGCCATATCCCAAATATCACCCGCAGGGGCATAATATTCTTTTCTGTCGCCAGGAATATGTTGTACTTTAATAAGCTGCCACGATTGCAGCTCTTTAATGCCCATACTAACATTGCCGCGTGAAATACTGAGGGATTCTGCAATTTGGTTCGCGGTCATCGGATTTTTAGTAATAATCAATAAGCCACACATTTGTCCAATAGTACGATTGAATCCCCAGCGGCTACCCATTTCACCACAGTGCATTACAAAGGAAAAATTTTTGTCGGATAAACTCATAACTTCTTAATTTTTAGTAATTTCAGAAACTAATGCTAGCACGCTTATTGAGTATGGCAAGATTTTACAGCGAGTTAAGTAATTACTGTCAGACTAAAGTTTGATTTAGATTAATAATTACTCAGCTATATTGGTTTAAGTTGTAACGGGTATAAAGCAATGAAGTTTATTTTTAATACACATTAATACTTATTTTATAGGTATTACTTAAACGATGGAATGATTATGAAAGCTGCAATTAATAATGAATTTAAAGGTAAATTACAAATAATAGACATGCCTATCCCAGAGGTTGGCATAAATGATGTATTGGTAAAAATAGCGGCCTGTGGGGTGTGTCATACCGATTTACATGCATGTCATGGCGATTGGCCTGTTGCGCCTAAAATGCCTTTAGTGCCAGGCCACGAAGGCGTAGGTGTAATTGAAAAGGTCGGTAGCAATATTAAACACCTAGAAGTAGGCGATCGCGTTGGTGTGCCTTGGCTTTACAGTGCCTGTGGGCATTGTGAGTTTTGCTTAGATGGCAGAGAAACCCTGTGTTTGTCACAGCATAATACCGGCTACTCTATAGATGGTAGTTACGCCGAATATTGTTTAGCACACGGTGACTACGTGGTAAAAATACCCGAAGGGCTTGGCTTTTCAGAAGCCGCGCCATTATTTTGCGCTGGAGTAACCACGTATAAAGCACTTAAAGTATCGGGAGCTAAACCCGGGCAATGGGTGGCTATTGTGGGAGTGGGCGGTCTTGGGCACTTAGCTGTACAGTATGCTAAAGCAATGGGGTTTAATGTTATAGCGGTTGATACCGGCAAAGAAAAACTCGCGCTGGCCAAAGAGCTTGGCGCAGATATTACCCTCGACTTTAAAGAAGTGGTTCCAAGCGAAGCCATTTTTGAACAAGTAGGCGGCGCGCATGCAGTTGTATGTACTGCAGTTTCAAAGCCTGGTTTTGAGCAAGCTTATAAAAGTGTACGTCGTGGTGGTAAGTGTGTGTTAGTGGGTTTACCGCCAGAGGATATGCCATTACCTATTTTTGACACAGTATTAAATGGTGTGTCAGTTGTGGGCTCTATTGTAGGTACTCGAAAAGATTTACAAGAGTGCTTAGAATTTGCAGCACAAGGTAAAGTAAAAGCAATTATTGAAGAAAAACGCTTAGAGGATATTAACGAAATTTTTGATGATATGCTCAAAGGCGAAATTAACGGTCGTATAGTTGTTACTATCTGATCTAAATTAAGCATTCATTAAACACAAAAAAGCACGGTTTCTAAATTAGAAAACCGTGCTTTTTAAGTATTTAACTAGTTAAAGTGTGTAGCTAAAGCTTAATTTAGCATTGCGCTCTTGCCCAGGCATACCGCCTAAAAACATGGCTTTAGAGTAATAACGCTTATTAAATAAATTATTAAGATTTAGCTGCATATGCCATTTATCAGTTGTGTACGAAATGGCAGTGTCATAAATTGTATAGCTAGGTACATAACCATCCGGAATCGAAAACGAGCTAGAGTTAGTGCTGCGGTTATCTACAAAAGTAATACCGCCGCTAATATTCACCGCCTCTGGTAAATTAAACATGTTTGCGTAGTAAGTTACCCAAGTGCTGGCAGTTACATAGGGCACGCCTTTTTGGCGAGTATCGTAACTGCTGCTATTAGGATTACTTTGATCACGTGCATCTTGGTATACGCCGTTGACGTTTATTTTCCATTTATCGTTTAAGTAAGCGTTTAAATCAAGCTCCACACCTTTGGTTTCTTCTTTACCATTATAAAAGCTTTCAACTACACCCTCTGCAGATACACCCGCTTCATAAAGAGGATTAGCATACTCTAAATTAGTTCGCGCGCTTTCAAATACCACAATAGACGCTAATAACTGATCGTCAAAGGCCTTAAAGCGAAATCCTAAATCGTTACTTAACGATTCAGAATCTTCTCTGTCGGCTTCGTTACCACTTACAGAGCCTAAAACACTGTAGGCTGTACGCCCTTTAGAATGATTAACAAATATCGAGAAATCTTCAGTTGGTTGATAAGTTGCACCTAAATTATAGGTTAAACCACTGTCTGATGTATTTGCCTCAGGGGTTGGGTTTGCACGGCTTGAACTGTAGCGCTCATCTACACCTAAATGCTCGTAACTTTGTTTAATACGGTTATAGGCAACCCCAATACGTGTAGTAAGGGCTTCATTTATATAGCTTACATGTTGAATACCTAACCCCCAAGCTTGTACTTTTTTATTGTAGTCGCTGGTTTTAAGTGGGTCGTAATCGGCAAAGTTACCGGTTGGCCAGTTAGGCTCTCGTATATCGTAAATGTAGGGCAGTGTGCCTTGGTAAAGTAAGTTACCGTCGCTATCGTTGATCACTTTATCGGCATCATAAATAGAATATTGTTTAAAGCCAATATCTCTATCTTCATAATTAGCGTTTACTAATAACTCGTTGTCTATATCGGCTACTGAAAAGTCGTAACGCAAATCGGCAAAGTACTGCCATGACTTTTCGTCGGCCTCCACTTGGCGATACTCTTGGCGGCGTGCTGCAAACGGGTAAAGTACCCCGTCTTCAACTAGTGGCGCGCGCGGATCTTGGTTTATTACTCCACTGCGAGTTGAATACACGTAATTATAAGCCCCGGTTTGACGAGCAAAGCTTGAGGTGTAATTACGATACTGCAATTGTTGATTCAAAAATAAATCATCGGTAATAAAGTAGTTGTGGGTTAATTTAAAACGCAGCTCCTCACCTTCGTTATCTTTAGCCATAGGTGAAATAATACCATTAGTACCAAAGCTGTAAGGCGTTAAACCATCTGAAGACGATAATGAATTTGCAAGCTCAATGCGCTGCGCTTCAGATAATTGCAAGCCATTGCCAGACGGATCATTTACTAAATCAGCACCGGTTACTTGATCTGACGTTAGTCCATTTACCGAATTTGCATCGTAAATACGAATAGGGTGACCAATTGAATCCACTGCAATGGCATCTTTAATGTAGGCCGCGGAGAGCATAATATTTTGTTTGTTATCGAATACATATTTAAGTGAGGTATAAATTTCGTCGCGATCTTCTTTTAAGTCACGAAAGCCGGCACTTGAAGCTGTTTTAGCCATGACCCTGTAGGCTAAATTATCGGTTATAGCATTGGTGCTATCAATCGAAAGTGCATAACTATCCCACTGGCCAAGCTCTACGCCCACTTTATGTTTTTCGTTAAACTCAGGCTTTTTTTCAATTAGGTTTATTACGCCACCAGCGCTACCTATGCCATATAAACCAGTAGCAGGGCCTTTTAGTACTTCAACCGATTCAACATTAGTAAGTGAACGAGTCGGGTTAAAGGTATTACCTAGCCCAGCACCGCCATACATACCGTCGTAGGTGTAATTGGCATCTAAGCCGCGAATAACTAAATTATCGCCAATACCGTAGTTATTGCCGGCTTGAGTTAAACCACTTACGTTGCGTACTAAATCTTGCAGGCTATTAACCCCTTGTGATTCAATAAGTTCACGGTCAATAATAACCACAGGAGCTGGGGTTTCCATTAACGACATGTTTGACTTAGTAGCTAAGCCAGAGCTCATAACAACACGGTTTTGTTTTTCGTAAACGCTAATGCGCTCTATGTTGTCTTCAACTTTTATATCATTAGCAAAGGCTAATTGTGCATTTAAACAAGCAAGGGTAAGTAAAGAATATTTAAAGTTATGCATATAATGGTAAGTATTCGTATTTAACAAGTTGCGTGAATGATAATGGTTATCGTTATTAAAATAAATAAAAAGTTCAAAAAAAACTTTAATAACAATCTGTTTGCTGGTTTTTTAAGCGTGTTGAAATTGGTAAGCGTAACTTATGCTTTTTAAATGTACGATTAGCTTTTTCAGCCTAAGTTGGCCAAAGTTTCAGCTATAAATTGTTTAGACTTAAAATAAAGGCCCGCTATAAATTAAAAGCGGGCCTTATGTAGAGCTATCTAAAAAGAGTTACTAATTTTTGTAAACTACCCCTGCCTTCATTACAAAAGGAATGTGCTCAAGTGTTGCAATATTTTTAAGCGGATTGCCTTTTACTGCAATAATATCGGCTGCAAAGCCGGTTTTAAGTTGGCCTAACTGCTTATCCATTTTTAATAGCTTTGCGCTATTTACAGTAGATGCTTGAATTGCTTGCAGTTCAGTCATACCAAACTCAACCATGCGAGAAAACTGTTTAGCATTATCGCCATGCGGGTAAATAGCAGCATCGGTGCCAAATACCATGTTTACGCCGGCGTTCACTGCACGTTTAAAGCTATCACGCTGTACTTTAGATACTTGGCGTTCTTTATCTAGGTTTTCCTCATCTACGCCATTTTGTTCGCCAAAACTCAGTGTATATTCGGTATTGTAAATATCCATTGAAAGCCAAGTACCATGATCTTTAGCTAATTTAATTGCCTCGTCATCTAAATAACTGGCATGCTCTACGCTATCAACACCGGCTTTAATTGCGGTTTTTATACCATCTGTACCATGAGCATGCGCGGCTACTGGTAAGTCGCGAAGGTGCGCTTCATCTACAATGGCTTTCATTTCTTCAAACGAGTACTGCTGTGCACCCAATTTAGTTCCTTTTGAAAATACTCCCCCTGTGGCACAAAATTTAATGGCGTTGGCTCCGTATTTAATATTTTCGCGCACTTTAACGCGTACCGCCCATGGACCATCGGCAACGCCTTGCGAGGTATATTTAAGCTCAGGTGGTAAACGGTTGTTATCACAATGGCCGCCGGTAATACCTAAAGAGGGACCTGCTGCCCAAATACGAGGGCCAATTATATCGCCTGCATTAATTCCATCTCGTACTGCAATTACGCTGTAACCTTCTGCGCCTACGTTGCGCACGGTAGTAAACCCAGCTTCAAGGGTTTTTTTCGCAAAGTACGCTGCTTTTACAGCCATACGCGGTACCGATTGTCCTACACGCTCACTGCGAGGTACCGTTGGATCGCTGGTTAAATGCACGTGCATGTCCATTAATCCTGGCATAAGTGTCAGTTCAGGCAGCTTAATATGTTCATCTCCTTTATTAAGCTTAGGCGTTTTATTGCTATCAATAGCGGTGATCACGCCATTATCTATGGTAATAAGGGGTGACTGTATTAACTTACCACTTTGAACATCAAGCATTGCCTTAGCAGATACATAAGTAACAGCATAGGCATTCATACTGTTTAAACATAAAAGTGCGATAGAAGCAGACAGTAGTTGTTTTTTCATATTAGGGGGTCTTTTATTAGTATTTTAAATTAACTCGACTTTACCAAGCTAAGCACAAACTGCAAATAAATAGCGATGGCTGTTATCTATCGTAATTTCTTTATTTAGTTGATGTAACTACGCATACTCGATAAGTAAATTTTAACAAGGTATCAGCATGAAATTAATAAACTTGGCGGTTATAGCCAGTGGTGTACTGCTTGCTTTAAGTGGTTGCACTAATATAAATAAAAGTAAGCATGAAAGTAACACCACCAGTAGCCACGCGCAATTGAGCATGGCTAATACTGCCAAAGCAGTGGTGTCAGAGCTTTCAGCGCAGCAACAGCTTGATGTACTGGTAGCGCAATATTAC
This sequence comes from Pseudoalteromonas sp. SCQQ13, assembly GCF_015864415.1. Lineage (NCBI taxonomy): Bacteria > Pseudomonadati > Pseudomonadota > Gammaproteobacteria > Alteromonadales > Pseudoalteromonadaceae > Pseudoalteromonas > Pseudoalteromonas sp. SCQQ13. The sequence continues at coordinate 131,322 of NZ_JADYXG010000001.1, read as the reverse complement.
GATGAATCGCTTATGTTTAGCCCTCTTAGTGCCACTTACAATGGCCGTAATGAGTTTAATAACCAATTTACGCCTGTTATTTCATCGGCTAGCCGTGATAAAAAAGCCGCTTTTTATAAAAAATATCAACAGCGCTTAACACTTATAGATAAAGAGCAGCTAGTAGGACAAGCATTATTAAGCTTTGAAGTATTAGCCCAAGACTTAGCGCTTAAGCTTGAAGGAATGCAATACCCAGATTATTTACTGCCAATTAATCAAATGGCAGGGGCACATAACACCTTTGCTGGTTTTGGCTCGGGACAAAGTGCACAACCTTTTAATACAGTTGAAGATTACAGCAACTTTTTAGCCCGAAGTGAGGGCTTTATTAATTGGCTTGTAAGTGTGCAAGAATCAATGGCGCAAGGCATAAAGATGGGCGTAGTATTACCAACGCCACTGGCTAAAAAGCTGCAACCACAATTTGCAGCCCATGTGGTAACTGACGCCGAAGACTCACTATTTTGGGCGCCAATTAAAAACTTCCCAGAGTCGTTTACAGCGCAGCAAAAGCAACAAATTACAGTACAATATAGAAAATTGATTATAGAGCGTTTAGTACCTGCATATAACAGCATGAGCGAGTTTTTAGCTAATCAATATATTCCTAATAGCCGAGAAAGTGTTGGTTATAGCGATTTACCTAACGGTAAAGCGTGGTACGAATACCAAATTAAAAAACACACTACGCTTAGTTTATCTGCCAACGAAATTCATGATATTGGTTTAAGTGAAGTAGCGCGTATTTTATCGCAAATGAAAAAAGTAAAAGAAACAGTTGGCTTTAAAGGTGACTTATCTACATTTTTTGACCACTTACGTGATTCGGACGAATTTTATTACAACACGCCGCAAGAGTTAATAGCGGCATACGAAAACGTAAAACAAAAAATTGATGCGCGTTTGCCACTGCTTTTTAACATAGCACCAAAAGCGCCATACGTTGTAAAAGCAGTAGAAGCTTACAGAGCACAGTCGGCTGCGGGCGCATCTTATGCGTCTCCAGCACCAGATGGTTCTCGCCCAGGTGTTTTTTATATTAATACCTATAACTTAAAGGCGCAGGCTAAGTTTTTACTCGAAACACTATCGATTCACGAAGCAGCGCCTGGGCATCACTTTCAAATAGCATTACAGCAAGAAATAGATGGCCTGCCAGATTTTCGTAAATTTGGTGGCTACACCGTATTTGCCGAAGGTTGGGCGTTGTACGCTGAAAGTTTAGGGAAAGAGCTTGGCTTATTTACCGACCCGTATATGTGGTATGGGCGTTTATCAGATGAGCAATTACGCGCTATGCGTTTAGTACTCGACACTGGTTTTCATGCAAAAGGCTGGACGCGTGAGCAAGGTATTGATTACATGCTAGCTAATTCGTCTATGGCTAAAAGTGATGTAATAGCCGAAGTTGAGCGTTACATAGCATGGCCAGGCCAAGCGCTGTCATATAAATTAGGAGAGTTTAAAATTAGTGAGCTGCGCGACTACGCACATAAACAGCTAGGTAATAAGTTTGATATTAAAGCGTTTCACACGCAAATACTCATAGATGGCGCATTACCTATGCCAATTTTAGAACAGAAAATAAAGCGCTGGGTTAAATCAGTACAATAATGCTTAGGCAAAGCCCTTACCTGCAAGGTATTGGCTTTGCGCCATTTGCAGCAATACGGTAGAATGCGCGCTCTTTAGGGGCGCGAGTACATTATGTTTGATCAACAATTAGCAAATACACAATTTTGGCTTGAAAAAAGCCTAAGCGACATGAACCAAAATGAATGGGAAGCCATTTGTGACGGCTGCGGGAAATGCTGCTTAAATACCTTTATTGATAGCGAAGATGAAGATGAATTTACCGCCACCGATCAGCTACGCGAAGGTGAGCAGTTAATATTTACTAATATTGTGTGTCAGTATCTCGATAATAATACCTGTGGTTGTAGCGAATACGAAAATCGTCAAACGCTGGTACCATCTTGTGTAAAACTTACCAAAGAAAACCTCAAAGATATCTTTTTTATGCCACAAAGTTGCAGCTATCGCCGTTTGCACGAAGGGCGAGGGTTGGCCTCGTGGCATCCGCTGTTAAATAATGGCGACAAAACAAAAATGCATCAGCAGGGCATTTCGGTAAAAGACAAAACCGTAAAAGATTGCGACGTTAAGCTCGATGACTTTGACCTATATATTGCAGAGTGGCCAACCAAGGATAGTGATTAATGAGCAAGCAACAGGCTGTTATTGGTTTATTAAATCCCAAAAGCCCAACTAATGTGGGCGGTGTATTACGTGCTGCAGGTTGCTACGACGCACAGCAGGTGTTTTTTACCGGAAACCGTTATTTAAATGCACAAAAGTTTCATACCGATACAAAAAATGTGGTTGAGCGAATTTCACTAACTGCCACCGATAATTTAGAAAAAGTAAAGCCACAAGGTGCCACGGTTGTGGTTATTGAGCTAATTGAAGGTGCAACGCCACTGCCTGAGTTTACCCACCCAGAAAACGCATTTTATGTGTTTGGCCCAGAGGATGGCTCAGTGTCTAAAGACGTTTTAAAGTGGGCCGACGAAGTCGTGTATATTCCTACTATTGGCTGCATGAACCTCGCCGCCACTTGTAACGTGGTGCTATACGACCGTTTAGCAAAACTAGGCGGCGTAGAGAGCAGCGATACTACAATTATCAATTCGCGCGACACCAATAATAAAATGAAATGGGAAAAAGCATAGCGCTTTAGTCGCTGTGCAGCGTATTTTAAAACGACATAAATCTCCCGCAGTTAAGCGCCAATCAGTAATAAGCCTCGCAAGGGGCTTGTATTTTTAAGTACACAATTTAAACAACACACCTTAATCTTCCCGATCCTTCTAAGTTCATGAATAATCATAATTAAGCCTTTATTACTGTTTTAGCTCTTTTGTTGCTCGTAAGCTTTAATAACTAAGACATTTAGTTAAATATTTGCTAAAACTGTAGGTGCTAATAATAACAATTAAAAAAGGGCACTTATGCTTGGCACGTTAAAATTTACCTCTAAGGTCACTATTGCTGCATCACTGGTATTAGTGTTGGTACTTGGTGTTTTTACAATTAATAACTATGTATCTATGCGTAATCAAACCGAGCAGCAACTTGCTCTTGTACTGCAACAAAGTTCAGAATCTGTTTCGCAAAACATTGCTAATTGGCTAAATGACAAACTGGCAATTGTTATTGCCATAGCAAAAACGCACCAATCTGGTGATAGCAAAGCGCTTACCCTTACACAGCTTAATACCGCTGAGTTGGCCGGAAACTTTAAAAATACCTATATTGGTAAATCCAATGGCGTGTTTATATTAAACGATCAAAGCGTAGTATTGCCCGCTGATTTTGATGCCACGTCTCGCCCTTGGTACAAGCTAGTAGAAAACAAAGAAAATACTGCCTTTACTACCCCTTATATAGATGTAACCAGCAATGAACTTACTATATCTGCGGTTGTGCCGATGCAGCAAAATGAGCAGTTTATTGGTGTAGCGGGCGCCGATATAGAAATGAGCATTATTACAAAAATTATTAACGATATAGATTTTTTAGGCTTAGGTTACGGCTTTTTAATTGACAGTAACGGCCAAGTGTTAAGCCACCCTAACAGAGCACTTAATTTAAAAAATACTACTGAGTTATTTGGTACCCACACTGCTTTGCAAAGCGAATTTACAGAGTATCAAGTGGCAGGGCAAAGTAAGCTTATATCGTATACAAAAATACGCGGTATAGAAAACGTTGACTGGTACTTAGGCGTGGTAATCGATAAAGATAAAGCCTTTGCTAGTGTATCGGCCTTTGGTAAAACGGCCGCTATATATATGCTTATTGGTATCGTTGTTATCATTATTATGATGCAACTATTATTGCGCTATTTAATGCGCCCAATGCAGCGATTAAACGACGCTATTAAAAACATTGCCCAAGGTGAAGGCGACCTAACGTGTAGATTAGAAGTTGAAAATGAAGACGAATTCGGCGAGTTAAGTCATTCTTTTAATTTATTCATTGAAAAAATACAGCACTCTATTGAGCAAGTAAAGCACACCACAGAGTCATTAGATGTGGCTATTTCGAGTTTAGTGGCGCAAACCGACTCAACATTATTAATGTACGAAGACCAAACTAAACGTACCGACAGTGTAGCTACCGCTATTAATCAGTTTTCTGCCACCGCAATGGAAATATCAAACAGTGCTGAGCGTGCCTCTAAGTTAGCTAAAAATGCCGATCAGCACTCAGCGCAAAACCAGCAAACACTCAGTAATAATGTGGCCAGTATTCATCAGTTATCAAAAAATATGGAACAGGCACAGCAAACTATTAATAGCTTAAACGTGCATACAGCCAGTATTGGCCAAGTGCTTGAGGTAATTAAAGGGGTAAGCGAGCAAACAAATTTACTGGCCCTTAACGCTGCAATAGAAGCTGCACGGGCTGGTGAAGCTGGGCGAGGTTTTGCTGTAGTTGCTGATGAAGTTCGTCAATTAGCGCACCGAACCCAGCAATCAACCCAAGAAATAGAAGACACCGTAAGCCAATTACAAAAAGGCTCTAATTTAGCGGTAGAACTAATGAAAACCAGTTTAAGCGACAGTGAAACAAGCGTGCAACAAGCCGATGCAGTAGGTGTTGTAATGCAGCAGATTATAGATGCAATACAAAAAATTAGCGATGCGAATCATGTTGTAGCTAGTGCAACCGATGAGCAAAATCAGGTTGTTAAATCCCTCGATTCAGACATTCATAATATTAGTGAGCTTTCAATACAGGGCAAAGCTAATTTAAACCGTACCTTGGATGAATGCACCAAGCTTAAACAACAATTTAGCGATTTAGAGCGTATGGTTAAAAAGTTTAAAGTTTAAAGTTTAAATTTTAAAAACAAACGCTAACAACAGTTTAGCTATTAATCATTATAGTATGTGTAAATGCTGGTGGCTTACATTAAGCACGAGCTGTTAATACGGAGGAGCAAATGGCTCAAAGTAAACTTGTTTATGTACACGACCCTATGTGCAGTTGGTGCTGGGGTTATGCGCCAAGCTGGCTTAAGTTAAAAGCCGCTCTTGAGAGTAAACTAGTAGTTGAATACAAAGTTGGAGGGCTTGCTCCTGACAGCCAAGATCCCATGCCACAAAACATGCAAGATATGCTACAAAACACCTGGCATAAAATAGCAGCGCAATTGGGCACTGAGTTTAATTTTGATTTTTGGCGCAACTGTAAACCAAGGCGCTCAACGTACCCGGCATGTAGAGCGGCGCTTATTGCGCGTAAAGCGGGCAAAGAAAGTGCAATGGTTGCAGCCATTCAGCAAGCTTACTATTTAAATGCTCAAAACCCCTCAGATGAAAGCACATTAATTAGCTTAGCCGAGCAAATAGGTTTAAATAAAGCGCAGTTTGCAAATAGGCTTCAATCAAAAGAGCTTAATGATGAGTTAATTGCAGAGCTTAATTATGTACATAGTTTGCCCATTCAGGGTTTTCCATCTTTAGTGCTTATTAATGACGATAAAATGCACCCAATAGCAATAAACTACACCGACTGGCAAAAAACATTTAATCAAATTAATGCTATTTTAAGTTAAATAGCCTGAACTCAGGTTAAGTATTGCTAAATTATGCGTGTTTGGCTGCCAAACACTCACTCCTCTTATAACACTTTTTACACATTAGACAGCACTCCTTACACAGCACTCTTTACACAGCCCCCTTAGACAGGCTATTTATTAACGCTGTCATAAAAGAGACTTCTTTGCGCAACATGCTTGTCATTTTTCATCTATACACTTTCGCTCATTGAAAATATTTAGTTTTTAATTGTTTGTATCAAACGTTTAAAGCTAACAAAAACAAACTAGCAAATCTGCTAACTAACGAGTAAAGGTGTATGCGATGAAAGGCGTTAAACCATTAATTATAGCTGGTATTGTGGCCGCAAGTGCCGCTGTACACGCAAACGATTTAAATAAGGTTATTGATAAAAGCAGTGAAATTACTAAATCGGCTGCGCAATCACAAACAAAAATAGACAAGATTGCAGATTCAATGCAAGGGCGTCTGCAACAGTTTAAAACCCTTAATAAAGAAATTGATGGTTTAGCTGTGTATAACGCTCAGCTTACAAAACAGTTAAATAACCAAATTGCAGAAATGCAATCGATGAATCTCTCTATGGATCAGGTTTCAATTATTGAGCGTCAAATTACGCCATTAATGATGCGTATGATCACCGGTCTTGAACAGTTTGTATTACTCGATGTGCCATTTTTAAAAGACGAACGTGAAAAGCGTTTAACCTCTTTAAAAGCCATGATGGAACGTGCCGATATTACCTCTAGCGAAAAGTTCCGCCGCGTACTCGAAGCATACCAAGTAGAAGTTGATTATGGCCGCACTATTGAAGCTTACAGCGCACTGCTTGAGGTAAATGGTAAAGAGCGCGAAGTGGATTTTTTACGCATTGGTCGCTTAGAGCTCATTTACTTAACCCGCGATAGTAAATTAGCTGGTAGCTGGGATACACAAACAAAAACGTTTGCAGCACTTCCAGACTCAACCATTAGCCAAATTAATAAAGGTTTACGCATTGCGCGTAAGCAACTTGCCCCAGATATGTTAACTCTGCCAGTTCACGCAGCACGATAAGAGGTCGAAAATGAAATTGTTTACTCAAATGACAAAAATGGCCGTACTTGCTGCAAGTATAAGTTTTACATGCGCAAATGTAGCAGCTGAGCCAATGGATTTAGATTCATTACTTAAAAACCTTGAACAAGGTAAATCTGCGCAAAGTGTGCAAAATACTCAGCGTGAACAACAATTTACTGCGCGTCAAAACGAGCAAGTACAAATGCTAAAAGACACGCAAGCAAAGCGTAGTCAAATGCTTAGTGAATCAGAGCGCTTAGAAACCCAGTTTGAAGAAAACGAAATTAAACTGGCTAATTTAACCGATACCCTATCAAAGCGTATGGGATCACTTAAAGAATTGTTTGGTGTGTTGCAACAAGTGGCAGGCGATTCAAGCAATAAGTTTGCTACCTCTGTGGTATCGGCAGAAATACTAGGGCGAAGTGTTTTTATGGACGATCTGGCACAAAAAATGGGATCTACTTCACAACTTGCTTCAATCGAAGATATTGAAAAAGTGTGGTACGAGCTACAACGTGAAATGACCGAGCAAGGCAAAGTGAGCCGCTTTAATACTCAGGTTATTATTGAAGGTGGTAACAAAGCAGAGCAAGAAGTTGTGCGTGTTGGTGCTTTTAACCTTATTTCCAACGGTAAATATTTAGAGTACAGCTCAAGTACAAATACGCTAAGTGAGCTTACTCGCCAGCCCGTATCGCGCTATACATCAACCGCAGGAGATTTACAGCAGGCTAAAAACGGTATTGTACAGTTTGCACTAGACCCAACCGGTGGCTCAATTTTAGGTTTACTAGTACAAGCCCCAGATACCGCTGAGCAAGTTCACCAAGGCGGCGCTGTGGGTTACGTTATTTTAGGTGTGGGTTTATTAGCACTGTTAATTGCAATTGAGCGTTTTGTATCTTTATTGCTAGTGGGTGGCAAAATTCGCCGTCAACTTAAAGACACGGTTGCTCGCGACGATAATCCACTAGGCCGTGTTATGAAAGTAAAAGACGACTACCCAAATGTAGCCTACGACACCCTAGAGCTTAAATTAAGCGAAGCTATACTGCGTGAAATGCCAAAAATAACCCGTAACTTAACCCTGATTAAAATTATTTCAGTAGTGGCTCCGCTGCTTGGTTTACTTGGTACAGTTACCGGGATGATCAATACCTTCCAAGCCATTACCTTGTTTGGCACCGGGGATCCTAAGCTCATGGCAGGCGGTATTTCTCAAGCGCTTGTAACAACAGTACTTGGCTTAGTTGTGGCAATACCCACAGTATTTATTTACACCATACTCAACACCCGAGCAAAAAGCTTACTGCTTATTTTACAAGAGCAAAGCGCGGGCATTATTGCAAAACGAAGTGAAAAAGGAGCATAAACCATGGTGCTATTGATTGATTCAATCAATGCTATCCGTGATTTTCTCGACACTGGTGGCCAAGTTCTCTTGGTCATTGGGGTGTTAATCTTCGCGATGTGGTTATTGATACTCGAGCGATTCATTTACTTTTTTAATGGTTTTCGTGGTTACAAAAAAGCCATCAAAAACAGTTGGCTTAAGCGCAACGAGCGTAATAGCTGGAATGCAGAACAAATTCGCCAAGCGATGATCTCACGCGCCAGTATGCGTCTTAACGCTAACTTAGCACTTATTAATGTGATGGTTGCATTGTGTCCGCTACTTGGCTTACTTGGCACAGTAACAGGAATGATTGAAGTGTTTGATGTTATGGCTATTACAGGTACAGGCAGTGCGCGCTCTATGGCGTCGGGCGTATCTAAAGCAACTATTCCAACTATGGCAGGCATGGTCGGTGCGTTATCTGGGGTATTTGCCTCAACGTACTTACAACGCCGGGCTAAACGTGAAGTAGCGCTACTTGAAGACAGCATGGTTTTAGACCATTAAGCAATTATTAATAAGTGGCTCTATCTATAGCCACTTATTTCAGGAGAATAAAAAATGAGAGCCCCATTAGGAAACCTATTTCAAGAAGACGAAGCAGAAGAAATAAACATGACCCCCATGCTAGATGTGGTATTTATCATGCTTATTTTCTTTATTGTGACCGCCTCATTCGTAAAAGAGTCGGGTATTGATGTTAACCGCCCCGAAGCCGCCACTGCGGTTAAAAAAGAACGCGCTAATATTTTGGTCGCTATTTCAGACACAGGTGAAATTTGGATTAATAAACGCCAAATAGATGTGCGTGCGGTGCAGGCAAATATTGAGCGTTTAAAAGCCGAAAACCCACAAGGGAGCGTGGTTATTCAAGCAGATAAAAAGTCGACCACGGATACTTTAATTAAAGTAATGGATGCAGCGCGCGCCGCGGGTGTGTTTGATGTGTCGATTGCGGCCCAAGAAGCCTAAGGGTTAGCCATGCGTTATTTAATAGCATTTGTAATAGCCATTTTAGTAACCTTTATGCTGTTTTTAGGCATGCAGGCACTTATTACTGGTGGTGAGGGCGCAATGAGCGAACCTGCAAAGGGGAACGTGCTTGACTTTGTACGGCTTAAAAAAGAAGAAAGCTTACAAACAAAACAGCGCAAACCACAAAAACCACCCACACCCAAAGAGCCGCCACCACCAATGGAGTCACCAAAAATGCAAAACAGCGATGCCAATGCAAAAGCTAATAATTTTGACTTTGCGGCCAATGTTGATGCCGAGGTGAATTTAGCCGGTGGTTTAGCCCTTGAATCAAGTGATGGTGAATACCTGCCCATTGTAAAAGTGGCGCCAGTGTACCCAAGGCGCGCACTGTCTCGTGGGATTGAAGGCTACGTTATTGTTGAGTTTACAGTAACCAAACAAGGCACTGTTCGCGACCCTCAGGTATTAAAGGCAGAGCCTGAATCGCTATTTGACCGAGCGGCGATGGATGCAGCCCTTAAATTTAAATATAAGCCCCGCGTAGTCAATGGTGAAGCCGTTGAAGTTGCGGGAGTGCAGAACAAAATATCTTTCCAGATAAGCGGTTAATTTTTGGATTAATTAATTCAACCTATTAATGGATAGAAAAGCGAGGCGATGATGAAATTACAACCAATAGCAGTTATTTTTAAATTAACACTTTTTTGCACCGTAACAATAAGCGCAAGTATTGTAACCCCCAGTGCACTTAGTTTATTACCAGGTGTGAGTGCTTTTACAGCGCAAGCCGCAGAGCAAAAAACCAAACGAGTACCGGCCCTGCGTGAAAAAGTATATAGCCAGTTAGCGCGAGCCCAAAAGCTTGCCGACGATGGCGATGTTAAAGCAGGCCTTGAAGCGCTTGATTCTATACAAGATCGCGCATCAAGCATGAACTCCTACGAAATTGCAATGATGCATAACTTTTATGGCTTTATTTATTACAATGAAAACGACTTACCCAAAGCAATAGCCGCGTTTGAAAAAGTAGTCGCTGAGGAGGGTATTCCAGAAACATTACGTTTAAGCACTACGTTTAGTTTGGCTCAATTGGCAATGGCTAACAGTGACTACAACAAAGTAATTACGTTTTTAGATCAATGGGATGCTATTAATACAAAAGATAAGCTAGAGAGCTACTATGTGTTAAGAGCGCAAACCTATTATCAGCTAAAAGACTACCAGCAAGGCCTTAACTATATAACGCAAGCTATTACACTAAGTGACAGCGAAGGCAAAGTACCAAAAGAGAACTGGCTAGTATTACAGCGTGCTATGTACTACTCACTTAATCAGTCCGATAAAGTGGTAAAGGTACTAGAGCGCATGGTTAAGCTGTATAACAAACCAGAATACTGGGTGCAGTTAGCAGGTATGTATGGTGAAACAGGTCAAGAAAAACAACAACTAGCAATTATTGAAGCGGCATATCAGCAAGGCTTTTTAACCTCCAAGTCAGATTTACGCCAATTAGCCCAGGTGTATTTATACAATGGCTTGGCTTATAAAGCAGCCATAGTGATGAGTAAAGCAATTGAGGCAGGAATAGCAGAGCAAACCGCTAAAAACTATGCCTTTGTAGCTGAAGCCATGATCCAAGCTAAAGAAGATGCGCAATCGATTAAATACTTTGTAAAAGCGGCGCAGTTATCAAGCAGTGGTAACTACGATCAGCGCTTAGCACAAGTGTATGTAAATACAGAGCAATATGAAGAAGCTGCCGACTCTGCGCGTAAAGCACTTGATAAAGGCAACCTTGATTTTGAATCAAATGCATTTGTAGCTTTGGGCATGGCACAGTTCAATTTACAAAACTTTGATGCCTCTATTTTAGCGTTTGAACAAGCGCAAATACATAAAAAATCGCAGCGCTTAGCCAAGCAATGGATTAAATATGTAAAGCGCGAAAAAATACATGCTGAAACCCTAAAAACAGCATTACTTTAATGTTTTACTTTTGCGCTAGGTGCTAAATTAATAGCGCATAAAAACAGTTTATAATCGCAACGCCAAACCGCACTAATATTAATTTAGTGCGGTTTTTTTATTTCTGTAAAGTTAACCATATGAATATATTTAATTTATTATTGTCACATAGTGTTTATTAAAATGTAACGGCACTGTCATATCTCTCCCGTATTGTACTCCTATTCGATAACTCAAGTGACCTTAATGCATGAGTGTCGTGCCTTAAAGTGACTTAAGTTATTACTTAATGCGCTAACAAAATAATTAAATACTTTAACGGAGTGAACAATGAAATTATCTGGCTTATTTAAGGTTAGTCTAGTGGCTACTGCAATGACTTTAGCAGGCTGTGGCGGCGATATCGAAATTACACCCACGGTGAACGATAACAGCACCAGTACTGATAACAGTGTTAATAATTCAAATAATAATAGCGGTGGCACTAACGATGATATTAGTTGTACCGAGTATCAAACTGATGCGGGCACGGTTGCCGGTATTTTTGATGGTAAAGACTGTTTATATAATGACTCGTTTGCCAGTAAAAACATTCAAATTACAGCTAACTTAACCTTTGAAGAATTACCAGATGGCGGTGTTCACTTATTCGAAGACGCATTATTAATTGGTACAGATGGCGACACGACTACTGATTTTAGCATTCCAACAAACGGCCCTACGTTAACAGTTAAGCCAGGGGCAACTCTTGCATTTAAATCGGGTGAGGCTATTGTGCGCATTGCCCGTGGTGCAAAAATTCAAGCTGTTGGCACTGCCGATAAACCGATTGTATTTACCTCTGCTAAGGCGTTTCCTCGTTTTGATGCCGAAGGTAAAGGCCCACTCTATGCAGATTGGGGCGGCATAATTATTAATGGTAATGGCATTACTGACCAATGTACTGACGCAGAGCGCGACGCGGCAACGTGTAATGTACCCTCAGAAGGGATCACCAGTTACTTTGGTGGTAATGATAATAGCGACTCTAGCGGTAATATTAAATGGACCAAAATTTGGTATGCCGGATCAGGTCCTAAAGTAGGCGGAGAAGGGGATGATTTAAACTCGTTAACCCTCAATGCGGTAGGCTCGGGTTCAGAGTTTGACTACATTCATATTCACCAAGGTTTTGATGATGGTATTGAAATATTTGGTGGCGCAACCACCATTAAGCATGTTGTTGTAACCGACACACAAGATGATTCGTTTGACTTTGATGCAGGTTGGCAGGGCAAAGCGCAGTTTTTGTTTGTTAAACACGGCACCGTAATTACCCGCGAAGGCACCACAGTATATATGGGTAATAACGGCTTTGAGTCAGACGGCGTAAAAGGTACATCAAGTGCGCAAGTGGCACCATCAAACCCAACCATTGCTAATGTCACTATCATCACCACCGATGGCCTATCGGTTCGCGATACTGACCCTTCAAATGCGTTTAAATTTGATGACTCATTTAATGCTAATTTTTATAACGTATTAATGACCAAAGACATAGCTTTGCAATCTAGCTGTATTAGCTTTTCAAGCGATGGCGAAAAACAAGCCGATAAAATTATTTTTAATAGCTCAGTAATGACCTGCGCCTCTGAATTTGACGATGCCGATGGCACCTTTAATAGTGGTAAAGAGCCTGCAGCATTAACGGCCACTACACTTACTGCCTGGTTTGATAATAACGGCAGTAATCAACGTATAGGCGAAGGGGCCGATGTATTTGCTAGCAATGGCTTTGCTACAAATACTGCCTCAACCGATATTACTGTTACCGCTAACGACTTAAGTGGCTTAGATGCGAGCTTTTTTGAAGCCGCTCCTTACATTGGTGCAGTGTCTGATCAAGACACCACATCACCTTGGTACAAGTGGGTAGAAACAGCACTCGCTGCATCAGCTCAAGACTAATACCTCAGTAACGCACATTAAATAGTTAGGGCGCCATTTGCAAAGTGCATTTTAGGCGCCCCTTTTTTAACTGATTAGGGATCTGTAAAGATGTTGAATCAAGCTAGATTGAATAAATTGTCATTGGCAATTAGTCTTTCGCTTTTAGCAAGTTCGCTTAATTTGAGCGCTGCACAAAGTGAGGAGAGCGAAATAGAAGAGGTTGTTGCTGTTGGCACTCGGCTACAAGGTAGCGCCGCTGCTGTAGTTGAGGAGCGTAAAAACCAAGCCTTTGTTGCCGATATTTTAGGTGCTGAACAACTTGCGCGAACCGGCGATAGCGATGCGGCTTCGGCGCTGCGCCGTGTAACGGGTTTAACCTTAGTAGATGGTAAGTTTATTTACGTACGTGGCTTAGGTGAGCGCTATTCTAGCGCGCGTTTAAATGGTGCTTATATTCCTAGCCCAGATTTAACGCGCAACGTAGTGCCGTTGGATATTTTTCCTGCCAGTATTATTCAAAGTATGGCGGTACAAAAAGCCTACTCTCCAGATATGCCAGCGGCGTTTGGCGGCGGTAATATCGATATTCGTACTAAATCAATTCCTGCAGAATTTACTGCCGGATTTGCGGTTGGTTTATCTAAAGATACATCGGCTAGCAGCGGTTTTACCTATAAAGGCAACGATGGCGATATACCCCAAATTTTAAATAACGCCATAGTGCAATACAAAGGCAATTTTGATGTGGGGAACATTATTGCTAAAGATAACTTGGTTGATAACAGCGATGCGTCACGCTCCGACCAAGCAATTGCCATTAACAATCAACTGTTAAAATCGTTACCACGCAATTTTGCTTTAAAAGATGAATCGCTAGACCCAAATTGGGATATTAAAGGCCATTTAGGCAATAGTTTTGATGAGTCCTTTTTAGGCGGTACTTTTGGCTTTTTATTCTCAGGTGAATACGATAAAAGCTGGGACTCGGCAAAAAGAAGAACCGCTGTTATAGCCCAAGATATTGGTAATGATTGTGCAACCACCCTTAATTCAGCGCAAGATGTAAGTACATCGTGTTTTAACACAGTTAAAGACTCAGTAACCACCACAGAAAACGAGCGTTATAACGCCACGCTAAATTTAGGTTATAGATTAAATACCCATAGTATTTCATTTATGAGCTTATATTTACGCGACAACGAGGATGAAACCGAGGTAGCCACGTCGCAAAGCCCCGCAGGCAGCTCGGTATTCACCATAGTAAATGATAACCGAGCTAATCGTACTCATGAGTTTAATTTAGAGCAGCGCACGCTTACGGTAAATCAGTTATTAGGCCAGCATACCTTTTTAGATTACTGGGGTATTGGCGCCGACTGGCAATATACTCGCTCTAAAGCCAGTACTGACATTCCAACTAATGTAGAGTTTAAATTTAGAGATAACTACGATAACAGCGGTAACTATAGCAACTCGCAAATTACCGGCGATGATAACCGCGCGCTGTTCTCGTATATAAATATGCAAGACAGAGTAAATTCATACGGCGGTAATTTAACACTTCCTTTAAGCTTTAATGCTGTTGAGGTAGAGTTAAAAACCGGCTTTGATATTGCCGACCGAGCGCGTATTTATAACACCTCTAGTTTTGCAGTAAATAACGGCACAGGCCTGGCGTTAACTGTGGCAGATAATCCACTCGATGCGGGCAATTATTTAACCGATGAATTTATTGACGGCGAACGTATTTTACTCGACTTTAATGAACCCTCAGCTCCCGATGCCGATGATTATATAGCTGGGCAAAAAATATCAGCTGCGTATGGCTCGTTTGATGTTATTTATGATGACTTATTGCGCTTAAGTGGTGGGGTGCGTTATGAAGAATTTAAACAAACCTCTATCGGCACCTCAAGCTTAATTTTTACTGCGGATGACTTAAATATTTACTATTCCCCAGAAAAAATAGCCGCAGGCAGTATTAATGAAGATGACTTTTTTTCGGCACTATCGCTTACATATTTAGGCGGCGAAAACTACCAAGTACGTTTAGGGTATGGCGAAACAGTCGTGCGCCCCGACTTACGTGAAGTAGTGCCAGTGTCGTATTTTGATCCGCTAACCGATATTCGTACTTTTGGCCGTGTGGGTTTGCAAAGTAGCCCAATTAAAAATTACGATTTACGCTATGAATATTATGGCAACACCGGAGATTCATTCTCTGTAGCAGCCTTTTATAAAGACATAGATAAACCGATTGAAACTGTATTACGCATTGGCGATGAAGATTACTCAGCCTCATTTGTAAATGGTAAAACTGCGCAGGTGTACGGTATAGAAACCGAATGGCTAAAAGATCTTACTTATTTAACCGAAGGGCTATTTACCAGCGGTAACATTACTTTAAGTGACTCAGAGGCAGATATCGATCCTGCACTTGCGAGTAACTTAACTAACCCGACTAAACGCATGACCGGGCATTCTAAATACGTGGTTAACTTACAGCTAAACTACGACTCTGTTGATGGCCAGCATAGTAGCTCGTTGGTGTATAACGTATTTGGCGAGCGTATATTGGCAGCCGGTATAGCCGGGCGTGATGATGCCTACGAGCAGCCTTTTCACTCACTCGATTTAATTTACACTTGGTATCCCGACTTTAACTCCAACGTTAAGTTTAAAGTAACAAACTTACTTGATGAAGAGCAGCAAGTTACGCAGTCAGATATTGTAGTACGCTCTAAAGAAGTGGGAATGACCTTTGATGTGAGCTACAGCTACACATTTTAGCCACGCTAGCGTAAAGGTAATTATTATAGCCCCATGCTTTTGTATGGGGCTTTTGGTTTTTTATGGCTTAGTATGAAATATATTTAAGTTGTAACTTATTAACTAGTTTTGTTAAACCACCAGTGTTAGCTTAAGCTTGATATGAAAATTAAATCTCACGCAATGAATTTTAATTTTTAATCTTTTCAGGCAACTTTTATGAATCAAATAATGGAACTCACAATGAAAAAAGTAGGATTAGTCGGTTGGCGTGGCATGGTTGGCTCTGTGTTATTAGAGCGTATGAAGCAACAAAGTGATTTTGCACTTATCGACACCACCTTTTTCACCACCTCACAAGCGGGCCAATTAGGCCCAGATATTGCGGGCGAAGCAAAGCCGTTACTCGATGCCAGCAATATTTCCGAACTGGCTAAAATGGACATTATTGTTACCTGCCAAGGTGGCGATTACACCAATGCGGTTTATCCACAATTGCGCGAGTCGGGTTGGGATGGTTATTGGATAGATGCAGCGTCGGCACTGCGTATGGCTAACGACAGCATTATAGTACTCGATCCGGTCAATAAAGACGTTATTGAGCAAGGTTTATCACAAGGTGTTAAAACCTTTGTAGGCGGTAACTGTACGGTTTCTCTTATGCTGCTTGCACTGGGCGGTTTATTTGAGCAAGACTTAATAGAATGGGTAAGCCCCATGACCTACCAAGCCGCGTCGGGCGCGGGTGCGCGCAACATGAAAGAGTTAATTGCACAAATGGGCGCAATTCATCAAAGTGTTGCCGAGCAACTTGCAAATCCAAGTGCTGCTATTTTAGAAATAGATAAAATAGTCAGTGAAAAAATGGCCTCAAACCAATTGCCACAGGATCAGTTTGGCGTGCCACTCGCGGGGAGTTTAATTCCGTGGATTGATGTGCCTATGCCAAGTGGTCAAAGTAAAGAAGAGTGGAAAGCGCAAGTTGAAGCGAATAAAATTTTAGGCTCGGCTAAGCAACCTATTCCAATAGATGGTTTATGTGTGCGTATTGGTGCTATGCGTTGTCATTCACAAGCAATGACTATTAAATTACGCGAAGATATTAGCGTTGCCAAAATAGAGCAAATTTTAGAATCGCATAACGAGTGGGTAAAGGTTATTCCTAATGAGCGCGATATTAGCACTACCGACTTAACCCCAGTTAAGGTCACCGGTACACTTAATATTCCAATTGGGCGTATTCGTAAATTAGCCATGGGGCCTAAATATATTAGCGCCTTTACCGTTGGCGATCAGCTGTTATGGGGTGCTGCAGAGCCGCTACGTCGTATGCTTCGCATAATTGTTGACAGCGAATAATAGCAATTTAATGTAACCGTATAAACGCTCACATTGTTTTATAAAAAAAGGGTTAGCCATTGGCTAACCCTTTTTTATTTTAAATGCTAAATTAATTATTCTTCAACTTAGGGCTATTAAGCTGGTGGCTGTGAATAAATTAATAGTCTTTTATTTAATACTCTTTTTCTTTGAGTAATGATTTTAGATCAGCAATTTGTGCTTGCAAGGCGTTTACTTGCCCTTGTGTCGCGGGTAGTGAGTCGTTATCGGCCAGCTCATCGCGGGCATTTTTGTGCTCTTGCGACATCACTTCTAAAATAGCGCCAACCATCATATTTAAAAATACAAACGCAGTTAAAAATATAAAGGTTAAGTAGTAAATCCAGCTAAGTTTATAAACCAGCATGGTTTCGTACATTACGTCGGTCCAATCTTCAAACGTGGCAATTCTGAACAAGGTCAACATAGATATTGATACATCACCCCACAATACGGGGTTTATATGTGCAAACATCATACTGCCTACAGCGGCGTAAATGTAAAAAATAACAAACATCAGCAGGGCTATGTAACCCATTTGCGGAATAGCTTTAAGTAAAGCGTTAACTAATAAGCGCAGCTCGGGGACCATAGACACCAGCCGCAATACACGAAATATTCGCAATAAGCGTGCAATTAGCATACTTGAGCCTGCCGCAGGGTATAAGCTACCTAGTACAATAAGGGTGTCGAAAATATTCCAACCTTTGGAGAAAAAATCTTTGATGCCTTTACTGGCAATAAAGCGAATTACGAGTTCAATTAAAAAGAACGCCGTAATGCCTATATCCATCCAATTAAGGACAATTTCTACCGTTGGCGGAAGTGAATAGGTGTGAGCACCTACGGTAAGAGCAGAAACAACAATTACAGCAATAACAAATGATTGAAATAGTTTGCTTTTATCTATACGCTGAAACTGCTTTTGCAACTGCGGCAACATCATAATAAGTCCTGTACAAAGTAAGGTTTTTTGAGGCGCTTAATATACAGTTTTTACCTTCTAAAGTGTAAGGAATTTTAATGATTATCAATAAACTAAATGCGAGTTTACTGTTTGTAACCGGTTTGAGTTTGCTCGCTGGCTGCAGCTCTGATGCACGCTTTCATGAAATACAATCTGCTCGTCTTGATGAGTGTAACTACAAAGCAGATAAAGAATATTACGAATGCCTTAAATTACAAGAGGCTAATTTTGAAGAGTTTAAAAAACAACGAGCCGAAAACACTCAGTAACGCTTATTCAATCACTCTTATTAAATAACGGCTATTAAGCGTTATTACTATTTAATTTCAAATATTAATAAATTAAGAGGCTATGGCTAAAAAATTATGACAAAAACTCAAAAACAGCGTGATAAACAAATACGCCAAGTACTGACAATTGCCTGTGAAAATATAAAACAAACCGATTTTGGCTTTGCTTATTTAACACATACCGTTGATTTAAATAACGAAGCTAACACCTTAAAAGTCCAATGCTATTTTAACGATGACCTAGCGTATCAAAAAAGCGAGTTACATTTTGACGCGCTTAAAAATGAGATCACACAACAGCTTGCAACAATTGGTTTGGCTATTAAAGCAGCGAACATTTCGTTTTTAGTCGATTAACCTTTGTTAGGTTGGTTTGTGTATGCTTGAAGGCTATAATTAGCCAAATTATTTTTTAGAGTATAAATTATGGCTGTCCCTACTCGTTCGCAAATCTCCCTTGGTACAAAAGTAAATATCGTATTAAAAGAAGATCAACGCAGTGGCACATTAACGCAAGGTGTGGTTGAGCGTTTATTAACAAAGTCACCAAACCATCCTCATGGTATTAAAGTACGTTTAGACGATGGCCAAGTAGGCCGAGTGAAAGAGATCTTATAATGAGCACTTTAACAGAACAGGCTTTTTGGGATTTAGTAACCGCCCCCGATTTAGGGCTCGATCCGCAAAATGTGAGTGATAACTTAAAGCTTAAACTGCACGATTTAACCGATCAGCAGTTAATTGAGTTTGATAAATTCTTTGGTATTTGTATGCGTAAATGCTACACCTGGGATTTATTTGGCGCAGCATTTGTAATGGCCGGTTGTAACGACGAATATGGTTTTAGTGAGTTTAGATGCTGGTTAATATCGCGCGGCGCAGACGTGTTCGAAAACGCTTTACTAAACCCCGATTCAATTGCCGCCTGTACGCCTGTGTATCATGTTAACGAGCAGCCTTATCCGTACATTGATGAATACGACTTAATTGCTGGTTTACTTTACGAGGAGCGTAACGATGACGAACTGCCATTTATTCCCTCAGGAAGTGACGAGCCAAGAGGCAAACGCTTTAAAGACAAAGCTAAGTTTTTAAAGCAAAGCTATCCGCTGTTATTTGCTAAGTACTGGCAGTAATATTTTCACACCCTAATCGTTTTATTTTTTACTGCGTATAAAAACGCTTAGGGTGTGTAGCGCCTTTTTAAAGCAACACGACTTCTCTCCTTTTAAAGTAAATCTCTGTTATAGTTATAAAAGTTATAAAAATTAAGCAACCAAGCATTTCGCTATTATTTAACCCACTAATTCGAGGATACAACCACTTAATGAAATACTTAACACTTGCTTTATTAGCTATTGCTTTTACCAGCGCTCATGCAGTTGCAACCCCAAGTAATAAAAGCCGTTTTATTCCGCTTTTAAAAACAAAACTGGGTGCCTATGAGGTGGTGTCGGCTAATTCAGCGTTATGCGTTAATAGCCAATTGAGTTTAGTAAATCCAGATAATGAAGATGCCGGTTTTACTTTAGGTGAGCAAATTATTTTTGACTCATTACATAACGGAACACAAACGGTTAAAAAGCCCGATTTTTGTTTTGTTACTAGCTCATTAAAATACAAAAGCGACGGCATTGAAAACGGCTTAAGAATGAGTCGCTGCGAAAATCCAGCTAACGAAAAAATAATTAGCCAAAGCATTTACTTTTTAGCTAACGACACACTTAAATATACTTTAAGCCAGCCAAGCGTTGCATGCACTTTTAAAAAAGTGCCCGACAGTCAGTAACGCATAGGTAAGCTGTACTTACTCACAATATATTTTGGGTATATCACGCCAGCGCGTGGTGTACTGCGGGGATAAAAAATTCCTGTTCATATGCCAACCTTCATTTAATTTACTGCTTGCTAAACTTAGCATTCCTTTACCATAGCGTTTATTTATTGCATCAAGACAATTCATTAATGGTGGATTGTCGGTGCGTTCATTAAATAAATCGTCTTGTTGAAATTGCTGCGCAATAAGCTCTAAAGCACCTACACCACATTTATAATAGCGAATACCCGGCTGGTATATTTGCTCAAACACTTGAGATACAGCACTAGCCATTACGCAGGTGTCGTTAGTGGGGCTGGCAAATGTATACATATACGACTTTTTATAAAAAACGTTTTCGTGAGACGAGCTCGCCGCAAAAATATAAAGTTGTTTGGTAAGCGATTTTTGCTTTCTTAATTTACTAGCAACCACAGTAACGTGATTAATTAACGCGGTTTTAAGTGCCGTTGGCTCGTATATACGCTCACCAAAGCTTCGGGTCGAAAATATCTCGCGCTTATCTTGGCGTACGTCGTCCCAATTTAAGCAAGGTATGCCATTAAGCTCATTTACAGTGCGCTCTACCACCACACTAAATGCACGGCGCATACTGTTAGGGTTTTGCTGCGCTAATTGCCATGCAGTGTGTATGTTCATTACTTTTAATTTTTTGGCTAAACGCTTACCAATACCCCATATATCTTGGCAACTCATTCTTTGTAAAATAGCTTTACGGCTTGCTTCGCAGTTAATAACAGCAACGCCATTAAATCCGGATAATTTTTTAGCGGCATGGTTTGCCGCTTTTGCTAAAGTAGCCGTAGAGCCAAAGCCAACACCAACGGGGAGCTTAGTTTCGCGCCATACGGTGCGCCTAATAGTGTGCCCGTATGCAAACCAGTCATTAATAACAGGGGTGTAACCGTTAAAGTGTAAAAATGATTCGTCGATACTGTATACGTGTTGCACGTCGCAAAAACGGCCAATAACGTTCATCATTTTGTCGCTTAAATCTGCGTATAGCTCGTAATTACTAGAACGAATTACTACATTATTTTGCGCAAGTAACTGCTTAACTTTAAAGTAAGGCGCAAATTTAGGAATATTTAAACGCCGAGCAATGGGGCAAACCGCGCATATGCAACCGTCGTTATTGGTAAGCACCACCACAGGTTTTGAGCGAATAGCCGGATCGAATACTTTTTCAGCACTGGCATAAAAGGCCACCGCGTCTACTAGGGCATACATAACAGTAACTCAGGGCTTTGGCGGTGCAGGCGAATTGAGCGTGTCACTACGCCCTCAAGCTGAAACTCATCGCAGGAGGTTAGTTGTACTGGTTTATACAAAGGGGATGCCGAGAGCAGCCGAGCATTGGTTTTATCAAGTAGCTTACACACAAATAAGCCATTTAAATTAGCAACTATAACGTCGCCATTTTTAGCCTGTTCAGCGCGGTCTACTATTAACAAGTCACCTTCAAAAATACCCACGTCTTGCATTGAGCTGCCAGAGGCAACTCCAATAAAAGTGGCGTCGGGGTGCTTTATTAATAGCTCATCAAGCGACACACCAAGCTCGCTATATGGTGCAGCAGGCGATTCAAACCCGCACACACCCGCTTCTATATAAATGGGAATAACAAACATAAAGATCAACCAAAACACATGTGCTGTACAAGTATACAGTATATGTGTTTTGTTTTACTTTTGCCAAGTAATGAATGAAAGATCACTGCATGTTTTTGATCATTGTTTGTGCGGTATTTAAAAAGTCGTTGATTTGCGTCGAGTTTAAATTTTTACACATTTGCTCGTTAACCTGGCGCTCGGCACTTAGTAATTTGTTAAAAAGCGCAGTGCCAGAGGCAGTAAAAGAGACAATAAAACAGCGTTTATCGTGCTCACTGGCACATTTGTTGATTAAATTTAATGCTAAAAGCTCTTTAATTAAACGGGCAATTTGTGCTTTGTCGCGTTGAGTTTGGGTAACAATATCGTTAGCAGTACACTGCGGCGTTGCTGCAATAATATGCAAGCAACGCACATGCATAGCGTTTAAACCAAGGTCGTTCGCATTAATCGCATCACGCGTTGTTACGCGGTAGCTTTGCATTAGCATAAAGAGTGTATTAGGTAGAGATGATTTCATAGTAATTACCAAATGGTTGACAATATCAATTAAATTGCTATAGTTGATTTTATCAACCAATGGGGCGTTGTGCAAATGTTGCTGCATGCAATTTAAACTTTTTGTAAAACGAGGTAATACATGAGTAGACAAATACGCAAAGCGCAGGTGCTAAGTACGAAGCAAATTACACCGCACTTACAGCGCATTGTGGTGGGTTCTGATGAATTTAAAGATCTTACGCCAAGTTACATAGGCCACTATGTAAAAGTGTTACTGCCCCATAATGGTGAACTTGATTTAAACATAAAAACGGCGCTTATGCGCTCCTATACTATTAACCATGTTAATGAGCAAACGGGGGCGCTCACGCTCGACTTTGTAATTAATATGCACCATGGTCCTGCTACAAACTGGGCGCAAACAGCAAAAGTAGGAGACACCCTAGCCATAGCTGGCCCGGGCCCTAAAAAACTCGATAATTATAGCCATTCGCACTACGTACTCCTTGGCGACTTAACCTCAGTTAATGCAGTGAAAGGCTATGCTCAGCAGTTACCGCATAGCGTTAAAATTGATATGTTTATTCATGCTCCTAGCGAGCAAGACATTATTAGTTTAGATACGCTGCGCCCTGTAAATTGGCTAGTTACCAATAGCCCAGATGAAAGCATGCTAACTGCATTAAACAATTTAAAAATAGGCGTACAACCCCCAATTGTTTTTATGGCGCTAGAGGCAGGTTTAGTGCGCAAAGTAAAAACTAAACTTAATGAGCTATACGCCATACCACGTACGCATATTGTGGCATCGGGTTATTGGAAAAAGGGACTAAATTCAGAGAGCTATAAACAGCAACGTCAGCAAGCGGCACAACCCGCTTAAATATGCTCAGGTTATTTAGTGTTTAGCACCTTTAGTATCTTGAATTACAGGTAACGCACACCCATCTCTAGTTTTTATGCTTGTGGTTATAGCACACCATAAGCATGCCATTTATAGGAGCTGCTATTTTGTTATCTAATATTCCCTTTTCGTTATTAGAGCTTGCCCCGATGCCCAAAGGGGCAACGGTATCCGAAACACTACATAAAAGTACTAAATACGCACAAAGAGCCGACGAACTAGGTTTTAATCGCTTTTGGTTAGCAGAGCACCATAATATGCCAGGTATTATATGTGCAGCTACCTCTATTTTAGTGGGCCATATAGCCAGTAAAACCGATCGAATACGTGTAGGTTCGGGGGGGATTATGCTGCCGAATCACTCGCCATTAGTTGTAGCCGAACAATTTGGTACATTAGAGAGCTTATACCCAGGGCGTATTGATTTAGGGCTTGGCCGTGCACCAGGAAGCGATCCTATTACGAGTAGAGCTTTAAATTCAGACATGAGCCGAGCAGAGCGCTTCCCTCAAGAAGTAACAGAACTGCAAACCTTATTAGGGCCTTATAATGGCACTCACCCAATACGGGCTATACCCGGTGAGGATACCAATATACCTATTTGGTTATTAGGCTCAAGCTTATTTAGCGCGCAACTTGCAGCGCAAAAAGGGTTACCGTATGTATTTGCAGGGCACTTTGCTCCGCGCTTTTTGTACGATGCAATAGAGCTGTATAAGCGTGAATTTAAACCTTCAAAGGTACTTGATAAGCCATACATAATGCTGGCGTTACCGCTGATAGCAGCCGATACCGACGAAGAAGCACAATACCTATCGACCACTTCGCAACAGCGGGTACTTGCGCTAATGCGTGGCAGTGAATTATGGCTGCAACCACCTGTTGACTCTATGGACGGCCTATGGAGCGAGCAAGAGCGTGCACAAGTAGAAAACTTTTTAAGTTTAAGTGTAATAGGCGGGCATGTAAGTATAAGACACAAGTTAGAAATGATAGTAAAAGAGCTGGGCGTTGATGAATTTATATTTACCAACGATTTATACGACAGCGAAAAACGCCATAGAACTATCGAAATTTTAATGGAATTAAAACGTTAAGTTTCATTTAGTTAAGCAGGCGTACACCTTACGCCTGCTATATTATACGCGAAATCTAAACTAGTTTTGCTTATAGGCAACATCAATCTGTATTTTGGCTGCTCATCTAAGTTACTCTCAAATAACAGCAAATAAATTATCCTACCGCATTCGCTTTAAGCGATTAAACTAATAGATTTAATCAAATTTTATAGTGATAACTTACCCGCTATAATTAAAACCACAAAACGTTATAACTCTATAACTCTACTTTTTACAGGAAGGTGCACCGTGAACTCGCTAAATAATGTAATCCCTAATTCAGTTAATAAAGCAGCGCTGCCAAAAATTGCGCTGATTGCTGAAGGTGGCGGACAGCGAGGTATATTTACAGCCGGTGTACTCGATGCGTGGTTAGAGCAAGACTACGACCCATTTGATTTATTTATTGGTACTTCTGCGGGTTCGCAAAACTTAACTAGTTTTTTAGCCAGGCAAAAAGGCTATGCAAAACGCTTGATAAGAGGGTTGTCGCGTAATAAAAATTTTTTTCAATTAAGCCGTGGTTTAATTGGTAAGCACATAATGGATTTAGACTGGTACTTTGATAAAACCACAGAGGTAAATCGTAGTTTAGATTTTAAAACAGCCAAAAATAACTTAGGGGATCGTGAATTGCTTATTACAGCAACTAACTCACGAGACCGCAAACCGTACTTTTTAGCGCCTACAGGCGAGAGCAAGCAATGGCGTGAGCTATTAAAAGCATCAAGTGCGTTACCATTTTTGTATAAGCAAGGTGTAAAACTAACACCTTGGATGAATACTTTAGCAGCTAACGAAGCCGAGCTTGCCTTAGAGCAAGTAGAGCCAGCAGTAGCCGACTTTTACTTAGATGGCGGCCTTGCAGCACCTTTACCTGTACGTGAAGCCTATAACCGAGGCGCACGTAAAATAGTGGTGATCCGCACGGTCGATATTAACTTTCAAGTACAATCGGCATGGGTAAATAAACTAAGAGCATTTGTGTGCGCGTCAGGCTATTGTCCTAAAACCATAGATTATTTACTACAGCACGAACAAGCGTACCAAGAAGAGTTGGAGTTTATTGCAAACCCACCAGAGGATGTTGAAATTATACAAATTTTTGCAACCGAAAAACTGCATAGCAAATTACTTGGCAGTTCAGATAACGATTTACGCTTTGATCACAAACTTGGTTTACAGGCAGGGCGTGCTTATTTAGCAGAGCAAAACCCGCAAATTTGGGATCATAGCCATAATCAAGCATTGCAGTACTGTTATAACTAAATATAACTAAAACTAAGGGGGTTATTTACTCAATTGAATTGAGGTAATAAATAACCTCTTTGCTGGCGTATGTAATGCACGCCAGCATTTTATTTTAAGTAGACGAAAGCAAAATACTGGTTTCGCTATTTAAAATACCGTCTATTTCCCTTACTTGCCTAAGCACCCCATCAAATTCACTTAAGTTAGCAGCTTGAATTTCGGCTACTAAATCCCATGCACCGTTAGTGGTGTGCAATTTAGTTAGCTCAGGAATACCGCGCATCGTTTTTATAACTTGCGAGGTCGACTTACCTACCACTTCTACCATCATAATTGCTCTGACTGCTTCGGTTTCAATGTGCTGATGTACACGCACGGTAAAACCTAAAATTGCCCCTGATGAAAGTAATCTGTCTAACCTATTTTGTACTGTGCCCCGCGACACGTTTAATGTAGTGGCTAAGGTTGAAATAGAAGCGCGGCCGTCTTTTCTAAGTTCAGCTATTAATGCTTTGTCGAGGGCGTCATAAATATAGGGAGTCATAGGTTAAGCCTTAGGTAAGTTTTAAACAAAATACTAAATTTAACCATTGCCGCCTAGCAAAATGACAAAAAACAATGCTATTTGTATAATTAATTGCCATTTTAACTGACGCACCAGAGCGATAAACTGTCTATAAATAATTGCACACACTTACTTATAGAGGTTTTAATGACGCATTTTATAGCACAGCCAAAACAAGGCGTTCCTTTTGTTAGCGTACAAACAATGGCAAAGCTTATAAATAAACTCGGCATAGAAAATGTTTTACAACAGCTAACAAAACGACTAGAAACAGACTTTACTCGTTGGCAGCAATTTGATAAATCCCCACGTTATGCAGCGCATTCAGCAGAGGGCGTAATAGAGCTTATGCCAGTGAGCGACGGCGAACTATTTAGCTGTAAGTATGTAAACGGGCATCCTAAAAATACTTTTAGAGAACTGCAAACCGTTGCTGCATTTGGAATTTTAGCCGATGTAGATAGCGGCTATCCGATTATGATCAGCGAAATGTGCCTACTTACCGCACTCAGAACTGCAGCCACTTCAGCATTAGTCGCAAAATACTTAGCTCCTAAAAATGCAACCACACTAACGCTAATTGGTAACGGTGCGCAGTCTGAGTTTCAGGCGTTGGCATTTAAAAGTGTATTAGGTATTACTGATATTCGTTTATACGATATAGACCCGAGTGCGTCGCAAAAAGCATTTAATAACCTCACTGCCTATGGCTTAAACGTCACTATTTGTAACAGTGCTGCAGAGGCCGTAAAAGGTGCGCACATAATAACAACGTGCACTGCAGATAAAACCAACGCCACAATTTTAACCAGCGAGATGATCCCACAAGGCGTGCATATAAATGCTATTGGTGGCGACTGCCCAGGTAAAACAGAATTAGATGCAAAGCTGCTTGAGCGCGCCGCTGTATTTGTAGAGTACGAGCCACAAACACGTATTGAAGGTGAAATTCAACAAATGAGGGCAGATTTTGCTGTAACCGAGTTTCATCAAGTTATTAATGGGCAAGCTTGCGGGCGTGAGAGTCAGCAACAACTTACTATTTTTGATGGTGTGGGCTTTGCTAGCGAAGATTTTACGGCATTGGCATTTATTCGCGATCAGCTCATTGCAACGGGGCAGTACAGCTTACTTGATTTAATTACCCAGCAAGCCGATCCGCGTAATTTGTTTTCAGTGTTAACCGCTGAGCATACGCAGCAAGAGAGTGTGGCATAAGTATGGTAAACCAAGCACCAAATAGTATTGTGATGGTTCGCCCACATCATTTTACTTCTAACCCGCAAACCATGCGTGATAACACATTTCAACGCAGCTGTTTAACAACAGATCAAAGCTTACACGCGTATAACGAAGTAACCAATGCAGTAGAAGTGTTAAAGCAAGAAGGGATCCTCGTTCACCTTTTTGAAGACCAGCATAAAGATACGCCCGACTCGGTATTTCCTAATAATTGGTTTACTACTCACCAAAATGGCGAAATACTAACCTATCCAATGTACGCACAAAGCAGAAGAGCAGAATATCGCAAAGATATTATTGATTTTTTAACGGATCAATATAAAGTGTCTTCAGTGACTGATTATTCATTTTTAGCGAAAGAAAATTCATTCTTAGAAGGCACTGGTTCACTGGTTATTGATCATCAATATAAGTTTGCTTATGCGGTTGAATCAAAGCGAACGACACAGTCAGTTGTTAACACAGTATGCGAGCAATTAAAGCTAACCCCGGTGGTTTTTAATGCCTACGATATGCAAGGCACAGCGGTTTACCATACCAATGTATTAATGTGTGTTGCTACAGAGTTTGCCATGATTGGCTTAGACATGGTGCCAAACGAACAGCGCAGGCAGCTAGTAAGCCATTTATTGCAAAGCTATCATCAAGTCATTGAGTTATCGGGCGATCAAATTAATAACTTTTGCGGCAATGCCATTGAATTACAGGGTAAAAGCGGACGGATTTTAGCGTTATCAGCAACGGCTTTTAAAGCACTTACTGCAGCGCAAATTAAGGTAATAGAAAAAAGTGCCAAATTGGTGCCTTTACCTATTCCTACCATTGAATCTGCTGGTGGCTCAGTAAGGTGTATGATCGCTGGCATTCATTTACCAACAAAGTAAATGTATAAAATTTAATAGTATAAGGCAGTGTTACTGCCTTTATTATTTTATAACGTATATTTGTGTCGCTTGCAGTGCCTATTTAAATAAGAAATATAACAAGGAATTAGCAATGTTCGATACCGTAGTAAAAAGTGTAAATGGTATTTTATGGGGAGAGGGCCAAGTCCTCATTTACATTTTATTGTTTGCTGGTATTTGGTTTTCGGTGCGTTTAAAAGCCATTCAAATACTTAAATTTAAACATATGTTTAGTTTACTAAAAGGCAGCAGCAAATGTAAAAAAGGCGACATATCATCATTTCAAGCGCTGTGTACTGGTTTATGTGCGCGGGTAGGCACGGGTAACTTAGCAGGTGTTGCCGTTGCTATATCATTAGGTGGTAGTGGTGCCATTTTTTGGATGTGGGTTATTGCCATATTAGGCATGGCCACAGGCTTTGCCGAAAGTGTATTAGGTCAAGTATATAAAGTGCGCGACAGCCAAGGCGAGTTTAGAGGCGGCCCTGCGTATTATATTCAACAAGGATTAGGTAATCGAGCCTTCGCTATTACTTTTGCACTGTGCTTATTTTTAGGTTACGGCTTTACCTTTAGCGCCATGCAAACCAACACCATTACCGATGCACTTAATTTTGCCTTCGAAATTCCCACTTTTTACTCTGGATTAGTGATCACTGTGTTAGCCGGCTCTATTATTGTGGGTGGTTTTAAAGCAATCGCCCGCTTTGCTGAGCGCGTAGTACCGGTAATGGGCATAGTGTTTGTGCTTGTTGCAGTTATTATTACCTTAATAAACTTTACCCAAGTGCCTGCTATGCTTAAAGATATATTTTTATCAGCATTTGGGCTGCAAGAAGCAGGTGCAGGCGCGATGGGCGCAGCAATAAAAAATGGTATTCAACGTGGCCTTTATTCAAACGAAGCGGGCGCGGGCAGTGTGCCACATGCTTCAGCCAGTGCAAGCCCACTGCCTAATCATCCGGTAACACAGGGCTACATTCAAATGTTAGGGGTGTTTTTCGACACCATAGTATTGTGTAGTTGTACTGCGGTTATTATTTTACTTGCCGATATAGACATAAGCGGCGAAATGGAAGGTATACGTTTAACGCAAAGCGCCATGACCGCTCATTTAGCGCAAGGGGGTGTGTACTTTGTAGCAGCCGCTATTACCTTGTTTGCCTTTACGTCTGTAGTAGCCAACTATGCTTACGCAGAAAGTAACTTGCACTTATTTAAACTCGATAACAAAATGGGTCGTGGTATTTATACTTTGCTTTATTTATCAATGATGTTGTGGGGCGCGTCGGCCACATTAAAGCAAGTATGGGATTTAGCCGATATTGCTTTAGGTTTAATGACAGTGGTTAACGTTATCGCTATTATATTGCTAACCCCAACAATATTAGCGGTTACTCGCGATTATCATACGCAACGCGAAAAAGGCTTAGAGCCCGAATTTAAAGTAAATGATGTAAAAGTACAGGGTAAATGTGAAACCGGAATTTGGGACTAGTTAACGTATTTTAAGTCACTTTTAGCATTAATAAACGGTTTTATGGCAGCATAAAACCGTTTTTACTTTTGCATAATTATTCTATTTTTAGTCTGGTTATATACAAAGTAAGTAACAAATATATACCATTAAATAGAAATAAGCAGCGCAATTAAACACAGATTTTATAGGCTAAATTTTTAGATGATCAACATTTACGCAGGTAAAACTGCTGCAAAAATAATAAACGAACAGGGGTTTAAACCCGAATTATTCAGCTCATTTTTAGGTGCCAGCGGCGGGCCAAAGTGGTTTACTTTGTAAAGCTAAACACCGACAATGTGACTTTGACAAATCAAATTAATTAAAAAAACCTTTAAAAATGCTATAAGTAACTCACTGGTTTACGAATTATTAAGAATAAATACATGGACGCAAATTTAGAAAAACATCTTACCAACTTAAAAAATATCCTTTTGAAATTAGATCACAGTGGTAGTGAAGGATTCGAGGGACTGATAGCTAAGATTCTTTACTCTATTACTGGGATTTCATTTAGATTGGCTGGTAGCGGCTCACAGTTTGGACTCGATGGGAAAGCATCATTTAGAGGTGATCCTGTTTGTTTTGAGTGCAAAAGGTATGATAGTTCACCGAGTCGAGAAAGTGTTCTAGCTAAAATAACAGATTTTAAAATTAATCATCGTGAAATAGATCTTTGGGTATTAGCGTCTACAGCATCAATTAAAACCCAGCTAATAGACGATATAAGAAAAGTGTCTGAGAGTGATGGTTTTTTTGTATTTGTTTTAGACTATTCTAGTAACTCATTACCAAAATTAGGTGCTGTCATAGCTGAGTGTAGTGAAATCGCTGAGGAATTCATTAGAAATAACTCAAAATGTGATGCCTCTCTTCTAGAAACCCTCTCACCAGCGCTAAGCGCTATAAAATCATCGAAATTACAACCTAATATAATAAAAAGAATAAAATCAGAATTAGAAGTCCCTCATTTAAGTTATTCGTTTGCGAGGCAAGCAAATGAGGCTTGGATGGAATCAAAATTTTCAGATAGAGCAGAAGCTAAAGTTCATTTTGGACAACCAATATGTCCGAATGCAAATCAAAGAAGCAGCGTAATCACAAGACCTACCTTAATAAGCAAAGTCGAGCAGCATTTCAAAGGTAACAAAACGAATCAGGTTATAGTATTAAAAGGAAAAGAGGGAGCTGGTAAATCTTGGATTTTAGCACAAACATGGTTACATCAGGAAGACAAACCGATTTTACTCTTTTTTTCACCACAAGAGTTTAGTACAAAGTCCAATGTTAATGATTTTAAAAGTCTACTAATACAGAAGTTAATTAAACAAACTGATTCCAAGTTATCTAATGTTTCGACGAATAGGTGGGAACGCTTAGTAGAGCAGTGGGAGGAATCTGAATCATCGGAAAATTTGAATAAAAAAATTGTTATCTTGATAGACGGCATAAATCAGATTCCAAAAAATGATTGGGCAGTAATCATAGATACTATATATATAGAAACCAAAAAACTTAATGTCAGTATTTTTGTATCAACAAGAAAACCATATTTTGATAGCTTCATTAAAAATAGAATCGAATCACCAGTTAAAGAAATTGAAATACCTGAGTGGACAGTTGCTGAGAGGGATACGATTCTTTCTTTAAAAGATATAAAAGTTAAACAACTAAATGAAAAAGTAGCAAGCTCATTATGTAACCCAAGATTATTAAGTATTTCTTTAGACTTATTAACTAAGGAAAAAATTGAAGACCTAAAAGAATTAAGTGTCAGTAGATTACTTATTGAACATATAAGAACAATGGAACGAGATGCTATCGAGCAGAGACCATTTGATGTATTTGCACAAGGTTTAGTTTCAGATGCAAATGAAATACAAAAGCGAATACAAACTGGTCAAAAAGATGACTTAAAGATATTCGAAAATGAGCTTGAAAAAGTTGTTGATGGAAGGTTCTACGAAATATTAGAAGATGAACCAACTAGTTATTATTTAAAAGAGGATGGGGTAACTTTAGCTTTAGGCTTTGCAATTATAAGTAACTTAAGAAAAGCATTAAGAAATAATAGAAGCCTTTATGAAAGATTGATGACAATAATTGAACCAATACAAGCCCTTGATAATACGGCGGATGTAGTGATGGCTGCAATTACAATTGCTTCAATCGATGATAAATGCCCTGAAGAAATATTGATTAACTTAGTGTCTTGTTTTACTGAAATACAAAACATTAATTATAAAGATTTCAGTGTGTTTTATAGAGCAGCGAAGGAAAAGCCTGAGGTTTTTTTTCAAGCAGCAAAATTTGTGTTGCAGAATGTAGGGAAAAACCAAAATTTTGAATGGCTTCAAATTGTACTTATTCATCTATCTAGAAGTGATAATTACTGGGAAAAAATTGAGGAAGGAGTTTTAGAATCTTTACGATTTTACTCTTTATCGCCTGAACTTTCCGCATTTGATAAAAAAGATATTAATAAAACACAGAAAAAGATTGATGAAAAAGTTAACCAATTATCAGATTATGAGAAAGAAATACTTTCGTACCAGTTACAAAATGATTCATTTGACTCCTCAGAACTATCAAGTTTAGTTTTTACATTATTAGCTGGAAAACCTTTAAGGAAATATGTATCAAATTTATTTCATTGGAAGTTTTCACAATCATTAAATTCAAATTACGTATCTTCATCATCATCTGATTTTAAAAACTTAATAAGATTCAATAATATCGATTGGGAATTAACAAAAATTGAATTTATAAAACACCTAGAAAACCTTGAGCATGATACTGTTTCCAAAACAGGCAAGTGGGCATTGGTCGATATACTAAATGCATTGAGTGACCATGAAAGTGGTATGTATTCAGAGGGGCTCTATAAAAAATTAAGATCGGATATAGGATTAAATAAAGGGTGGAGGCTTATCGAGAGCTATTGTGCTAGCGATCCGTGTGACCCAAAATCATTGCGACCTGAAAATATTAACTTAACAATAAAAAAAATAAAAAATATAGATAATAAAAATATTGCAACTTCGAGATATTCGGATACTGAAGACCATGCTATCGCGTACTCTGCAAATGGATTATGTAGGTTTGAACCTATAATAGCGATAAATAAGTATAAAGAGATAATAGCTGAATCATTGAAAAGAGAGGGGGAAGAGCTACGGCAAGGTTTATTCTTTTCATCTAATCATAGCTTTTTAATTGATAAAGAACTTAGAAAAAAAATCATTGATAAATACCTTTCTATCAATCAGTTGAGTGAAGCTGGAACGGATAGCTGGTGGACTAGTAATCTTTTGCTGAAACTAGCTTTTCCTAAAATGAGTTCAAGTGAGCAGGCCTTATTTTTTATTTCTAATGATATGATGGAAAACATGACATTAGAGCTTCTATCTGTACTAAAAAAACCAGATGAAAAATTATTAAATGAAATTTGTAGTGTTATCTTAGAAGAAAAAAATAAAAATAAAAATAAAATATATTTGTTACTTATTTACCTTAGATTTACAAAGTCTAATTTGAGTAATGAAATGTTAGATTTGATTAAATGGGCTTGGACTCTAAATGACTATAAAACAAAATCTGAAATTTGCGCCTTGTCTGCATCTACAAAATCTAAACCTTTATTGTTTCTTGTCATTGATAGTAATTTAGCTGTAAGTAGCTTAAAAACTGATGTAAATAAGATAAAATGGAATCTATCAAATTCATTGGTGCAGTCATTTAAATTAAATTATATAGGATGTGAAGTTTTATTTAATAGAATAGATAAACAATTTTACGGTTTAGCCGTGAGGTTTTTAGATACTAAAAACATTAAGTTTATTTCAAGTGAGTTAGACAAGGCGCTAAAAAATAAGTTGAACCCTCAATTTCTAGAAAAATTTAATGATATCAAATTAGAATTAGACCTTGAAGATAATGATGCCTTTGAGCCAAAAAGATATAGTATTAGTAAAAATAAAAGACACCTTAACGAAGTTGATAAAATTGAAAGCTTTTTCAAAGAAGAATCTATTGAGGAGTATAAACAAAATCAAAAAGAGGCCTCTGACACTTTTTCAAGTATAAAAGAAGGTTTTGACGAAAAATTATTTAATGTGATTATAGATGAGATAGATGATATTTCACTAGAACGTATTGTTAAAATTAACAATGAAATTATTAATGATTGGTTTGATCTATTCATAAACTTAAATGACAGTGAGATTAAACTTTATTATAATTTCATATTGAAATTTTCTTTCGCGATAAGGAATGAAGATTATGAAAAAACTTTAGTATTACTCGAATTACTTAAAGAATCATCACCTTGGATCGTACAGTACTACGGCATAACGAAAATGAATCTGTTCTCTTCTGTATTATGGAGGTTAGATAACAGTTATGCTAAAGAATTAAAATACAGGATATTGGATGAATGTTTAACAGATGATGAGTTGGCTACCCCCCTGTGTCAGGATAGTTGTCGCCTCTAACTTTTAATAGAGGCAGATAAAATGAGACGTCGATTTACACAAGAATTTAAAGTTCAAGCTGTTGAAAAAGCATTATCTCAATGTGATGATGTTCGCCTAGAAGATATTGCGTTTGATTTAGGCATCGGTTATTCAACCTTGCAACGATGGATCACGCTTGCTAAAAACCATGAACTTGAAACTAAAAATAATGGTAGTCACATGACAACAGAAAAACGCCCTCATGACTGGAGCTTAGAAGAAAGGCTTAACGCCATTATTGAATGTGCGAGTTTAGATGAAGCAGCTCTTAATGAATATTGCCGCGCTAAGGGGCTTTACCCGCATCATATTAAACAATGGAAGCAAGATTTTGCTAAAGGGCCCTCAACGAAGCCCGTAAAATCAGACAGTAAACAGCTCAAACAAGAAATTAAGCAGCTTCAAAAAGAGCTTAATCGTAAAGACAAAGCGTTAGCAGAAACAGCCGCCTTACTTGTACTCAAAAAAAAAGCCGATGCGCTCTGGGGTTTCAACGAGGACGATTAACCAGCTCAACTGAGCGTCATGAATTGATAAAGCTCATTACCGACGCGCAGAAATCAGGGGCAAGGCAAGAAAAAGCATGTGAGTTACTTGGTCTAACGGCAAGAACAATTCAACGCTGGATTGAAGCTGATGATATGACAGATAAGCGAACAAGTACGATAAAGCGACCACCAAACAGGCTAACTGAATTAGAGCAACAGCGTATAATTAAGACTGTTAATTCAATAGAATATGGGCATTTACCACCCAGCAAGATAGTCCCTAAACTATTGGATAAAGGTGTGTGGATAGCATCAGAAAGCTCGTTTTATCGCGTTATGAAATCACATGAATTATTAACACACAGAGAAAAAGTTAAACCAAATAAAAAGATAAAAAAGCCAAAAGCACTCAGGGCAACACGTGTAAACGAAATTTATACATGGGATATCACGTATTTGCCAACAGCTGTTAAAGGTCAGTTTTTATACTTATATTTAGTGATGGATATTTATAGTCGAAAAATAGTTGGTTGGCAGGTTCATGACACACAGCTAAGCACACTGGCGGCTGATTTAATGGTAGATATTTGCAGGCGAGAGCAGGTAAAGCCTGAGCAAGTCACGTTGCACTCGGATAATGGCAGTCCAATGAAAGGGGCAACGTTATTAGCGACATTGCAGGAGTTAGGTATTGTTCCTTCATTTAGCCGACCGTCTGTGAGTAATGATAACCCTTATTCTGAATCGTTATTCAAGACGTTAAAGTATCGCCCGGAATACCCTGAAAAAGCCTTCGAAGATATCGCGAGCGCAAGGAAATGGGTTAACGGGTTTGTAAATTGGTACAACGATGAACACTTACACAGCGGTATTAAGTTTGTCACGCCAAATCAGCGTCATTTAGGGTTAGATAAAGCGATACTAGCGAAACGTCATCAGGTAAATGAAATGGCGAAATTACAGAATCCAAGTCGTTGGTCAGGAAAGTCTAGAGATTGGACAATGATCAATGAAGTAAATTTAAATCCGGAGAAAAAAGAAGAAGTGCGGGCGGCATAAAATTTAACTTGATGCGACAACTAACTTGAAAAACTCCGCTACAGAAGTTTTAAATGCATTATATTTTAACAATCAAGCTTTAATTGAAGATTATGTAAAAATAAAAATAAAAATAAATGTAAAAGCACCATCAGAAATTGCCAGAGGGATAATGGTTACGGGTTTTTCAGATCAGAATGAATTCAATGATAAGGTACTCGAAAATTTTGAGGATACAAAAGGCTTAACAAATTACGCATATAATGCAGCAAAATATGTCTATAAGAGAAATTTTTGGTCAAAAATTTGGTTTAAAAAGATGAGAGAAGCAGAAAATATTGAATCATTTTGGTGTTACTTTCAATTATTTAAAAAGATAGTAGATAAGAGATATATACTTTGGAATGATGAAAAACCTGAATATTTTGATCAGTTTGAATTTATGATTAATGATCAACTCAAAAATAGATTTAAAAGACAAGAATCAAAAAGAAGCAAAAAGCTATTTGGTCTGGAATTGCCAAATAGTGTTTTTATTAAAAACGGACGTTGATGTTATAGTAACCTTAAAATCTATTAAGTATTTATGATTGAAATTTACGCAGGCAAAACTGCTGCAAAAATACTAAACGAACAGGGGTTTAAACCCGAATTATTCAGCTCATTTTTAGGTGCCAGCGGCGGGCCAAAATGGTTTACCTTGTTTGGCTTAGACAAGTATATATTTGGTGAGTTTTTTAAAAACCATAGCCAACCACTTAATTTAATTGGCTCCTCGGCCGGTGCATTTCGTGCCGGGTGTTTTGCGCAAAATGATCCGGTGGCAGCCATTGAACGTTTAGCCACATCGTATTCGCAAACTCGCTATTCTAGTAATAAACCTACCCCCGCAGAAATAACATTAAAAGCCCGCGTACTGCTTGAAGATGTTTTTGGCAATAACGGCGTGGCTGAAATCATAAATAACCCCGTATTTAAAGCACATTTTATAGTGGCAAAATCGAATGGATTTATAGCCAGTGAAAATAAATTATTACAGCTTATGGGTTTATCAAAAAGTTATATGCTTAATCGAGTAAACCGAAAATATTTAGGATCGCAATATGAGCGTTTTATATTTGGCCCCGCAACAAGCGACTTATCAATTACCGACAGCTATAATTTTAAAACACAAAAAATAGCGCTTACCCAAAATAATTTAAAAGATGCATTACTTGCATCGGGTTCTATACCTTTAGTTATGCAAGGGATTAAAAATATTTCCGGTTCACCGCTTGGCATGTATCGCGATGGCGGAATTA
Source organism: Pseudoalteromonas sp. SCQQ13 (assembly GCF_015864415.1). NCBI lineage: Bacteria > Pseudomonadati > Pseudomonadota > Gammaproteobacteria > Alteromonadales > Pseudoalteromonadaceae > Pseudoalteromonas > Pseudoalteromonas sp. SCQQ13. Next base: position 94,118 of record NZ_JADYXG010000001.1, on the reverse strand, counting down.
TTGACTACCACTTTGATTTAAAAATTAACAACCCAGGACTCATTTTATATCCACACTTTAATAGCGACCCAAAAGCAGGGTGGTTTGATAAAAATTTAAAACGTAAAGTATCACCACTTAATTACGATAACGTGGTGATGATCACGCCATCAAAAGAATTTATAGCAGGCTTACCTTACGGAAAAATTCCAGATAGAAATGATTTTACCGATCTAGATGCCGACACACGCATTAAATATTGGAATACCGTTTTTAGTGAAACTGAGAAATTGGCTCAGGCGTTTGACGAATATATAAATACTTAAAGACGTTATATAAACGTATGATCCACACTTTCATAAGTCAAATAGCTATCATTATTGACAATTTTAAATATATTTTTCAGCTTTCTATGCGTGACACCGGGGGGACTAGAAATAAAACGACGTCTGAAAAAATCATAATTACGAAAGGTCTTTATATTGGATGTGAAATTTTTCAAATCAAAATCATTTCCAAGTATCAGCTTTCTAATAGCAGCTGAGTGACCAATTGAGCCCATATGAAAATCGATTCTTTTAAGAAAAATAACCTGATTACCTTTATCAAATGAATAACTCCAAATTTTATACCTTTGAAATGCTTTTATATCAACTATCTGGTTGTATGGTATTTTGAAATCACAGCAATAAAACATAAAACCATCATATGTAAACTCTAAGTTTAGATTCTTAAAAAATGAATCTGACTCAAAGAGCGAATGATGTATTTTTATTATATCAACATAGTAAAAAGGTAGTACTAATCTAAACTCATCTTCAGCTAAAAATGAAATATGCTTTTGAAATTGATAATGATTATATATTCCATTAGGGTTAGAAGAATCTGAAAAGGATTTTAAATCAATATAATATTGAATATTTTTAGCAATATATAAACTAGTATCCACCACTGGATTTACATGAAAAAGAGAACCAATAATATCAGAATCATCTACCTCAAGTACAAATGAAAAGCCTTTATGATTATTAGCATAGTCAGTCCACATTAAAGAAGTTGTTTCACTTTTAGTTAAAGAAACAACTCCATGCATATTCATAGCTTTTGTTAGCTTAGGATTATTTTTTAATTCGTCAGATTGCGTGCCAAATTCAGAAGTATCTTCAAAGCATTTACTTGGCGTTAATCTTAAGCATGGGTCTTCTAAGAAACTATCAAGAGCAGCTTCAGGTAAATACTTGACCAATTTCATATTTTTAATATATTAGTTAACGATGATCATAAGCATAACATAAAAGATAAATAACATTTAAGCCCATAAATTACGTTATGTTAAATTGACTTATTTAAAAGAAAGCGAGGGTGATTATTCAAATCAGCTCGCTTTTAGGAGAGTAATTTAGGGGTTAATTAAGCTCGGAGTCGACCCAAAACTTAGTACCTTTTAATACTGCTTGTAGTGCAAGGCCGCTTTCGGTCAAAGAATACACAGTAACTTGGTCTGCTATTGCTTCGGCAACTAATGCACCGCCTTTTTCTTTATATTTAGCTGCTGCATCTGCGTTTCCGCCAAATGCCCAACCGTGTTCAATAAATCTGTTTAGTGCCGCTTGGTTATGAAAAACCATAACAACGTTAAAGTCTTTAACACCTAAACCTAGGCCTAAACCGGCTTCGCCCATATTCATGTATGTAGATTTACCCGTTAGGTTATTTTTAATAACACCATAACCACCACCAAAACTAGCTAAAACAACATTGACGTTGGCATTATCAAAAACAGCATAACCTGCAGAGTTAGCAATTTGCTTTTTAACATCTGGTTTTATCGCGTAAAGTTTACTTAATGTATTTGATTCCATGCTATGCACTAATGCACGTTTTTCGCTTGGTGAGGCGCTGCCTGTTGTTGCACAACCTGTGAGCGCGAGTGTAAATACGAGCATACTTAGCAAAATAAATCTTTTCATGAATTTTCCTTAAATAACATTTATAACTAGCAAGTATATAATTACAAAATAATAGAATCTATTTATGTCCAATACTAGACATTATATATAGTGATTACTGTGTACTAATTATTTTTTTGAATTTTAACAATGAGTTATACTTTAAATTGAGATACACATTGTGTACCTCAATTTTCCTAATCTATGTACTTATTTTACAACAACTATAATGAACGATAACCAAATGGATTCTAATTTTTTAATAATCGTTAATACGTAATAATAGGGATATACGAAAAATCTATAAAATAATAGAATTTGCGAAAAATATTAAGTTAAAAGCTGAATGCTCTCCCCTATTTGAAATGTATATGCTGTCCCATTCCGGTTAAGTTATACAATATTGAATGAAATTTTCTGAAGCACCTAGTGCACGGTATATAACTACCTGCCGATGGTTGTATCCTAAGTAGGTTTCCAGTTCCGTACATTGTTCATTAATTTTATCCTCTATATTAACTTCAAGTCCTTTATACCCCTTAATAATAGCTTTTAAGTTATTAATAATTTCACCGCCTTTACCTCTAAATCTTTCCAATAGATCTAGATGCTCATAATGATTTTTAATTAGATTAAACACATCATCAGTCACATCGTCAGGCTGCTCTAAATAGAACCTTGGCATCCAATTGGCTTCAAATCTTACTTTAAGATAATGTGATTTGGGTAAGTCATCTATAAACAAATTTAAAAATAACTGTGAGCCATTATCATCAACAAATTTATCTGATTTTTTTCTATTACAATCACTACAACATGGAAATAAGTTTTTAGGGTGAACAGAATACTCTGGGAATTCCGTCTGACCTAGTACATGATCCATTGAGTCAACATCATTTATAGTGCAGTTTTGACAAGTACTAAAAATATGCTCTCTATGATGAGGGTGTGTAGTAAGTGTATTTTTTAAGGCTTGAATTCTTTTATTTCTATAATTATATAAAGACTTTAAATTAACTTTATCATTCTCACTGTATGGCATGCCCTGCATTAAAGCTAAAGAGTCCATATCAAATGCATTATCGTAATCTTCAAAGTATTGTGATTGAGTATCAGAGATGGCTGCTAACTCTTTCTTAATATCAGGTTTCATTTTTGTCTTATTTTTAGACTTAACAATATCCTGGTAAAAAGAAAAGGTATCTTCTTCATAAGCTCTAATTTTTAGCATTATTTTCAACCAAAACCTGAAGGTACAATCGTACGTTTAAACTTAGCGGTAAATTATCTTCTTTTAATATTTCCAGTACCTTATCGTATGTTTTATAACGCCTTACTAGCTTTTTCATCGTTGTTTCATAAAATTTAGGGATTGATCTATTACCAAAAACTTCCTCCGTAATTACTGAGAGGTTTTCCCCAAATGATTCAACACCAATTTTATTGATCGAAGGTACATTTTCTTCCCTCGAGATAATTAAGACGTCTCGAGAAAACATCTCTTGGATAATAATTGGTGAGTGTGTGGCAATAACACAATAAGATTCAAATTCATTAATAAGCTCTGCTATGCCGTTCATTAGTTGACTAATAGCATTTGGGTGAAGATGAGTTTCAGGCTCATCAAATAACAGTAAACTATCAAGTCTAATATTCGCTACGATTTCAGAAACTACAAAAAGAACAATAGATTGACCTGAACTTAGTGACTCTCTAGCTTTACTAAACCCATGCGCATCAAAGTAAAGTTTGTCACTATCTACAGGATCAAGTTTAATAAATAGATCTATCAACTCAGGTTCTAAAAAATTAGATATAACTTTTTTCCACTTTTCTAATCGGCCAAGAGTAGTTATTCTTTTCCACGTATGATGGAATTTGTGCAACTGACCTTTCTTACTTCTGAGACCCCCTTTTTCATCCCTTAAACCACAATAAATATAATTAAAATTTGATGTCTTTTTTGGTAATTCAAAATTATCAAATGTGCTATAAGAAACGGCTATAATTTTACTATAAATCGGTTTGTGAGGGCTTAAAAGTTCGCTTTTTTCCTTTGCTATTTCTAAAGGTAAAGTGGTAAGTAATTGTGTTTTCCCAGCACCATTTTTGCCTATCAAGGCAATCATTCTTTTTGGTAAAAGACTCTCTGTCGAAAAGTTAAAAGGGACATCAATACATGAATCGGCATATTTAGGATAAAATTTATATGTAAAGGAATATAAGTTATTTAAATCAGAACCATAAATCATTGGCTTTGCTGTTCTATGTATTCTTTCAGCTTCATCATCTCTAGTTAGAGACTGTTTAAACACATTTGTGTTTTCAAACTCTTCTGAAATTTCGGTAAAAAAAGCCGCATCTCTTAATGAGTAAAGCACAGATGAAATTGCTTTCTCAAAAATTTTATTTAAGTTCTTATAATAATCTTCATCTTGTCCAAGTGAAACGAACTCTTCACCTAAAGAAAAAAACTCAGACGGTAGAGCTTGTATTGTATAGTTATTTTTATTACTAGCTATTTTAACAAACCCCAAATCTACTTTTTCGTTGTTATTAAAAAGAACTAATCCAAACGAAGTTTCATGTGAATAGTCATCCCAATTATCTGCTATTAGAAGAAAATATTTACTTGGTTTTTCATTATCAACCTCTAAAGTATTGACATAACGACCTATTCTCATGTTTGGATATGCGACTACATAAAAAGGGATTTTATTAATTGGGACATCACTTGGTCTGTCTAGAGTATCTTTATCCATTAACTCGAGAACAGGGTAATCACCTTCATAACTTATAGTAGCAAGGGCTATATCTTCACTTTCTAAAATACCGTTAATTTTCTCAATAAAATAGTAAGTCTGCTCAGGAGAGGTTTGATACTTTGGCAGTAAAAAAACTTCTAAGAATTTTATAAATTTAGTTTCGTCATCAAGAAGCTTTAAACGTTGTTCAAATAGTTCATGATTGTCCCAATCGTCATTATTGATTGTATGCTGAATTATGTCTCCTTCAGCATCTTTAAATCTGCTGTCCTCAGACGGCATTAACTTTAGATCCCATATCTCATTTAAGAATGGAATAAACCCTTCATCCCTGTTATTGGCAAAATCAAAAGACCCTTCTGTAGCAATAATTAAATCTAGTATTATTTTTCTAATTGATGAATTCATTACCTAGCTGATTCCTTTAATTAAAGATACTTATAACCATAACAAGTTATATTCCTTGGTTTACTTTAAAACTTTGCGCTTGCTCAAATATTTCTTTATAAACTTCATCGCGGCTGATTGGTGGGTATTTAAATTTAGCGAGTATTAAAATCAGCTCTACTTTGAGCGATGATTTAATGTCGTCACGGTTATTCCAATCTACAAATTTTACCTTGTCATCTACAATTACCTTTACCGCTTGGGCGAGCTCTATTAGCTTATCTTCGGGATAGTCAAAGTCGTATTTAACGGCGAGTGCTTTTAATGCGTCGTAAAAGCCTTTTTCTTCAATATCAATGCCTAGCTCGTCGCCGGCGTTCATTTCGTCGCGTACGCTGTAAATCATATCAACCATGCTGTCAGAAAATTCATCAAGTACACTACTTACCAATACGTCATCTTCTTTTCGTTCGTTGTAGCGCTGTACCAGAGATTCAAAGCGTTTAGTAAAATCGATACCTTGGGTTTGGTTTACTTTTTTAAGCTCGCCAATGGCTTTAGCTAGCATTTGTTGCAGTATTTTTATTTTGGTGTTGGGGAGTTTTATTTTTTCTATTTTGGCGATGTAGTCGTCATTAAAAATGTCGATTTCGCCGCCGTCTTCATTGCCGAGTTTAAATACTTCTTCTACGCCGTCGCTTTGCAGGGCCTCGCTTATCATTTCACGCACTTTGGCGTTCATTTGCGCGGTATCGGGCGCTTCGCCTTTGGTTAGCTTGTAAATAATAGAGCGAATGGCGAGGTAAAAGTGAATGTGGTTACGCTCGTTTTCGTTTATTTTTTCACTACCGCAACATACATCGTAAGCGGCTTTTAAACGCTTAACTAAATCCATAAAGCGCTTTTGGCGTTTTTCGGTAATCATTGCAAACTCGGCGGCGTGGTTTAAACAGTTTAGCTGGGCAACGGCTTCGCCTGTAAAGTAGGGGCTGCTGTCAAATTTATGAAATAACTGGGCAAGTAACGCCAAGTGGTTTTTTACTTCAATGACCGAGGCGGTAATATCTTCAAAATTAGTTTCGTCTGTTTTTGAATACTGCGCTAACGCTTTATTCATTTCAGATTTAATACCAATGTAATCAACCACTAGGCCTTTATCTTTGCCTTCAAACTGGCGATTAACCCGCGAAATAGTTTGTATTAAGCTGTGCTTTTGCAATGGCTTATCTATGTACATCGTATCTAAAAATGGCACATCAAAACCGGTTAGCCACATATCGACCACTATGGCTATTTTAAAGTTTGAGTTTTTGTTTTTAAATTGCTTATCAAGCTCTTTACGTTCGTCTTTACTGCCAAGTAAATTATATAAGCGTTCAACGTCGTCTTTGCCACGGGTCATCACCATTTTTACTTTTTCAGACGGGGCTGCAATACGGCCCTCGCTAATAGCGCGCTTTCGCTCGGTATCTGATAGTGTTTGCGCGTCATCAGTATCTACTACATCAAACCACTGTGGGCGCAGTTCTTCTAACTCTTGATACAGCTGATAGGCAATGCCACGCGAGCTACACACAAACATCGCCTTTCCTGCAACCGTAGAACCTTCCTCAACGCGTTTTTCGTAATGTTCAACAAAGTCCCTTGCTAATACACGTATGCGGTCAGGATCGCCTAAAATGCTATTCATGTTGGCGGTGGCTTTTTTACTGTCTTCTATTTGCAGCTCGTTACTGCCTGCATCGGCACATTCTTTGTAATAAGCTTCAATTTCGGCCAGCTTGCTATTGTTTAAACACACCTTGGCGGCGCGGCCTTCGTACACAATGCGTACGGTTATTTCATCTTTAACCGACTCAGTCATGGTGTACGAGTCAACCACTTCACCAAACACATCTAAAGTCGCATCCACTGGCGTGCCTGTAAAACCAACATAGGTAGCGTTTGGCAGTGAATCGTGCAGGTATTTAGCAAAACCAAAGGTCTTTTTTACCCCCTTTTCGGTAATGGTAATTTTTTGATCAAGATTTACTTGGCTACGATGCGCCTCATCAGAAATACAAATAACGTTAGTGCGGTCAGTTAATAACTGGGTATCTTCGGTAAACTTATGAATAGTTGTTAAAAATACCCCGCCACTATTACGGCCCTCTAATAACTCACGTAAGTGAGTACGGCTGGTAACTGTTTTTACCGTATCATCGCCAATGTAGGTTTTTGCATTACCAAACTGCTGCGAAAGTTGATCGTCTAAATCGGTTCGGTCGGTAATTAAAATAATGGTGGGGCTTTTAAGCTCAACACTTTTCATCAACAAGCGTGTTAAAAATTGCATGGTGTAACTTTTGCCACACCCCGTTGCGCCAAAGTACGTACCGCCTTTACCATCGCCTTGTGGCTTTAAATGCCGCTTTATATTTTCGAACAGTTTATTAGCCGCATAATATTGCGGGTAACGCGGCACAATTTTTATCTTTTTTTTACCGGCGTTTTTATTATCAGAGTCGGGGAAGAATACAAAATTTCGCATTACATCGCGCAAGCGCGCTTTATCAAACAAGCCCTGCAATAAGGTATGTAACGAATTAATCCCCTCTTGCGCTGTGAGCTCTTGCCCCGTTACTTTTCCCCATGAGTAAAAAAACTGGTACGGCGCAAATAAGTTACCCATTTTATTGTTTACGCCATCGCTAATAACACACAAGGTATTAAACACAAATAACTGCGGAATAGCGCGCCTATAGCGAACAGTTAACTGCTCATAGGCTTCAAATATAGGTGCTTGCTCGCGTATTGCGCTTTTAAATTCAAACACCACCAACGGCAAGCCATTCACATATAAAATGCCATCGGGAATACGCAGTTCAATATTGTCGTAGCTTGTGGGGCTTTCTATTTCTAACTGAGTAACAAACCGGTAAATATTGTCGTCTTGCAGGTAAGTAACGCTGGCTTCATTCACATTATCCAAAGCAGCCATAGCACTGCCTGCTATTAGGCTACTTTTAATGCCTTGCTCAACGTTGTCGTAATCAAGCAGCTGAACATACAAATCTTTTTGCGCTGCACTGCCTGCAACCCTGCCGCGCTCGCGTGTAAGTAAAAAGCCATCACTTAGCCACTTACAAAAGGTTTTATTACTCTCGTATAAGTCACTGGCAGGCAGCTTTTCAAGCTTTGCAATTATTGAGTCTACTTCACCCGTTGTAATATTATTTTTACCATAACGCTTGGTTAAAAAAGCACGTAAGTCGTCTTTAATTAATACCTCACTATTATTGCGGGTAAGCTCACCGCCCAATAAATGCGGGTAGCCTTGCTCGCCTAACAACTCAACCACCGCTTGTTCTAATTTGGCTTCAGTAAATTTCATCAAACATCCTTATTCTTGTTTTTGTGGCCTTTAAACGCTCAGCTAAGGTTATTAATCGACTACTTCTTCATCAATGGTTACATCAGGTATTTGCAATTCGCCAGAAATGAGTTTGGGTAATAAAGTGTCGCGGAGTTTGGTTAGTTGATTAATTTGATCAATATTTGATTTTTCTTTGAATAGCATATTATTTACAATGCTATTAAACTTCTCTAAAACAATATTAGAAGGTAATAGGAAATCTATATTTCTTAGTACTTTTAACGAAAGGTACTTTTGAGTGGTGCCAGCAACTCTTGCATTTAAGTAAGCTTGCATATGAGCAGTTTTTAGTAAAATATGTAGATAATTTTTCAAATATAAATTTTGTGATGTTCTAAAAAGCCCTACATTCTTAATTGCATAGTTAGCGGGCTCATCCATCACAAGGTATGGAACACCGACAGTACCTATCATGGTCAGCAAAATATCCCCATATTCAACATTGCTGCGCTCATTGACTTTTTTGTAATCTAACTCTGAGATTAAATAAGCTGCTGATAGATCTAAGCGTCCTGAAGTAATATGTCTAGAAGTAACTAGTGGAAAACCTTTCTCGGACTTCTTAGGTGAATCATGTGTACCATCCCTAACATCTACTAAATCTCCACTTACTCCTACACCCCAACCCTTTGGTATCCAGCCTAGTTGTTCGTTGTGTTCGAACTCATTGGGGAAGTGGGCGTGGGTGTTGGCCTGTTGGGGCAATATATTAGGGTTGGTGCTAAAGTTTGGCTCAACGGGTGTTTCAGCGGCTTGCACTGCTGCTTTTGTTGCTTCTTTTGTTGGTAGCTGTGCTTGCAACTCGTGAGCGAGCGCACTGAGTGAGGTTTTTATTTCGGCCGCATTGTGTAAGCTGTCCAGTGCCGCTAAGCGGCGCTGTGCTTTTTGCTTTAACTCATCAGGTAAGCGGTTTTCTAGATTTTCTAAGTTAAAATCAACGCTGGCAAGGAGATTGTCGAACACCGGATCAAAATCAACAAACCAGCTTTTAAACAACGCCTGCGCCATTTGTTCTAAGGTTTGGTTGGTTTTTTGGTTGAGTTCAATTTTGTTATCAATCGCTAATAGAATCTTTACAGCATTAACTTGGTAATATTCTGGAGGGAATTTTACATTTAAATTTCTTATGGCATCTATGGTTAATGCTTTTTGGGCAGAACCAATCATTACTGATGAGAGTTTATTTTGACCAAAGTCGGACTTTAACCAATAAGCTAAAAACCTAGGATTGATACCGTTAAATTCACTTAGCCAAAGAATATTCCCATCTTTAAAATAGAAATTTTCCTCTTCTTCAATAACGTAAGGTTGACCGGCACGATTACCCACTGAGCTCAATAATAAATCTCCTTTTTGCGGAGATCCGAACTTGGAATCAATCTCTTCGAATCGCTCTTCTGAGATATAAAGATCGTAACTCGAAAATACACCAAGAGCTTTATCTATAACGTCTTTAGAACGCCAAAATGGTATACCATGCTCAACATATTCGCGAGCAAAAATTCTTTTACTAGATTTAACAGTGCACCTATGACCTAACTTAAATTCACTCCCCATAACCCAACGCCTCCAAGTTTTTACGGATAGCTTTATCAAGCTCATCGCTTTGGTTCATTTGGCTGTAAAGGGTTTGGCTAAGTTCGCTCATTTTAGTCTCAAACGGGATGCCATCATCTACAATATCGGCAGCACCCACATATCGCCCTGGGGTCAGTACGTAGTCGTTTGCTTTAATATCAGCAAGGGTGGCTGATTTACAGTAACCGGCAACATCCGCATACTCTTTTTGAACGCTTGCTGTGGCAAGCTCTTCGCCGCGCCATATATGGTAGGTTTCGGTTATTTTAGCTATGTCGTCGTTGGTGAGCTCTTTTAAGGTGCGGTTTACCATAGAGCCCATTTCGCGGGCGTCTATAAATAGCGTTTCGCCTTGGCGGTCGCGGCGTTTTAGTAGGCCTTTTTCGTTATTGCCGCGTTTGTCTTTACTTATAAACCATAAACACACCGGAATTTGTGTGGTGTAAAACAGCTGCCCTGGTAGGGCTATCATACAATCGACTAAATCGTTTTCGATTATTTTTTGGCGAATATCGCCCTCGCTACTGGTGTTAGAGCTCATTGAACCATTAGCCAATACAAAGCCTGCGGTGCCATGCTCGCTCAATTTTGAGATCATATGCATTATCCATGCATAGTTGGCATTACCGGTAGGCGGTGTTGGGTAACCTGCCCAACGGGCATCGTCGACGAGTTCGTTATCGGCGCGCCACTGTTTTTGGTTAAACGGTGGGTTTGCCATTATGTAATCGGCTTTTAGGTCGGGGTGTTGGTCTTTAAAAAAGGTATCGCCTGCTATATCGCCCAAGTTACCCGAAATACCGCGCACGGCTAGGTTCATTTTTGCCAATTTATAGGTGGTGTTAGTGTACTCTTGCCCATAAATAGACACATTTTTTTGGTTACCATTATGGCTATTAATAAATTTAAGCGATTGCACAAACATACCGCCCGAGCCACAACAGGGGTCGTAAATTTTGCCTTCAAATGGCTCAATCATATCGGCTATTAGAGTAACAATTGATTTTGGCGTGTAGAACTCGCCCCCGCCTTTACCTTCAGAGGCGGCAAATTTACCTAAAAAGTATTCGTACACACGGCCAACGAGGTCTTCTTCTGTTTTTTCGTTTTGGTTGGCAATCGTATCGATATTATTAATGGTATCGATAAGCGCCGAGAGCTTACTGGCATCTAGCCCTAAGCGTGAAAAGTAGTTATCGGGCAATGCGCCCGCGAGTGATTTATTGTTTTTTTCAACCGCGTGTAGTGCGGTATCTATTTTAACAGCAATATCGCCTTGCTTGGCGTTGATTTGAATGTACGACCAGCGTGCGTCTTCTGGTAGGTAAAACACGTTATCCATCGCGTAAAAGTCGACCATGTCGATGTATTCATCACCGTATTCGCTGGCAATGGCTTTTTTACGCGCTTCAAACTTGTCACTAATAAATTTAAGAAAGATTAAGCTTAAAACAATGTGCTTATATTCGGCTGATTCAACACTGCCACGCAGTTTATTGGCGGCATCCCAAAGGGATTCTTCAAACCCGACTTGTGTTTTTTTTGCGGCTTTTTTAGTTGCAGGCTTTTTTGATGCAGCGTCCATGTGGTCTCTCTTTGCAAGAATATCAATATAATTTATTGGCTTATCATACCGCAAAGGTTGTGGTTTTTTGAGTGTTAATTAGTAATAAATTGCTATTAAAAAAGAATGATGCGAAACAGGTTTAAAAGATAAGAAAATGAGCTGGTTTTAGGGATTTAGGCTTAGTAAATAAATCATACTCAATACTGCTTGAGTATGATTTATTATGAGCCGTTTTTTGCAGTTACCTATTGAGGATTATCGTCCATTAAGTTTTTAACTATTTTATCTAGCAACTTAGTGGAATTTGATATGTATAAATCATCAGCTTCATCAACTTTTTCTAAGTAGCTACTTGTTAGCTTTACCCAAGTACTAAATGATTTTATTTCACTGGTATTAAGTAATTCGATTAACGCCTCGTGGTGTTTACCTTTCTCCGCCATATAGCCAATACCAATTTTAGAATCGATCTCATCTAGCAGTCGAATTGCCAATGTTGTTTGATTGACCTTATAAAGAACCTTTGCAACTTGGCGCTTCTCATAGTCAGTCATATGTTTTTGTTCTGGTATCACATAATAGACTAGATTAAATAAGTTTGAGTTTAATTTAGTATCATCTTTACCTTCTTTTTTGGCTAATGCTACCTGGTAATAAACTTCACTTTTGAATCTATCAGCTTCATGACTGCTTATGTTTTTATTTTTACTCATAATTAACTCAGAAGCCGCACTTTGATTAAGTTTGTCTAAATCAATAATATCTAAGATTATGGGGTGCTTATATGCAAGTTCGTTAATGAACTCTAAATTAAAGTGAACTCTGTCTGCTGCATGTTCAGTTTGGTGGTAAAGGGAAAGCTCCGTTTTTATAATATCGATAATAGTTAGGTACGCTTTTTTAAACTTATCATTTACGTTGAAGTGCGTGAGATAACAGTCGAACGCCTCATTGTAGTGGTAAAGCTTGTTGTTAGTTGTTGCTGCGTCTTCTTTTTCTTCTATTATGGTATCTAAAGTTGCTGAACATAAATCTGCTTTAAATGTTGGGTTATATTTAGCAAATAATTTAGTGAATCTTTGTGATGCGTATTTTCCGTAAAACTCAGCTTTAAAAAGATCTATTAATTCATTTGGGATAGGTAGCTCATTAATAAGGTGCCCTTCCGCTATTGCTAGAGAGAGTTTTTCATTATACGTTTTGTAGTCGCTGTTTTCTTTTAGTAAGCGCACAGCGTCTTGATCTTTGAAGTTGAGCAATTGTAAATGCAAAATATATTCTTTTGCCTCATCAACTCCAGCAACTTGGCTTGCAATACGATTAAAGCTTTTTCGATCATTGCTTTTTGCATACGCGCTTAAAATCGCTCCAAGTGTTTTTAGAAGCAACTTTGGCTCGGCTTGATTAATATCGTCAAGCTTTGCTTCTAAAAGAAGATATGGATTAACTTTAACTGACTGGGCAAACTGCAACTCTTTTAGCCTTGCTCTAAATTGCTTTAAGTTGTGCTGACCTATCAAACCAGAATTAAGCATTTCAAATACAATATTTGTCTCAACATAATCTGTATTTAAGGTATCAATATTAGATTTTATTTTATTGCCAAGTACGGTTTGGCTTTTTGAGTCTAAGGTATCCTCGTTAAACTGATTGAGCATTAAAATTGTTTTTGAATAGACTGATTTGGCTTTTTCTTCTGATGAATCTGTGCATGCAGATAGCACAAGCAGAAAAAATAGTGAGGTAATAATTTTTTTCATTATTTTATAGTCCTTTATTTTAGTAATTAATTCATTTCAGTTTTGGTAGGTATTTTGTAGTTTATTATCTTTATAAACTCTCAATTCATTTCCTCTAATAAATCAATAAGTTTACGTTTACCTTCGTCATCTAGCTTTTCGATTAGACACGCCAGTGTTGCGCTTTCTTCTGATTCACAAAAGAAATAATTTACGGGGACATTTAACTCAGTCGCTAGCTTTTTTAAAGTAGCTAAGTCTGGCATATGGCGACCCGTTTCGTAATGGTTCATTCTGCCGCTGGCAGAGCTTGGGTCCATCCCCATTTTAATACCTAACTCTTTTTGGCTTATTTTCATTCGCTTTCGAGCCTCTTTAAGACGCTCTGTAAAAAAGGATTTAACCTGCACCGTTGATTCATCTTGGTAACTCTCACATTTAAATGATTGTCTAGTTTTTACATGAGCATGTATACTTAGGAATACTAAGTTTATGGTGGGTGGTAAGGTTTAGCAATGAGTAAGCAAGCGAATATGAATGTATTTTTACATTTTCTTTTGGTAATCAAACAGATGGATAATTTCACTGTGACGCAAGCTAAAGATGCTTTATTGCGTGAACAATCTGAGTTTACAGATGCAGTAGAAACCAGAAAGTTTATATATCGTCAATTAACTCGTAATGTTGCAAAAGGACTCTTAAAACGAACCAATAAAGTAAACAAGGGATCTAAGGAAGTTATTTATTCAAAAACAGAGCTTTTTTTTAATTTAGAAATTGTGCCGAGTTCAAGAGGAAGTAGTGCAAAAAGCATTGAGATTATTAATAATAACTCTACTAACACCAAAGTTGAAAAGCTTCAAATTACAGAGTACCAAGATGAGCTTAAAAAAGATTTATTAACATACGAAATTGATTTGAATACCGTGCTTGAAGAAGCTAAAGAGTATAAACGCCTTACTGCGCGTTACCCTAAACTACATGAACAATTGCAGCTACATCACACTCAGGCTAAAGAAAAATCGATTAAATTACTTGGCAAAATAAATGCTTTGCAAACTTTATTGGGTAATGAAAAAATTGATAAGCCGCTATGTTGAGGGCTTGGCAAACAGCCTGCTTATCGGCAGTTAAAAAACATTACTCTCAAAACCATAAACACTTTTTTTGTTTAGCTACACCTGGGGCTGGTAAAAGCGTGTTGGCGGCAGAAGTTACAGCTTATTTATTTGATACAAAGCAAATAGACTTTGTGATTTGTTTTTCACCCTCTAGTGAGGTTGCAAATGGCATTAGAAAGACGTTTGCTAAACGTTTAAATTGTAATTTTGACGGTGTTATTGGCTCAGTTGGTTGCTCGTATACTTATCAAAACATGCGCTTTTTTAATGACGACTACTGGAAACTATTAAGGAACAACCGCGTGTTAGTGGTGTTTGATGAAATACACCATTGCGCTGGTTCAAGCATTGAGGATGCCAATGTATGGGGGCAAGATATTGTTAAAAATATTCAACAGCAGGCTGCTTTCACGTTAGCTTTAACAGGCACACCTTGGCGCTCTGACCTTCTCCCTATCGCGCTGGCAACTTATAGCGACCCTGATAATAAAATTCAGTGCAATTACACTTACTCGCTGCAACAGGCGGTAAATGATGGCGTTTGCCGTAACCCTAAAATTGTTTTAATTGATAATGAAGAAATTTCGGTAACAACCACGAAACAGGAAACTAAAACCTATAACTCATTAAAGTCTTTGCTAAAAGAGCCATCGATTTCCTACCAAGATCTAATTAAGCACGAAGCTGTAATCAATTATATTGTTGCTCAAGGTGTAAATAAACTTGCTACTATTAGGCAGCAGAATAGCAATGCCGCAGGGTTAATTGTTGCCTCTTCTGTTGAACATGCAGAACAAATAGTGACGGTGCTCACAGAGCTTTTCCATCAATCAGCAACCATAGTTACTTACAAAGAAAGCGATGCTGGCGAGAGAATCAGTCATTTTCGCTTTAGCAACACACAATGGATTGTAAGCGTTGGCATGGTGTCGGAAGGTACTGACATACCAAGGCTACAGGTATGCTGCCATTTGAGTAGAGTTAAAACCGAGCTTTATTTTAGGCAGGTGCTTGGCCGTATATTAAGAGTAAATAGCTCGCCCAACCAAGAAGCTTGGTTATTCACCCTAGCCGAAGAAACACTAAGCACTTTTGCAAATAGAATTGACCAAGAGCTACCCGACACTTGTGTACTAATAAGAAATAACGCCATAGCGAATGAATATTTTAGAACAGAGACTCATAAAAAAGCAAACTACCCTCAGCCAGATAATCAGGTTAATACTGAGGTTGATGATTTATTATTTTCATGGGGCAAAAATGGAGCAAATCAGCTGCAAACAGATCCTCAGGAGGCAAGCTTTTTACAGGCCTTTGGCGGGTTTAGAGAGCGGGTAATAGAGACGTTTTTAGCAGGTTAATTTGAAGCAATTCACATCAGTCCATAGAGTTTTAATGATTAGGCTTAGGTTTCATCTGGCAGACCGCTATGAGCGAGAAGCAGTCATTCAGGGGGAGCTATAGTTAGCTCAGTAACCCTCAGAGAAAACTATCACTTTTTTATATAGTAAAATAACCTTTACTAGGCTTAATATTTATAGGTGGCAATAACTTACACTATTTGCTATTAATAGAAACTCATGAAATAAGGACGTTTTCGCGCAAAATAGGGAAAGTGTCCGCTGATAAAGATGTTAGCAGCCAAAGGAGTTTAAATGACACTTGTACTTGCTGGTCATAGTTCAGGAGGATTTGAAGAAGGGATTTATTTTGCATCAGACTCCCATATCACACAGAACAACCATGTCTTAGTTAAAGGCTTTAAAAAAGTAATTGAGATTCCAATTCGTGTTAAAGGATTAAATTTTTGTGGTGAGTGGTTTAATGGTTACTCAGGCAATAGTTATCAAGGTGCTTGTAGTGTTGCGTTTGCTGGAAGCTCTTTAGTTGCTCAGCATCTGATTAATTCAATGAAGAACCATTTAACAGAGCTATTTCCTACTTATTACAATGATAGTTATCAAATAGTGATGTCTTGTGAAACTAATAAGCACCTAAGACAAACTGATTATGACGACTCTATGTTTTTAGATAGTCACTTAGACACAATTTTGACCGCCGAGTATGTATCTCAAGTAATCTGCCATTCTATTGAAGCAGTATTAAACAAAGCTAGAGAGCATTGCTCTATGAGTCGGTTGTTTACTGCTTATCAGGCAGAGTTTATTTTAGGTGTGCAATGCCCTCAAACCCGAGAGTATCATTTATATCAATATGAAATTGTTCCAGACCAAGAGTTAGGAGCTAAAGTTGAGATAACCAGAGTTAATCAAAATGAACTAGCAGTAATTGGCGCAAAGAAATTTAAAGACGATGCTCTAATTGAGTTAGCGCAATGTGAAGGTGAAGAAAAACCCTCAGAAAAAATATTTCGGTTTCTTAATAGTGTAATTGAGAGTGAAACAAGTATAGGAAACAACGGGATAGGTAAACCAAGTGGTTTGTATAATCTACAAGGTAGTATTCTAACTAGAATTGGATTTGAGCGTTAATGCGATTCACACCTGCACCTAATTGAGTATTCTATAGCGAAAATATTGAGAGAAACTTATGGAAGAATTTGACAATAGATTGGAAAACTTGAAGCAGCTTTTAAGCTCGCAAAGCAGACAAAATTGGCTTTTTGGGGCTGGAATAAGCTTCGGTTCAAAAATACCTTTGATGTATCCATTGACTAATCGCGTTGAGGAAATCATCCAAGAATATTCAGGTGCTAAAGAAAAAAATATTTTGGCTTCTTTAAAAGAGGACCTAACCGAAGACTGCCATGTTGAACATTACTTGAGCCACTTAGGTGATCTTCTCGCTATCGCGGAGCGCTCAAAACAAAAAACCGCATACCTTGGCGCTAATAGTTATACATCTGATGAGTTAAAACAGCTATATCTAGAAATCATTAAGGCTATTGGTGGGATTATTAGATATGGATATGTGGGTGCCAATGCTAACTACGGGGTAGAAGAGGAAGTTGGCAAAGCAGAAAATCCAATTATTGAAATAAAACCTCATTTTGAATTTATAGAAGCATTATTGATTAGCCAATCAAATCTAGAGCGACGCTCAAAAACAACATTTTTTACTACTAATTACGACACATTACTAGAGGATGCCTTAGCTCTACACAAAAAAGTTGTATGCGATGGATTTTCAGGAGGTGCTGTAGGTTTTTGGAATGCCGAAAAAGAGTTTTCAAATACCGCTATAGATTCAAATACCTATCATCTATATAAACTACATGGTTCGATAGATTGGCACCGAGATAATAATTTAGGGCTAGTGCGTGCACGGTATGGAACTAAATATTTATCAGACCCTGCAAATATTATGATTTACCCTCAAGCAACAAAATATGTAGAAACGCAGAAAGATCCATTTGCCAGTTTATTTCTAGGTTTACGAAAAACTCTCATGAATGGTCAGCAAAATACATTAATTACTTGTGGCTACAGCTTTGGGGATGACCATATTAACGCTGAAATAGAAAGTGCGTTAAGAAGTGAAGCTAACCAAACGACAGTTATTGCTTTTATTCAAGAAGCACCGAAAGATGGAGTCGTTATTAATAAAACCTTAGATGCTTGGCTTTGCTGTCCTAAGATTGGTTCTAGAGTGTATGTCGCTGGTGAATTGGGAATTTATCATAATTCAACAACTCCTTTGGCTGAATCTGATGATAGTAAATATACATGGTGGCGTTTTGATGGACTAACTCAGTTCATAAAAACAGGGGACGTATCATGAAGAATGTTTTCCAAGCAAGGACAGAGCTAAAAATCGGGAAAATTATTGAGGTATCCGGCAATAATTTACGTATAGAAATTGATGATAATGTGAACGAATTGATTCGTGCTGTTGATGGGCAAGTTTATTCCGTGGGCCAAATGGGTAGTATCATTAAAGTTCATTTTGGCAGAAAGCTACTATTTGCTTTTGTTAGGTCGCTTAAAATGAGATCAGAGTTGATTTCTGATGACACTAGTCAAATAATTAATGCTGCGGATGATGCTCGTATTTTAGAAGCTGACTTGTTTGGTCAAGGAATATGGTCTAACAAAAATTCTCAACTTCATTTTTCCCGTGGTGTTGAGACTTATCCCTTGCCCCTTCAAAGTGCTTATATCTGCCTTAATGATGAACTAGAGGCTGTATATAAAGCTGCGGAATCAAATGCTCAAGATGAAGCTATCACTCCTATGGTACCCATAGGTAATTACATCGGTGGTAACAATGCAATATGCAGAGCAAATATTGATAAACTCTTTGGTCATCACTTTGCAATATTAGGGTCTACAGGTTCCGGTAAATCAGGAACAGTTGCTTCAATTTTACATTCTGTTTTAGATCATGAGCCAGAAGGTACAACATTGAAGCCCAGAATTGTAATGATTGATCCACATGGTGAATATGCTAGTGCTTTTGGTGATAGGGCAAAAGTATACCGGGCATATAATGATGCTTCTGTAGCCGATGATGAAGCAGAGCTTTTAAAATTGCCTTATTGGCTGATGTCTAGTGATGAATTGAGATCATTGATTATTGGTAAGACTGAACACGAGGCTACATCTCAAAACAATATTATTTACGAGGCAATCACTTACGCTAGATTACTTGAAGCCGGATATGTTCAGGATATCGGAGCAGAGCCAAATGGAGGGGCTGAAGCAGCACTCAGCGTCGATAAAACTGAAGAGCAGGTTTTGAATTTTGATAGAGATAAGCCAGTTCCGTTTAAGTTGACACAATTTGTAAAGCACATTGACAAGGTTCAGGGCCGTAAGGCGGGGAAACAAGATCATTTAGCGGCATCTGCAGGCCGAGATAAAGTTGATAATATACTTAAAAAACTCAAAGTCCTTCGTTCCAACCCTCAACTTAGTTTTTTATTGAAAGAATATACTGAGGAGTCTTCGCCTAAGCTACAGGAAATATTGTCACAATTTGTAGGTGAAGCGGATGGGAAAGATATCCGTATTATCGATATATCAGGTCTCCCAAACGAAGTAGCCGGACCGTTGACAGCATTAATATCTCGCCTTCTATTTCAATACAAGCTCTGGCAAACAAGGGATGAAAGAGAGAAAGACCCTGTACTATTTGTCTGTGAAGAAGCACATCGTTATGTACCGAATCATGGCGAAGCACAATATAAAGAAGCTCAAGATGCTATTCGACGTATTGCAAAAGAAGGTCGGAAATACGGGCTAGGACTAGGTCTTATTTCTCAAAGGCCTTCGGATGTTGAAAGTACAGTTCTTTCTCAGTGTAACTCTTGGATTGTTCTTAGGTTGTCGAATTCCAGTGATCAAGAACATGTATCAAAGTTTTTACCTGATAGCTTAAGCGGTTTAACCAAAATGTTATCAGCCCTTACAACACGAGAAGCTATATTTGTTGGTGAGGCCGCAGCACTTCCAAGTAGAATTCGAATTCGAGAGCTATCACCTGAACAATTACCCAATTCTAACGATATTAAATTTGCAAGTGGATGGTCGAATGACGCGATCCAAGAAGCTGACTTAATGACAATTGTAAATCGATGGTGTGGAACTACGGGGGAGTAATTCAGTAATGTTGGCGAGCAAAGCTTTAACGAGGCAATTCTGTCGGACTCGCTTTGCTCGCTGCAAATTACAGTGTTATCACTGTCCGCTAATGGCACATAACAGCCTGTCAGATTCATAAATTAAACCCACTTGACAGACCAATATACATCTAATTTTACTAACAAACCTCATAGGTAGTACATTGTGTTTATATTACTCATTAGACTTAATTACTTTATTCAAAGCTTGTATAAAGCCTCTTGGGAATATTTCATTTTGATATTCACTTCCTTTTATTTGGCCTAATTCAGTTTTTAGCCAACCATTGAGCTTAATACACTCATCCGATACAGCATAAGTAAGCGCTGATAACTCATTATTAGTTAGTTTTAAGTTAGGAATAAAGTCTGTAGTTTGGGTATATTGATTACGCTTATCGATTACTATTTCCGATTGACTTTTTAAGATATTCAGCTCGGTTTTAAATTTCTTTCTTTCAGCTAAAATTCTTGCAAAGTATGCGCGAGCCGCAATATCGGGTATCGTATTTAAAAGCTCATTATCCGTAGCTGGTAATACCACTTTATTGTCAACCGATTGACTTTTGATTAATTCAGCCCAATAACTAATTAGCTTTCTATAGTGCACATTTTTTGTTGCACGAAGCGTTTCGTAACTGGGACCGCTATTTTTATAACTTATCATTCCGATATTTGTTATTGAAAAATCAACATTTCCTTGCTCAAAATAATTAGATAAAATTAAGTTCAATTTATCAAGTGTATCTTTAGTCTTTTGTGTTTTCCCTTCTTTTAGAGCTTCTAGCTTCTCATCTTGGTGCTTTTTTTCTAAGTTTGATTGCATTGGGTGCCTCATTTATGAGAAGGTAAGTTGATATAATTGTTATGTGTCTCAGTGTACCCGGCATCTAGTAATTTTGAGTCAGTGAGGTATGTTTCGGCTTCAAGATAATCAGCAACAACTCTAAATCCTTCAAACTTATCATTCGGGGCGGCAATTTTAGCCATTTGTCTTATCATTGCATTTCCAGCAATTAATTGTTCTTTATCACCCATTTCTAAGAAAATAGGTTTCTTACCTTGCTTGAGTAAGATCCGACTTAATTGAATTGTACGTTGCTTTAATGCTGGAGTTTTTTGTAATGTATCCATAAAATCTGGGTATATTTCCGCATCCTCACATAAGCATGATAGATGTAATAGTTCAGATTTAGTTTCAACGAACTTCAAAGCCATATTTACATCAGTTGTATTTCCTAAGGCAATTAATTTATTTTTATTATTGTCAGTTTCTCGGTTTTCTTCTAGCTGTATAATTTTAGATATCAGGCCAAAACATGATATCCAGTCTTTAGTGTATTCGTCAGATTCAACTTTTTGTTTTTCATACCTACGTTGTAGTGATCGAAGCTCTTCAAATTTTAAA
Organism: Pseudoalteromonas sp. SCQQ13; assembly: GCF_015864415.1. Lineage (NCBI taxonomy): Bacteria > Pseudomonadati > Pseudomonadota > Gammaproteobacteria > Alteromonadales > Pseudoalteromonadaceae > Pseudoalteromonas > Pseudoalteromonas sp. SCQQ13. The sequence continues at coordinate 72,629 of NZ_JADYXG010000001.1, read as the reverse complement.
AATGGTTTGCTGTTCTGCTCTGCGATAAACTTTGTGTCTTTGAGTTTATCTAACTTTTTTTCTAAATCTAATGCTAAGCTTGACGCTTCATGAGCTTTGTAGCTTAACTGATTAAATAAAGCATTTAGTTTTGGTAAATAAACAGCTTCGGTGATGAACCACCTACACCTAATGCAATTCTCTGGACCATTTGGTACTTTTCCATATACTCGGTCTATTGCTCTAGCTTTATTAACTAGAAGTTCACCACCATTCCAGCATCCACCAAGTGTACTCATTTCATCGGAGCGAACATTATTTCCACCTACTAAGCACATACCATAAGCTCTTTCTTCCCATCCTATAGGGTTTCTATTTGCTAGCGATGCAACGATACTATCTTCACTGTTATAAACAACGTTACATTTAATTTGATTAATTGATGCATCTTTTAAAAATGAGCGAAGTGAGCTATCCGAATTTTCGAGCAACTCTCCCTCTGCATATCGCATTTTATCTGCCATAACAGATGGTGATATTTTGTTATAATATATTGTTGAAATAAGTCTCGAGTGACCGGCAAGAAGTTTAGAAATTACTGGAATCGGTACGTTAGAATCCATTGAATAAGCTGTAATTAAGCTTACTCTCAAGCTATGTGGAGGGAAATGTGTTGTTGACCCTTTTAATTTTTCATTTTCATAATTGACAACTAGGCTGAGTTTTTCTCCATTATCAAGAGTATCACCCGCACTAAATAGATTATTTTCGAGCTCTAATAATAAAGAGTGCCAAAAACGCTTTAAGGAATCAGCATCAATAGGTTTAAACTTATCATCTCCTTGAGCTGTTGGGTCTCGAAATAAAAAACACATATTTCCCATTGCATTGAGTTGAAGTTTAGATTTAGTAGTGCCTAAATGCCTTTTTGAAAGTTCTTTACAATGTATAGGTCTTTGTATCGGGTTATATTTTTTCTGCCAGTTTCTAAGTTTTTCAAGCCAATATAAAACTTCTTGGTGGTTCCACGGTATTACATACCCAGCGTCAACTTCAGCATCAGAGGTTTTATTAGTGTTTATGAATAGTCCTGTTGTATAAGTTGAAGTATATTGATCATATATTCTCCTAAAAACACCTTTTTCAACCAATTTAGGACTTGAGGTTTTTGTTAATTTACTTTCATTTTGTATCCAAGATTTATTGTCATATTTCCAAGTATCATCCTCTCCGGAGTCTAACATTCTTATTTGATAGGTTCTCAGTGGTAAATGCAGTTTTATCAGGAGTGCCAATGCCCTGACTGGGGACCACATTTGAATAATTACTCTATCAGTAGCGCCTTTTGATTTGATTTTTCTTTGGCGCCAAACGCAGTCAGGATCATCTTTGTTAATTAAACTTTCAGGTACCTCGAACCAATCACCACCCCTTGTTCCTGAACGTACTCCTGTTTGAGCTTGTGCCCAAAGCCAATCTTTGAATGATGGACAGTGGGATGTATTATCATGCTTAGTTGTTTTATCGTTACTCGGTGAAATTATATCTCTTAGCGAGAGTATATATTTATAAGGGAGTGGTTGGCGAACAGTCTCAAGAGGAACACTTTTAAATTTAACCTTTGTAAATGGGTTAACAACCGTTTTTATGGAGACATTATTTTGATCACGAACTGTAAAATGCTTCTCGATGACAAAGTCAATGAAATCAACTATATTATTTGGTCTTCTTGCCTGCTCGTTAAGGTCGTTGACACCTGATATTTTCATTACTTCAATAAATTCATCTGAATTACTTATATGACCATTTGAACCACTAAAAAAAGTATCGATATTAGATGCATAGGGAGCATGTATTAAAAAATATTTTTCTAATAAAAAAGTAAGAGCTACTCTTTTGACGTCAATAGAAGTTGTTTGCATCTTCATCCATTCGGCAGCCAACTTCTCCCACGAAAGCCATTTAGTGCCAAGAGCTTTAGATAACCAGCTAAATGTTAAATCAACACTCCGATTGTCATTTTTTTTAATTGGTTTTATCATTTTATTCCTTAAATTTTTTATTTTTGCCCGAAAAGTATTGATGAGGATCTATGTCATTGAAACCATATTTCGTAAGGTTTTCCCAACTTAAATCTAATGGTGTTTCACCTTTAACTAATGCTTCTGTAGCAGTAGTTAAAGTATTTGATATTTCGTTGAAATTTGGCTCTGTATATGGAGTTTGAGAATCAAGAGATTTGTGATGCATACATCTTCTGATTATTAATGGGTTTACGTTGGCTCTTCGTAAACGCCTACCATAGCTATGTCTATGACCATGTGGGTCATAACCTTCATGCTTTGAGGGAAGTAAATTAATTCTCTTTAATGCATTTTTATAATTTTGATGAAATGCATTTAATGTGTAAGGAGAGCCGAAATATTTTTGATGAAATGAAATAAAGGCATAGGGATGATTGCATAATATCGAAGCTCGATATTTTTGATAAACTTTCCAGAGACTAAGAAAAATTTCGCCATAGTATGATGGGAACCAATTAACAATTATATAACCATCTCTGTGGTCTATAGTCCCACCTTTCCAGCCTAAATGTTCAGTATTGAACATAGAAACACGAGGTATTCTACCATATTTTTCTTTTAGGTATAATTTTCTAGTATTTCCACCTCTGTTTGATTTCCAGCCATACGGTGCAATACCTTGTTCTTCATTATATATCTTAACAAGCGAAGAGTTATTATTTAGGGGGTCTAATTCAACATCTGAAACCCACAAAGCCATAGCTTCACTTTCTCTTAACCCTCCTCCATGCATAAGTAGTAAAATTAGTTTGTCTCTTATTGAAATTCTTAAATCACGTTGAATTGAAAAACCATCGACGAAAAAAACTTTAAATTTATCTTCAGGAAAAGCCACTGCATCACCTTCGACTAATAAATGTGGTTTCGTTGAGGTGTAATTTACTTCTCTGAAGCTTAACTGTTTGTTTCTGAATTTTTTTATATGCCCAAGAAAGTCATTTATATTTTTTCTATACCTTGCTGAATATAGTAATACACTGTGAAAATCATTAGGGATAAGCTTCTGAGTTTTTGCGCAATTTGGCTCTAACCAATTTAGAAATGATACCAAATAACGAGTAATGTTTTTAGTATTAAAAAAAGACTTTGGTTCCCAATAAAGGCCTGAAGGATCGAATCCCTGTTCATCTAAAGTACCGGATCTCAACCTTAAAATGAATGAAGTAAGCAATAATTCTGGGTCACTAAATATATTTTTATTAGCTTCCATGTAATCAAGAAATAGTTTTAAAGCTCTTGCATAAGATAAAAGAGTGGAGCGACTTTTCCCTTGTGCGGTTAATATTAGGAAATAGTCTGTAATTAATGGTATGTCACCTTTAACGGTAAGAATTACAGGAACATGTACCCACGAGCCTGTGTTATCTGTAATGATTTTTGCAATGACGGTAACTGTTGACATCTTAAGTTTTAATTATTCTTGATATCAACAAGTTAATCTATTTTGTAGTAAATATAAAGGTAATGTTTATTAACTGAAAAGAAAAGTACACATAAATATCACTATATACAATAGACAGTATCGGACTTTATGGTTAATCTATAAGTCTATTATTTTATTGAATATTTTATTACTATGCTAGTTGCTTTGGTTGATACGTTAAAACAATTGAGATATCAAATTGCTCATCTTGAAGATAATACTTTAAATTCAGAATATCCAGAACTGGCTACCTTTATACAGCAAGTTGGCTTGACTGTAACTGAATCAAAACAAGATCTTACCTTCTTATACCAGTTTTTATATGTTTATGGTCGCAAATCGGAAGCAACCTATAGTCGGTTTAGAAGTGAGCTTGAACGTTTTTATTTATGGGCATGGTTAGTGGCTGAAAAATCAGTATTTGATTTAAAGCGCGAAGATATTGAAGGTTATGTAGATTTTGTTGTTGAACCAGATAAAGCTTGGGCTACAACATCAGTACAATGGCGTTATAAAGACGAGAAAGGTATTCGTCGTTTAAATACAAATTGGCGCCCTTTCATCCAAAAAGAATCAATTGCTAGCCAACAAACATTATCGGCAATGTTTACTGCACTTAACGTATTTTATAAATTTGCTATTTTAGAAGAAAAAACCTTTGCCAATTTTGTGCCTGTAGTAAAAAAGAATAGTCCCTATTTAGTGGTTCAATCGCAAATACAGATCCCCGATACGCTAAGCGATATACAATGGGAATATGTGTTTGGGGTAACGCGCGACTTATGTGAGCAACAACCTGATCTAGAAAGAAATTTATTTACTCTGGCATGTTTAAAAGGATTATATTTACGGATCTCTGAATTGTCAGAGCGGCCACAATGGTCGCCCGTTATGTCGCATTTTTGGCAAGACAACGATGGCTTTTGGTTTTTGCGTATTATGGGTAAAGGTAATAAATTACGAGATGTAACTCTAAGCGATGATTTTGTTGAATATTTAAAACGCTACCGACTTTATCGTGGTTTACCTGCCCTACCACGCGTTGATGAATCTGAACCTTTGGTGCATAAAATTCGTGGCCAAGGTGGCATGACAGTTAGGCAAATACGACGTTTGGTACAACAAAGTTTTGATTTAGCTCAGCAATCTTTACTTGATGATGGTTTTAAAGATGACTCTGAACAACTTGAAGCAGCAACCGCACATTGGCTTAGACATACAGGTGCAACACACGATGCACAAACACGACCACTCAAACATTTATCTGAAGATTTAGGACACGCAAAAATAGCAACTACAGATCAAATTTATATTCAAACAAATATAAAAGAACGTGCAAAATCTGGTTTAAAAAGGAAAATATAATGGAATATTTAGTCATTACTTTTATTGGCAGTTTGTTTTTGATTTATTCATTAACAATCCGGCAATTAGAAAGAACCGAAATCACTGGCCCAATGTTTTTTGTGATTGGAGGAATAGCACTGGCTTGGTTTATACCTGAGGAAGTTGAACAATTAAAAAATGGTGGAGCTTATATATTACCTTTAATTGAATTAACTTTAAGTTTGTTTTTATTTACCGACGCTACAAAAACAAAACTAAGCGTTTTAAAACACAGTTATCAGTATCCAAGTTTATTATTATTTGTTGCCCTACCCCTTACCTTGTTGTTAGGTATTGGCACTGCATTATTTTTATTTGCAGAGTTAACACTTATTCAAGCTGCATTATTAGCAATTATTTTAACACCAACCGATGCAGCACTCAGTAAAGGACTATTAGAAAGTACACAAGTGCCCGAAAATATCCGTGAAGGAATAAATACTGAAAGTGGTTTAAATGATGGTTTATGTGTACCTGTATTTTTAATTTTTTTGTTATTAGCTAATAACCCAGAGCTTGGGATCACCGCTTCACAAACTATGATTATTTTTACTCGGGAACTTGGTATAGCGCTATTGATTGCAATTGCGAGTGTTGCGATATTTATTCCCACTTTAAACTTTGCTATGCAACGCCATTATTTTGCACAAAAAACCAGTCCTTTTTTGCTGGTAGGTTTTGCAATGGCGATATTTTCTATTACACAGTATTTTCATAGTAGTGGTTTTATTGCAGTGTTTGTAGCAGGTTTATTATTTGACCGATATTCTCCAGAGTCGATACGTTGTGAAATTGTTGAAGACTCAGAGCACATAGCCGATTTTGCCGCATTATTAATTTGGTGTTTATTTGGTTTTGTAAGTGCCTATTTGGTTTTACCAAAACTCAGTTTTGAAATAATAATTTATGCTTTACTTAGTGCAACTTTGATCAGAATAATTCCGGTTATGTTGTCACTGCAATTTACTGCACTGAATATAAAAGAGCGATTTACTTTTGCTTGGTTTGGACCAAGAGGACTCGCATCGATAGTATTTACGTTAATGGTAATTGATACTCAAATAGAAAATAAAAATCAGATTGCAACTATTGCTATGACCACTATTTTATTTAGTGTATTTATTCATGGTATAACTACTAAGCCAATTGCAGATAGTTTTGCTAAAAAGTAAAAAGTAAAAATGCGTAATTTTATTTATAAAGTTACGCATTTTTTAATTAGCCTAATAAAGTTTAATTGCTAAGTAGGTGTGCAAGTAACTCAATTGGATGTTTAGGTTTAAATTTTTCATATCGTTTAACTTGGCTACGACAAGAAAATCCTGTTGATAACAGTTGCTCGGGTTTATTTTTATCTACAATAGGTTTCCAACTCATTTCGTATAGTGCGCGCGAGTTGTTTTGGTTTTGTGCTTCATGACCATAAGTACCCGCCATGCCGCAACAACCAGTACTGGTTGTTTTTAATGTTAAGCCAATATCGGTAAAAATATTTTGCCAAACACTCGCAGCTTTTGGTAAGGCAGTAGTTTCGGTACAGTGGCTTAATAAAGTAAATTCAGTATTAGTATTTTGTTTTACTTTTAATTGCGTAAACGATTGAGTTTGTAACCACTCGTGAGCAAGTTGCACATGGAAATCACCACGATTATTTTCTAAAATTGTATTGTACTCATCGCGGTAACACATAACTAATGAAGCATCTAAACCAACCAGTGGCGCATTAATATCGTTAAGTTTATTTAAAAACTCTGCGGCGTTTTTTGCTGTTACTTTAAACTCATGCAAAAACCCTTTTACATGTTGTGGTTTTCCATTGGGTTTAAAAGGTAATAACATTGGCTTTTTGCCGAGCTGAGTAATAAGCGTAATAAAACTCTCTACTAATTCTGCTTCATAAAAACTAGTGAATGGGTCTTGTACTATTAATACATATTCGTTTTGTTGCTCAGCACTTAATTTATTTAGTAATTCAAAATTAAAAGTATGAGCTTTGTTTAATCGACTAGTTAGTGCGGGAATACTTAATTGTGGTGTATTTACATAACCCACGGTTTTTTTAATTATGTTACTAACTAGGTCTGTACTTACTATAGGATTAATAATACGTGCAAATTTAGCCATTAATGGCGCACTAACTTCTATATTACCCACTAGGTAATCTTTGAGTGGACGTGCGTAGTAACTATGATAATAATTTAAAAAACGCGAACGAAAAGTAGGTACATCTACTTTAATTGGGCAAGCAGTAGTACATGCTTTACAGGCTAAGCACTCGTCCATCGAAGCTTTAACTTCGTGAGAAAAGTCGTAAATGCCTTTGTTTTTTTCACGGCTGTGAACAAAACGTTCCCACCAGGTAATTACTTCGCCTTTATTAAGTTGCTTTTCGACCTCAAGTAAATCTACATTTTTTGCTTCTTGCAGGCGCAACCATTCGCGCATTAAACTTGCGCGGCCTTTAGGTGAATGTCGGCGATCGCCGGTTACTTTATACGACGGACACATTGGTGAGTTTTCATCGTAGTTAAAGCATATTCCGTTACCGTTACAAGTCATGGCATTATTAAAACTTGTTTTTACATCAATAGATATTTGTTTATCGAACCATGAACGTTTTTGTCCATCAACACTTACTAGTGAGTCTTCACTATCGATAGGTGTACATATTTTACCCGGGTTTATTCGGTTATTTGGATCAAATGCAGTTTTTATTTTACGTAACTGAGTAAATAAATGGTCGCCAAAAAACGCTGGGCCATATTCGCTACGATACCCTTTACCGTGTTCGCCCCACATTAAACCACCGTATTTAGCGGTGAGTTTTACCACTTCATCTGAAATAACACGCAATAGTTTTTCTTGTTCTGGGTCGCACATATCGAGCGCAGGCCTAACATGTAAAACGCCAGCGTCAACATGGCCAAACATTCCATATTGTAAATTATGGCTGTCGAGTAATGCTCTAAACTCTACTATATAATCAGCTAAGTTTTCTGGTGGTACCGCGGTGTCTTCTGCAAAGGCGAGTGGTTTCTGACTGCCTTTTACGTTACCTAAAAGCCCGACTGACTTTTTACGCATGGCGTAAATTTTTAAAATATCACTTTTATTACTGGTTAGCTGGTAACCAATAACACCATTAGTTTGCTGTGCCACGCACTGATCTAATAGTTTGCACAAAGTGTCTACTTTGTCTTTTATATCCTCTGGTGATACAGCATTAAACTCAACCATGTTGAGCCCTTGCATATCTTTATTAGGAATGTCGGTTATTAAGTCCGATACTGAATGCCAAATAATATCTTGGCGTGCTAAGTTTAAAACTTTGCTATCGACAGTTTCAACTGAGGTTGCTCTCGCAGCTACCAAAAATGGTGAATGACGTAGTGCCGAATCAAAACTATCATACTTAATATTAATTAAAGTTTTAAATTCAGCAATGGGGGTTAGCTTTAATTTAGCCTCGGTAACTATACCTAATGACCCTTCAGAGCCGGTAATTAAGCGGCTCATATCAAAAGTTTGTAAGTCATCACTTAGCACATGCTCTAGGTCGTATCCGGTTAAAAAGCGGTTTAATCTAGGGAATTTAGCTAATACAGCTTCACGCTCATTTAGTGCGATATCTAAAACGGTTTTGTATAAATGACCAACTAATGTGTCTTGCTCTGCGATTACCTTTGCTTTTTCTGTATCAATGGCTGCAGTACACATAGGTGTGCCATCGACCAAATAAGTTGTTAGCCCTAAAACATGGTCACTCGTTTTACCGTAAACTAGCGAGCCTTGACCCGAAGCATCAGTGCTGATCATACCGCCAATGGTTGCTCTATTACTGGTAGATAAGTCGGGTGAAAAGAAAAACCCATAAGGTTTTAAAAAGTCATTAAGCTGATCTTTTATTACCCCAGTTTGTACACGCACCCAGCCTTCTTGCGTGTTTATTTCGAGTATTTCACGCATGTATCGTGATAAATCGACAATAATGCCAGGGGTTAATGATTGCCCGTTAGTCCCAGTGCCGCCGCCGCGCGGACCAAATGTTAACGATAAAAAGGGGTCGCGAGATGCTGTTTGCAACGCAAGTTGAATATCTTTTTCGGTTTTAGGAAAAATAACACCTTGCGGTAGCTCTTGGTAAATACTGTTATCGGTTGAAGCTGTTATGCGGGTTGCATAACTTGCGTCAGTGTCTCCAGTAAACCCTTGATTTTTAATGGTACTTAAGTAATTTGCGACAACTTCTGTCGCGGCATCTTGCTGTGTAATAGTTGCTATCATGACGGCGATATTTTAAGGCATTTGATTAATTATATCATGCTGCGGGGTAATAGAAATTGAAGATTTTACAGTTTGTAACACACTTTTAATCGATTTTATTCGCACTGCAATTATACTCAAGTTAACAGTTACTAGGGGGCTTTAACTATGAAAAAAATACTATTACTTTTAGCCGGTGTATTGTGCATGTTACTGGGTTTATTTTTTGCGATTATACCTGGACCATCGTTAATATTTTTTATGGCAGGGTTATTGTGTTTTTCTTTTGACTACCCAAAAGCAAGGCATTATTTGGGGCTTTGTCAAAAAGCGTTAACTAAATCGTGCAGATATTTAGATAAAAAATTAGCTCGTTAAAACTTTGTTTTAAATTACACAAACAAAAATGCCAGCAAAAGCTGGCATTTTTATTAAACAAAGTAATTATTTAGCTAGCTTTTCAGCTAAGTATAACCATGTTTCTAGTACTGTATCTGGATTTAATGAAACAGAGTCGATACCCTGCTCTACTAACCATGCTGCAAAGTCTTCATGATCAGAAGGACCTTGACCACAAATACCTACATACTTGCCTTTTTCTTTAGCTGTTTTAATTGCCATAGAAAGTAGCTTTTTGATTGCAGGGTCGCGTTCATCAAATAGATGTGCGATTAAACCTGAGTCACGATCTAAACCAAGCGTTAGCTGAGTTAAGTCGTTTGAACCGATAGAAAAACCATCAAAATGCTCTAAAAACTCTTCAGCTAATAGTGCGTTTGAAGGCAGTTCACACATCATAATTACTTTTAGACCATTATCGCCACGTTTAAGGCCATGCTCTTCAAGTAGTTCAATAACACGTTTACCTTCTTCAACGGTACGTACGAATGGGATCATGATTTCGATATTGGTCATGTCCATGCCGTTTCTTACGCGTTTAATTGCTTCACACTCTAGAGCAAAACAGTCGCGGAAAGCTTCTGACACATAACGAGCGGCGCCTCGAAAACCTATCATAGGGTTTTCTTCTTCCGGTTCGTATTGTTGGCCGCCAACTAAGTTTGCGTACTCGTTTGATTTAAAATCAGACATGCGAACAATTACACGCTCTGGTGCAAATGCACACGCCAGAGTAGAAATACCTTCAACCAATTTAGAGATATAAAACTCTACTGGAGATTCATAACCGGCCATCATATCGGTTATCTCTGCTTTTAATGCATCAGTTTGTGCATCAAAATTAAGTAGTGCTTTAGGGTGAACGCCAATCATACGGTTGATAATAAATTCAACACGGGCTAGGCCAACACCAGAATGTGGTAAACGAGCAAAATCGAATGCACGATCTGGATTACCTACGTTCATCATTACTTTAATTGGTAGCTCAGGCATTTCGTCAACACGTGAAGTAAGTACTTCAAAGTCTAAAATACCTTCGTAGATGAAACCTGTATCCCCTTCGGCACATGATACGGTAACTTCTTGACCAGCTGTAATTAAATCAGTTGCGTTACCACAACCAACAACGGCTGGAATACCAAGTTCACGTGCAATAATTGCAGCATGACAAGTACGGCCACCACGATTTGTAACAATCGCTGCTGCACGTTTCATGATTGGTTCCCAATCTGGGTCGGTCATGTCGGTAACTAAAATGTCGCCTACTTGAACCTGATCCATCTCTTTGATTGAGTTAAGAACACGAACAACACCGCTACCAATTTTATGACCAATTGCACGGCCTTCAACAACAACCTTGCTGGTGCCATTTAATTGAAAACGTTCCATTACGTTGGCATCTTCGTTTGAGCGAACCGTTTCTGGACGAGCTTGAACTATATATAGTTTGCCGTCGTTACCGTCTTTTGCCCATTCGATGTCCATTGGACGACCGTAATGTTTTTCGATGATTACAGCTTGCTTGGCAAGTTCTTGCACTTCTTCATCTGTAATCGAAAATTTATTTGAAAGCTCAGGGGCAACATCAACGATGTCTACTTGCTTACCATGTGCTTTGTCTTCTGAGTAAATCATTTGAATGGCTTTAGAGCCAATGTTACGACGTACTACTGAAGGTTTGTTTTTAAGTAATGTTGGTTTATGAACATAAAATTCATCAGGGTTTACTGCGCCCTGTACAACCATTTCTCCTAGCCCGTAGCTTGATGTGATAAATACAACATCTTCAAAACCAGACTCGGTATCAATACTAAACATAACGCCAGATGCTGACTTATCTGAACGAACCATACGTTGTATACCAGCAGACAGTGCAACACCACGGTGATCGTACCCTTGATGAACACGGTAAGAGATAGCGCGATCGTTAAATAATGAAGCAAATACGTGTTTAATAGCGACCATTACTGAGTCGATACCAACAACGTTTAGGAAAGTTTCTTGCTGGCCTGCGAATGATGCGTCTGGCATGTCTTCAGCAGTAGCTGATGAACGTACTGCAAATGAAACATCGGCTGCTGTGTCGCCGTGGAGTTGGCTGTATGCTTCGCGAATGGCTTTATCTAGATTAGGTTGGAATGGTGTATCGATTATCCATTGGCGGATATCGGCACCGACTTTAGCGAGTGTATTCACATCTTCAACATCAAGTGTATCTAGAATATCGTGAATTTTTGCGGTGAGTCCTGATTGATCTAAAAACTCATTAAAAGCATCAGCGGTAGTTGCAAAACCACCCGGCACTTGTACACCTGCGTTTGCTAGGTTTGAAATCATTTCGCCAAGTGAAGCGTTTTTACCGCCAACACGAGGAACATCTTGCATACCAAGCTCTTGATACCAGAGAACGTATTCTTGCACGGATCTTTCTCCAAAAAAACAAATTGTAGTACTAAATACCAACTAATTAACATTTAATCATTTTAGCGAGTTAGACATTGTATTAACAAGTTAAAAATTTTCATGTAGAACAACTACCTGTTAATTTTTATGTTGCTAATAAAGCGCTTCCTATCGCTATAATTGACTATTTACTTAATACAATCGATATAACTGTGAGAGTTAAGAAAGAAAACCTTTTATAAAGGTCACACCCATTCTACACTGGCAACAGTCCTCACGTAAACCGTGAGAAACTTAATTTTAAAATTAAAAGTAATAAAAAAGAGGATTTATGAGAACTGCTTTTTATATTTCAGATGGCACAGCAATTACTTCTGAGGTTTTTGGCCATGCTACTTTGTCACTGTTCCCTGTTGAATTTAATCATAAAACCATTCCCTTTGTAGAAACAGAAGAGAAAGCGCATCAAATTAAAGAGTTAATTAATGCAACGGCTAAAAGAGACGGTGAAAAGCCTTTAATATTTTTTACCTTTGTAAATTACAACTTAACTGAAATTATTAGCTCTGCTAATGCAGTGTGTTATGACTTTTTGACAACCTATAGCGAAAAAATAGAAAAAGAACTAAATGTGGCGCCAGTACCAAAAATTCATCGCACTCACTCTATTCATGAAAAAAGCTATGATTTTAGAATTGATGCGGTTAACTACGCGCTGATGAATGATGATGGCGGTAATATTAAAAACTATGGAGAGGCCGATATTATTTTAATCGGTGTGAGCCGCAGTGGTAAAACCCCAACGAGTTTATATTTAGCACTACAATATGGTATTAAAGCCGCTAACTACCCAATCACCGAAGACGACCTTGAAACTGAAGGCTTGCCTAAATGCTTAATACCTTTTAAACATAAATTATTTGGCTTAACTATTGATCCTGAGCGCCTTGCTGCCATTAGAGACAGGCGTATGGCTAATTCTAAATACGCTTCTATTCGTCAATGTCGTATAGAAGTGCGCGAAGTAGAAATGCTGTATAAGCGTAATAGAATTCCATTTTTAAACTCTACTCATCACTCAGTTGAAGAAATATCAGCGAAGATTATATCTGATACCGATCTTGAGCGCCGTAAGTACTAACTTACTTGGCGGTTAACTTAACTAAAAAGTATAAAAAACGCCGCTTAATTAGCGGCGTTTGTATTTAGGGGAGTCATTTTATTTATTTACGTGCGTCTTTTAATAAATCGGCAACTAAAAAGCCTAACTCTAATACTTGATCGGCATTTAAACGTGGGTCGCACTGGGTTTTATAGCGCTGTGCTAAATCGTCGTCAGACAGTCCGTACGCACCGCCAGTACACTCAGTAACATGTTGGCCTGTCATTTCTAAATGCACGCCGCCTGCATAGCTGCCCTCGGCTTTATGCACTGCAAAAAACTGGCTGATCTCACGCATGATGTTATCAAAGCTACGTGTTTTATATCCTGAACTCGCTTTTTCGGTGTTACCGTGCATTGGATCAGAACTCCAAATTACTTTACGGCCTTCTTGTTGTACTTTGCGTACCAATGCCGGCAGTTTTTCAGGGAGTATATCTGCGCCCATACGGGTAATTAATGTTAATCGACCTGGAATGTTATCTGGATTTAATGCATCAATTAAACGTATTAAATCATCAGGGTCCATACCTGGACCAACTTTAACCCCAATTGGGTTTTTAATTCCTTTAAAAAATTCAATGTGCGCGTGGTCTAGTTGACGCGTACGCTCGCCAATCCATACAAAGTGCGCAGAACAATCGTACCAATCGCCAGATAAATGGTCGCGGCGAGTTAGTGCTTCTTCGTAGCCTAGTAATAGCGCCTCGTGAGAGGTGTATAAATCGGTTTCTTTTAAGCTTGGTGCAATAGTAGAATTAATACCACACACTTCCATAAACTCAAGCGCGTCTTGAATTTTATCAGCAAGCTGTTGGTACTTTTCTTTCTGCGGATTGGCTGCAACAAAGCCCATATTCCAACGGTTTACTTGATGTAAGTCAGCAAGGCCACCTTGAGCAAACGCACGCAGTAAGTTTAACGTAGCTGCACTGTGATGATACGCCGTCATTAAGCGTTGTGGATCTGGAATACGCGCTTGTTCGGTAAACTCAAAATTGTTAACAATGTCGCCACGGTATGACGGTAGTGATACGCCATCAATCGTTTCTAAATCTGCTGAACGTGGTTTTGCATACTGCCCTGCCATACGCGCTATTTTAACTACTGGGCATTTACCGCCGTAAGTTAATACCACGGCCATTTGTAAAATTGTTTTAAAAGTATCGCGAATGTTAGCGGCATTAAAGTCACTAAACGACTCAGCACAATCACCACCTTGTAGTAAAAAAGCGCGCCCTTCGCATACATCTTCTAGCTGCTTAAATAAACTTCTGGTCTCTTCAGCGAATACTAAAGGCGGAGCACTCTTTAATTGCGCTTCTACTGATTTAAGTGATTCTTGATCTGGGTAGTTTGGCTGCTGCAATATTGGCAGTTCTCTCCAGCTATTTGGGTTCCACGTTTGCATATTCATTCCTCATTCCTATTTACCTGATACAACGAAATTAACGTATGCAGGGCTGTTTGTTCAAGGACTAAATTCACTATTTACTAATTATTTAGTTATGGGTTAGGTAATTAATATATTTAGCCATATATGTTGGGCCCTTAGCGCAAATATAAAATGATAAATAGAAAGAATATAACTGATTAAAAACATAAAGTTAAGATTAATCATGGTTACTTTTTAGTTGTTGACCTACATTCAATCTGAGTTAATTATTATAACAGGTCGAGCGGGGAACACATCATACTTAAATTACACCATGTGTATTCTTAACTTTACAGTTGATATAAACAATAATTGACCAATAACTATGCAATTTAAAAAATACATGCTAGGGCGAGTTTTATTTGCCACCGCAACATATACTAGATGTTTATAAACAGTGGGTTTATTAGGCTAAAGCTCTCCTTGGTTAAGGTTAAAATACAAAGACTTATTTGGGCTCAGTACTAAGTTTTTATAAAAATGTGAATAGTGGCAGTTATTACTGAGGTTAAAACTTATTTTAATATGTATAAGTTTTACGCTTTGCAGATCTTATGCTGTAGTGTAAATAGACATGACAACGTATTGTATTTCACCCAGGCATACTACAATACGTAAAGCTTATATCTGCAATGTATTAAGTTACTCTTTGTATGAACGTTTGGATCGGCACTAATTAACACCACTAGCTAGCTGCTTAATTAGTTAAGCTACAGGGAGCTCAAAATGGTTTGCCCTGCCCGGTACTAATAAATGTATATTCAGTTCTCACAAGCTAAACATTTTAAGTATCCCAAAGTATGAGCCGGTTAATTATATCAACCTCATTTTAAAGCCTCACCACAAATCATGGCTAAAGTTAAATTGCACTCAGAAGCTAGTAGGCCGTTATTAGCTGTAACCTATAACGGTATACAAATGTGAGTATTGGGGAATTATTATTAAGAGTTAAGCTACTCAAATGCATAAGCACGAGATTTTAAAATTAACCAAAGCTGTAAAGAACACATCATACTTAAATTAAATATTAAATAAACTTAGCCCCGAGTAAACTAAAATTATTAGCTAAACAAAGATAAGGTTATGTGCGATAATTATTTAGGTAAGATGTGTTCTTTGGAGGTTGCATGGTAACTAAAGTACAAATAAGAAGTCAGTTTGATTTAATGAGCGAACTAACATTAAGGCTAATAGAAGAGCTTAATCTATGTGAATATACAAAAGCCGAATATTATCAACTTCCTGATATAAGCACTGTTGATGAAGATAAAGTGGCCGAATCGATTAAAGTTACTAAAATATCAGGCGAACTAGCACATAAAGCTATATTAAATTCCTTTACTGACATTTATAAAAAACAAGGGCTAAGTAGCCGAGTTTTAAAGCGTCATCCTGGCCTATTAGTTATAAAAAATGCTGACAAACAAGCACTAATTAATCGAATTGCTCAAGTAAATAAGGCAAAAGCAGCGTTTAAAGAGTGTATTTTAGCTATTGATAACAACGATGCTCGTTTTGAAGCGGTGCATAATGCAGTACCCAACTTAATTACTTTGGCTGCTTATCGAAAAATTCATAGTGAACATGAATCGCCTTTTTCAGTACGATTTACCTGGATGCACAAACATGCAACTAAAACACTGACCAAAAAAATGGCCCTCGAAATGTTACAAAAGTCAGCTAGTTATAGAAACCCCAGAATGATCGACCAGCAAAAATGGCAGGCGCTAGTAGCACAAGAGCAATTACGGGTAGCAAGTTTAGGTGAAAAAGAAAAACTTAGAATTAGGCGCCCTACTCGAGTTAGCCCTCAGGTAAATGTGCGTTATACCGCGCAAAACCGTTATCACGTCAGTGCGGCGCTACCTTTTATTTTAATAAACCCAGAACCAGACGTAAAACTTGGGGTATTACCAAATTACGAAAAACCATTAAGTCATCCACGAAAACGTGACTATGATTTTTTAGTAGATCGACTTTATTTAGAACAAGTAGAAAAGTGATTATGTTAAAAAGGTCACGCTAGGTGACCTTTGTTATTATTGGACTCTGTAATAAAAATTACTTATCTACTATTTCAACAAGTTTGTCTTCATCAATAAGCACAGCATTTTCTACAATACGCTTACCGCCTTGTATTTCAATACGTTTATTGTGTTTATTCAGAGTAAGTATCTCATCACAAAATTGGTCTGATGGATGCATTTCGTAAGTGTAGTCAATAATATTACCGGTTTTGTCGTCTTTAACATTGGTAATACTGTACTCAGAGATAGCTCCTTTCTCGATCAAATCTTTCATTGTTGTGGTCATATCACGACGCAGCGCTTTTAATTTATTTTCGGTAATATTATCCGTTGAATAAATTGAGCCGTACTTTTCCATAATAGACAGTAATCTAAAATGGTATGTTTTACCCGGCGCTGCATAACGCCAAAGATGATATAAGCGCAACATCATCCAACGCGACAATCCGCGTTTTAATTCTTGGGCGCTGTTAAAGTAATATCCTTTGTATTCAAGGTTATCAATCATGTTATGCACAAATGCATTTAAACACGCAACACATTTAACATTTCCGCCTTGACCTTTTTTTCCACTAAAATGCAGTGACGATAAAAAGTTCATGTTCGATTCGTAAAATGAATCATCAATATTTGTATTTTTGGTGTCTGTTGCTGAATATTTAAACGAAAGTTTCGAGCCTTGTAATGCTTCAAGTGATTCTTTAATTTGTGGATATGGCATAGATTGGCCAACGGTTTTCAGCTCTTGTGCTAATTCGTTCATTGAAAAAACAACAGCATATTGAATACCGGACTTAAAATTTATTTTTACTATTTTACCTTTAGAAGCTAAACGGATCAGCGCACGTTCTACTTTTTCTTCTCGATCTGATGGCCAAACCAAATATTCTACGTCTTCACCATCTTTGCGTGTGCTAACAACCGCCGGCGTTATTTTTAATTCACCATCGTACAAAATACCATCTATTTTTTCAGATATTTTGCGTGTAATTATTGTTTTTTTAGGTGCTTCTTCTAATGGTAATTTTTTATGCCCTGAACGGACAAAGCGTCCCCATAAATCATAATGGTTAAAAGTATTCGAATAAGCACGTAATCCATGAGCTGCATTTTCTATCGAAATCCGCACATCTTTATTATCTGTAAACAGTGCTAAGCTTTCATTATCAATTGCACTTTCCACCCCGTGAATTTGGCCCCTTAGTGTATCGGGCAAGTTATCTACCGAGATGTTGACCTTTCGGCTCATTGTTGTTATTTCCATTTTTATTGCGACAGCTAATAACAACACATAAAGACAAAAAAGTTAAATGTTTAAGTTAGTATAAAAGTGATCTGAGCTAAAATAAAACCTTCGGATCACTATTATACTAAGCGGATGCTAATTAACTCAATTTCAGATCATTATTTTACTAACTAGGCAGTTACAAATCTCATTTTTACTAACTCAGTGAGATTTTTGTCCATTACAAAGCTAAATTTTTAATATTTAACACGACAAATTAACTAAAAAACTAAAAGCCCTGTGGATAAGCACATATTGAGTTAGCATAGATCTGATCTGTACCTACTACAGATCAGATCTATACTAATTAAAAGCCTTCTTTTACTACAGAGTCGGTGTATAACTTTATAATTTACTTAGTATAAAACTGATCTAACAGACCTTTTTTGTGCACAACTTAATGATTAACCTGTGCGTAACTATTGTTTTAATTTTCAGCTTAGTAAAAAGCTGATCTGCTAGTAGATAAAGATCTGATCTTAACCAAGTATAAAGCTGATCTGCTTATTTTATTATTATTCATATAAATCATGTGTTTATGACCTTTATTTAAGCCTCTATCCTTTAATACCTTATATACTTAACCATACTTAACCTTTCTATTTATACTAAGAGATATTAAGCATGTAAAAATATTATTAGATGTCTTGTTTATAAAACACATGTCACTATAAATAGTTGTTTACAGCAAATTGAATGGACATTATACTAACAGCCTAACTTTGAGGAATTAAGTATGTCTATCAATAATAATGCGCTAAGTACCTACCGGCTTTTGAAAGCAACAGCTGAAGTTGCCGAAAAGTCTCTAGAAGGACGTATACAACATTATCGCGCTCATCTTAAATCTGAAGAAAAAGAATTAAGAACTTATACGCAAAAAGCAGCTGCCGATCTGCTTGGTTGTAACAATCGTACCTTAAAAAGACGCCACGACAATGGTGATTTTGATAATTTAAATATCAAACGTGGTGCAAATGGTCATTACGCTTACACTTTGGTAAATATTTTTGCTATGGCCGATATTATGGATATTCAGCCCGATCACCGTACTGGTGATGACAAACTGCAAGTTATTGTAATTAACTCCCTAAAAGGCGGTTGTGGTAAAACAACTAGTATGGTTAATATTGCAGCAGCACTGGCAACTACAAATATAAAACGCTACCGTATTGGTATTATTGATTTAGATCCTCAAGGTTCATCATCTAGCTTTTTTCCATCGGCAGAGCCCGATCCAATCACCGTTGGCGATTTAATGCGTGATTGTATTGAATTAGACGAAGGTGAAACGTGGCCTGAATTTGTATCAAGCTCATTTTTACCTACACATATTCCAAATATTCGTGTTTTACCATCTGGTATGGATGATTTTTATTTTGAACATGAAACAGCTACTTTACTCAAAGACACCTCAAATTATGAACAAACCCGTCATTATCATAAGTTACTTGAAAAAGTAATTGACCCAGTAAAAGACGAGTTTGATGTGTTATTAATCGACACAGCTCCAACACTTAACTTTATGTTTTATAATGCGTTAATGGCATCTACAGCAATGCTAATACCAGTTCATCCAGAAGCAGTAGACTTTGATGCAAATAATAAATATTTAAAACGTTTAGGTGAGATTTATCATACAGTTGCAGCCCTAGGCCATGAAGGATGGGACTTTATGCAGTTTTTAGTAACTAACTATGTAAAAGGTAACCACTCGCAACGCGATATCGTTAAAGATGTTCGTAGTGCCTTTGGTCGCCAAGTAATGAGTTACCCAATTAATCATAGCTCAGCAATTACAGCGAGTTCGTCTTCGTTTAACACTATTTTTGATCAAAAAGCATCAGATAGTTTAGCTAGTCGCGAATCGTTAATGCGTGCCCAAGAAAATATAAAAGATGTAGTTGATGAGCTTGAAATGCTGATCCGCTCTAATTGGCAATCTACACAATCAAAACTAAATACCCCTAAGTAAGGATGTTAAACAAAAATGGCTAAAAAACGTAAAAATGACACCCGCTTAGACCCTTTTGCAACAGCGGTTGGTAGTAGTAGTCTTGATGCTTTATTAGAGCAAGCAAATGCAGGCGATGTAATTCGTATGCCAGCGCCAAGTGATCCTAGCAGAGAAATTACCCTAGTTTGTAAAGTAATTTCCCATAGTGACATTGAGTCAACAACCCAGGTATATGGCAAAAACCGCCGTGTACAGTCGCTGTTAAATGAAAAGTCGGTATCCGATATTCTACCGGCAATAAAAGAAGATGGCCGTAATCAACACCCGGCACTTCTTTGGGATCAAGGCGATACAAGCTTAGTACTTGCGGGATCACGCCGCCGTAAAGCCTGCATTTTGGGTAATGCTGATTATTTAGTGTTGAGCTCTAGCGACTTTACTGATCAAGATGCAAAAATTTTAGCTGTTTCGTCTGATCAATACATAGCACCTAGCTTGTGGGAACTTGGACAAGCTTATCAAAACACTAAAAATGAATTAATTGAGCAAGGTAAAAAAGGCTCTTACCGTGAAATTGCAGTTATTGAAGGCGTATCGCATACCGCGGTTGCCGATGCAATAAAAGCATTCGAGCAAATCCCTGCAGATGTTGTTGCACTTTACCCTACAGCTAATCATGTTGGCCGTGAAGTGGCTAAAAAGCTGATTAGCGCAAAGGAGCGCGACCAAGCAGCCTTTAACTTGCTAGTTGCTGACATTGCTAACCATGAAGACATAAACGCAGCAGCAAGCGATGACAAGCGTGCAATGGCCATTACTAAGTATTTAACTACCGAGCCACAAATAGCCGTTAAACGTGAAGTTGTGCTTGAGAGTAACTTTGTTTCAGTACAGCGCAGTTTAAAAAATGGTGATGTTTCAGTAAAAATAAACAATAAAGTTATGACAGACAAGCGCTTAGAACAACTTACTAAGCTATTAGCTGCATTTAACTAGTTAGTAAAATAATGATCTACAAGGGTGTTAGCTTAGTTAAATATTGATCTGTACACCCTTTAAGTTAGTAAAAAACTGATCCCATATAGCAAAATTTAAGCATAAAAGAGTTACTTGCCTATTTTAGATCAGCTTTTTACTAACTAAATTACCTTTTTATCTTAGATCCTACCTGTTTTGCGCTTTGTTAGTATAAAGCTGATCTGTAAACCCCCTCCTTGTGTTAGTAAGTTGTTTTTAACTTGTGAGTTAGCTGTGTGTTTTATTTTAAATAAATAATAATTAGCGCATTATTTAGCTATAAAGCAATTTTTTACTAAGCGCTCAGCTCCAACCAGTTTATTTAACGTTAATATTGCTTTAGCTCAGAGCATATAAGGCATATACTAAAAAAATTGTTTTTA
This sequence comes from Pseudoalteromonas sp. SCQQ13, assembly GCF_015864415.1. Taxonomy (NCBI): domain Bacteria; kingdom Pseudomonadati; phylum Pseudomonadota; class Gammaproteobacteria; order Alteromonadales; family Pseudoalteromonadaceae; genus Pseudoalteromonas; species Pseudoalteromonas sp. SCQQ13. The sequence continues at coordinate 51,426 of NZ_JADYXG010000001.1, read as the reverse complement.
AAATTTAATACTTTGAGTGACATGTCTGCTAACTTATCTAAAACTGATCTAATGGCTATTTTTGAAGAAATTAAAAATGAGCAGGCTACCCAGTTTCCTCTTTCTGAACGCTTCATTAAGAAATTGTTTAAGCCCGCCGTATTGGCTAAAGGTAAAGCGTATTATAAAAACGGCCAAATTAGCTGGTTAGAGCATAATAGCGATTTTTCAGTTGTGGATTCAACAGTACGTGGCGACAAAGGTATTTCGTTTAATCAACGTATTGAGATCAGTAAAGTACCTACTGGTTATTCGGTAGATACTCACTGTACCTGTAACGTTAAAACGAAATGCCGCCACTTAGCTGCTATTTTGCTCAAACTTAAAATAGAACACTCCGGTGAGTACGGCGAAGACTACTTTATTAATGATTGGTTTACTGAACTCGGAGCACTTAAAAACAGTACCGAACAACCGCCTTCACAAGTGCTTTTATTTGTATTAGATGTAGAAAACAATAAAGTGTTTTTAACGCCAAAAATAGCTAATTACGATGAAAATCAAAGCTATGCCTTAGGCCGTAACCTTACCGAGCAACAGCTAAACAGCTTTGTAACTCCTAGCGATTTATTAGAAAGCGACTTTAGATTATTTAGCTGGATACGTTCACAAAATGCAGTAGGTAATATTGAGCTTAAAGGGCAATGGGGTTTTAACGCACTGCAACAGCTTATAGCAACTGAAAGATTGTTTTTACAACGATCACGCGTATCAATTAAAGCGCAAACAGGTCAAGCGTTAAGCTTTAGTTGGCAGCAAGTAAAAGATCTAACCCAATTAAAAGTTAATTTAGAAAACAGCAAAAATTGGACACTAATTAAAACAACGCCACCTACTTATTTAGATCTTGATACTTATAAAGTAGGACGCATTCGCACGCCCTTAAGTGCAGATGAAATTGCTCATTTACAAACAATTCCAGCATTACACGACACTAATTTTGACCGTATTTATAAACAACTCGCCGATAACTTTGGCTCGGGTGTTATTCCGCATCCCACTAATGAAAAAAACAATACCTCAAAACTCTCTAGTAATGCGGTTTTAAAAGTAACAATGTCGGCGGAAGGATTAACGCTTTCGTTATTGTTTAAATATAAAAATAAAAATTATTTGGCAGGCACAGCGCCAGAAACCCTAGTAAATAGTGCTTTTGAAAACACCGTAAAAAACGAGCTAATAAACTTAGGTTTCGATTTTTGTAAAGGGGGTTTACAAAGTGAGTTTATTTTTAATAAACAATCGCCCATTCACTTACACTGGTTAGTTTATGAGGTGTTTCCTAGCTTTGTTCAACGAGGCTGGAAAGTATCGGTTAGTAAAGTAAATGCTGTTAACCCACAAAGCCAAGTAGCTTTGCATGTACACCGTACTGCGGGGCATCAAATGCAGTGCAAAATTATATTAAACGATGCTAAAGCTACATTATTATTTAATCAAACAGATGCTCATTATGAATCGTTAAATCGTCAAAGTGAGTTGTTTTATTACTACCCAATAGGTCGTGAGTTTGGCGCTATAAATAAAGCAGCGTTGCATTTGTTAAATGAGTTTAAACAACGATTTGAATTTATAAAAACCAGAGATGAATTTAATATTCCGCTTTCATACTTGCCTGAACTGGTAAGTCATACTGCTATAAATGTTGAACTACACGACGAGTCATTGTCACGTTATTTAGAAGAGCTAAATAGTAATGACCAGTCGCGCCCCACTACGCTTATACAAGGGTTAAATGACTCAGTTGTATTGCGCGAGTATCAGCAGCAAGGCGTTGCGTGGTTAAACTTTTTAAAACGCCATCAGCTTGGCGGAATTTTAGCAGACGACATGGGATTAGGTAAAACTCTGCAAGTTATTGCCTATCTAACAAGTAGTTATAATAATGCGCAAGCAGGCCCTACACTCATTGTGTGCCCTACAAGCCTAGTAAGCAATTGGGAAAAAGAAATAACCAAGTTTGCTAAAAACTTAAAAGTAACCACTATTTTTGGTGCCCAGCGTAATGAGTTATTACAAAATGTAGCGCAAGCACAATGTATATTAACTACTTATCCGCTACTTAAACGCGATATTGCGTATTATTCACCACTTTATTTTGAAAATATTATACTCGACGAAGCGCAATATATTAAAAACGATACCGCGCAGGTATCGCGTTTAGTGAAGCGCCTTAATGCCGACTTTAAGCTTTGCTTAAGTGGTACGCCAATAGAGAACAACTTATTCGAGCTTAAATCATTACTTGATTTTGCTATGCCGTCATTACTTGGCTCGCAAACGCATTTTAAAACTCACTTCCAAACGCCAATTGAGCGTGAGAGCAATGCAGAGCGAGCACAGCAACTTAAAGACTTAATTATGCCGTTTATATTACGCCGTACTAAAGCGCAAGTTGCACAAGAGTTACCGCTAAAAACAGAGTTAATTAAAGAGTTTGAATTTGAGCCAAAACAAAAAGAAATGTACCACAGTATTACTCAGGCATTAGAAGAAAAACTAACTGATCTGTTTTCTGAACAAGGTATGCAAAAAAGTAAACTCGCCTTTTTAGAAGCGCTGTTAAAATTAAGGCAAATTTGTTGTCACCCTAAATTAATAGAGCCAACAACTCAGGCTGGCAGTGCAAAACTAGAATGGCTAAGTAATCGCTTACCGCTAATGCTAAGCCTAGGTAGAAAAGTAATTATATTTAGTCAGTTTACTTCTGCGCTCGATCTTATTGCTGAACGCCTAAAAGAAATAAATATAAACTTTAGTTTACTAACCGGACAAACGCGCCAGCGCGATAAAGTGATTGATGAGTTTACCAGTGGTGCAACATCGGTGTTTTTAATTAGTTTAAAAGCCGGTGGTACGGGGCTTAATTTAACGCAAGCCGACACAGTAATTCATTACGATCCTTGGTGGAACCCAGCAGTAGAAAAACAAGCGACAGATCGTGCTTATCGTATTGGCCAAACTAATCCTGTGTTTGTGTATAAACTTATTATGGCAAATTCAATTGAAGAAAAAGTATTTAAAATGCAACAAGATAAACAAGCTCTTGTAGATGCATTATTTACCGAAAAATCAATGAGTTTTACCCAGTTTGACGAGCAACAAATGCTCTCTTTAATTAAAGATTAAAAATGTCTGTAAATATTCAGATCTTTTTTGAACTTAATTAAATATGCAGCGTCTACTATTATGCTAGCGGTTAAATTGCAGTTTAACCAAGCATTATGTTGATTTCCCATTTAGTTACTTAAATAAGTAATGATTTAGCCAGCCCACTTTAGGGCTGGCTTTTTTTATGCCTTTTTTACACCGCTGCTTTACACAAAACTTAAGTTTAATTTTTTTATACTTTTTTGAACTTAATTAAATATGCAGCGTCTACTATTTTGCTAGCGGTTGAATTGCAGTTCAACCAAGTTTCATGTTGATCCCCCTATTTAGTTACTAAATTTAGTAATGATTAAGCCAACTCGTTTGAGTTGGCTTTTTTTTTGCAAAAAATTACTTAGTAGCCCTCTTAAACAACATATAAATAAATTTAAATTATTATTGAACTAAATACTCAACTTGCCGTCTACTATTATGCTTGTGATTACATTGCAGTTAATTCAAGTTTCATGTTGATTCCCCTATTTAGTTACTAAGTTTAGTAATGATTGAGCCAGCTCGTTTGAGTTGGCTTTTTTTTGCAAAAAATTTACTTAGTAGCCTTCTTAAACAACATATAAATAAATTTAAATTATTGTTGAACTAAATATTCAATTTGCCGTCTACTATTATGCTTGTGATGAATTGTTGTTAACGCAAGTTTCATGTTGATTTCCCTATTTGGTTACTAGTTTTAGTAATGTTAGGCCAATCTTTTATAGGTTGGCTTTTTTTATGCCTTTAATTTATATCTCGCCCCTACTGCTATCGATAGTTATTCGTTATGATGGCATGTCTCTAAATTTAATAAGTTTATTTTATGTTTTCTCAGTTATTAACTAGCATTGATTGGCTAAGTGTAGGCGTAGGCGTTACCGCAGGTGGCGTAATTTGTAGCCTAGTATCTGCATCGCTTAGTAAAAAATTAAAACAACAACTTAGTGAGCAGCAACAGCAGTTGTCGTTATTGCAAAGTCAGTTTGAGAGCAAAACCCTGCAATACACCCAGTTAGCGGATGATCACGAACTTTTAGAGCATACCCATCAAGAGCAACGCGACCAAGCGCAGCACTTTAAAACCCGCTTTACCGAACAAGAAAAACAAAGCCAGCAATATAATCAGTTTTGGCAAAAAGCCGAAGCCGAGCTAAGTGCACTGCGCAAACAATATAGCCAACGCGATGTAGAGCTAAATAATATACGCACTACGCTTGAGCAAAAACAACAACACTTTAGCGAACAACTTGCGCAAATAGAGCAAAGCAAAGAGATGCTTAAAAAAGAGTTCGAAAACTTAGCGAATCAAATTTTAGAAGAAAAGTCTCAAAAGTTTAAAGTGCTCAATCAAGAAAGCATTGAGCAACTATTAAAACCAGTGCAAGGCGAGCTAAAAGGCTTTCGCGACAAAATGGAGTCAATCCATGTTGAAGACTTAAAACAACGCGCCGCGCTTAAAACCGAGTTATTACATTTACAAGCAAAAAGCCAAGCCATAACCGAGCAAGCCGACAGGCTCAGTAACGCTCTACAAGGGCAAAAGAAAACCCAAGGCAATTGGGGCGAGTTAATGCTAGAAAACGTGCTCGACAGCGCAGGCTTACGCGCAGGCGTAGACTATAAACGCGAGGTGTCGTTTAACACCGAAGACGGCCGCTTACGCCCCGATGTAGTTGTGTATTTACCCCAAGGTCGCCATTTAGTTATTGACGCTAAAACTTCGTTAAACGCCTACACACGCTATGTTAACGCCGATAACGAGCTAGAAGCACAGCAAGCTATTAAAGAGCACGTTGAGGCTGTTAAAGCGCGTATAAACGAGCTTGCGAGTAAATCGTACGACCGTCTACCTGGGCTTAACTCGCCTGAAGTAGTGGTGATGTTTGTACCAATAGAGTCAGCCTTTGTTGAAGCGCTTAAATACCAAAGTGATATTTACCAGCAAGCAATCGAAAAAAATATTCTAGTGGCAACCCCCACTACCTTACTCACTAGTTTAAATATAGTTAAACAGCTATGGCGCTTTGAAGAACAAACTAAATACTCAAAAGAATTGGCAGCTCGAGCCGAGCGTTTTTATAACAAGCTCAATGGCTTTTTAACCAGCATGGAAGGGGTTGGCAAACAGCTCGATCGTGCTAAAGAAAGCTACGACAAAGCGTTTTCGCAGCTTTACCGAGGTAAAGGTAACCTAATTAAACAGGCAAGCGAGTTTAAAGAGCTGGGCGTATCGGTACAAAAAGAGCTGCCAGCAGAGAGTGTTGAACGTGCAAATTTAGAATTAGATTAACTGCGTAGCAAAAGGGTTAGGTATTTAAAAACGGTAACCTTCATTACACAGCTAATGCCTACTTTTAATTAACATGGCGTATTAATTCCGTTTTTAAGCTTAATCCCTTAATAACGCGATAAACGCTCAGATCCTATTTTGCTTATTTGCTAAAGTAGCGGGGTCAGTATTTATTTAATAACCCCCCCTAGGAAACACGATGAAAATAATTAAAACCTCAGCACTGTTAGTTGCCATTCTGACGGGTATAACCATACAAGGGTGTTCTATGACATCAAATACATCACCATCAACAACAGGTAATGCAGTTACACCTATTAGTAACCCGCTTACTCTTGAGCAAATTTATAAAGATAAATACTTTAAAGCACAGCGTAGTACTTACTTTAAATGGTTAGACGATGGCACTGGCTACACAGTACTTGAGCAACGTGAAGCCGATAAAAAAGTAGGCGTTAAAGCTGACGACGAAAAAGAGCACGGTGTAAAAGGCAACGACATTGTATTTTACAACGCCGATGGCACAGGGCGAAAAGTACTGGTTGCTTTTGAAAAGTTACTGCCAGAGGGCGCAGATGAAGCGTTTGCAATTGAGAGTTATCAATTTTCTAAAGATGGCCAGTGGCTCATGGTATTTACCAACAGTGAGCAAGTATGGCGTTCGCGCAGCCGAGGGGATTTTTGGTTACTTAACTTAAATACGAATAAACTCTCGCAGTTGGGCGGCGAAAACCCTGAGCCCAAAAAGCTTATGTTTGCTAAGTTCTCCCCCGACAGCTCAAAAGTAGCGTATGTGCGCGATAATAATATTTATATGCAAGCAGTTGGCAGCAATACCGTTAGCGCATTAACAACCGATGGCAGCGCTACCACAGTTAATGGTAATTTCGATTGGGTATACGAAGAAGAGTTTTCTATTCGTGATGGCTTTAGTTGGAGCCCAGATAATAAATCAATCGCGTATTGGCAACTCGATACTAGCGGCGTTAAATACTTTACCATGATCAACAACACCAAAGCGCTCTACCCTAGCCTTACTGAATTTCCATACCCTAAAGCGGGCGAAACTAACTCAGCTGTACGCGTAGGCGTAGTGAGCCTGAGTGACAAGCAAACCCGGTGGGCTAAACTTGAGGGCGATAACCGCGATCGTTACATACCACGCATTAGCTGGGCAGGCGATGGTGAGTCGTTACTTATCCAAGACTTAAACCGCCCACAAAACCATAATAATTTATGGTTATTTAATTGGCAAAAGCAGCAGCTAACTAAAATACTGGCAGAAAAAGACGATGCGTTTATTGAATGGTTTTATAGTGCTAATTGGTCAAAAAGCGGTGAGTTTTTTATTTGGCACAGCGAGCGCGACGGCTGGCGTCATTTGTATCGCATATCGCGCGATGGCAAAAAAATTATTGACCTAACCCCTGGCGATTACGACATTGTTGATATGCTTGCAATCAACGAAGATAAAAACGTATTGTACTTTAGTGCATCGCCAGATGATGCAGCTCAGCGCTATTTGTATCGCACAGCAATAGATGGCAGCAGTAAACCAGTACGAGTAACACCAGAGCAGTTTAACGGCTCCAACAGTTATTACGTGTCAAAGGATGCTTCTTGGGCCATGCACACCTATTCTAAATTTGGTCAGCCGGCCGTTAAGCAAATTATTAAGGTGAGCGATCACAGTAATGTAAAAACCTTAGTTGAAAACAGCGAGCTGAAACAAAAATTAGCAGAGCAAAGTTTACCAAACCACGAATTTTTTAAAGTAGCCGCGCGTGATGGCACCGAGCTTGATGGTTATATTATGTTTCCTGCGGATATGGATCCAAATAAAAAGTACCCAATCGTATTTTACGTTTATGGCGAACCATGGGGATCAACCGTACAAGATCGCTTTGAAGGTAATAGCTATTTATACAAATCGTTATTAACTCAAAAAGGCTTTATTGTTGCATCAGTTGATAACCGCGGTACACGCGCACCAAAAGGCCGAGATTGGCGCAAATCTATTTATAAAAAAATAGGCTCAATTACAGTGCAAGACCAAGTTGACGCGCTCGACGCGATGGCTAAACGCTGGGATGTAATAGACACAGAGCGGGTTGGCGTATGGGGACACTCTGGCGGCGGCAGCTCTACACTTAATTTATTATTTCGTCACGGCGACAAATTTAAAGTAGGTATTGCTTCAGCACCTGTGCCCGATATACGTTTATATGACACTATTTATCAAGAGCGTTATTCGGGTAACCCAAACACCGACCCACAAAGCTATGATAATACCTCGCCAATTAGTTTTGCTAAAAACCTTAGCGGTAAATTATTACTGATCCACGGTACTGGCGACGATAACGTACACTATCAGGGGTCTGAGCGTTTAATTGACGAGCTTGTTAAGCATAATAAACAATTTGAGTTTTTTGCTTATCCTAATCGTTCACACAGCCTAAAAGAAGGCAAAGGAACGGCTTTGCATTACCACACTATGATGGCCGAATTTTTTGAGAAAAACTTACTAAAATAATGTCTAATTAATTATTAAAAACTAAAAAAGCCACAATTTTTAATTGTGGCTTTTTTGTGCAAACTGTAATGGGGGTTTACAGTTCTTTATAGGTACTAAACAGTTTCACAAACTATGCCACAACAGTTAAAACTGCTCGTCGTATTGACTAATGTGCTTGTACACACCTGTGGTGGTGTTTGTGGTAATAAATTCAATGTTGTATTTATGAAATGCATCGCCCATTTCCATACCTGGTGTGCCTAGTGGCATTGCGGGTACGGTTAAACCGATAATATGCGCTGGGTGTTTTTCCGATAAAAATTGTTTAATAAACTTAGCCGGTACGTGGCCTTCAAACACAAAACCGTTGGCCGACACAGCTGTATGGCATGAGCGCTGGTTAGGCTTTATTTGATATTGCGATTTTATTAATCCCATATCGTCTGCATCAATGGCTTTTGTATTAATGTCGCTTTGATTTATATGCTCAATCCAGCCTTTGCAACAGCCACAGTTTTTATCTTTATAAACAGTAAGCTTTAACTCCTGTTTTTTGGGACTATCGGCTGAGCTAGTTGCTTTATGTACTTGCGGTGATTGCTCAGAGCACGCCCCCATAAGAGGCAGTGCTAGTGCTAAAAGCACGCTTGAGGTGATTTTAATTATACGCATAATTAACGCCTTAATTTGACCAATGAATATGAGTTATTTTCCAGCCTGAATCGGTATTTTTTAAGGTGATTGACTCCATACCTGTGGCGCTTATTTCTTTACCTTTATAGTTGCCATGACTTTTACTTCTTGATACCGAGTAAGCCATATCACCATTAATAAACACTTGGTGCTCTAATAGGTCGCTGTTAATTGCACTTAGGTATTTCATGTCAGCTAACATGTGGTGGTTAGCGTATTCATCGGCTGAGCGCTCAACGCCGCCACCTTCAAAAATAATCACATCATCGGCTAGTAATTGTCGAGCAGTTACTTTATCGCCTTGCTTAAGCGCAGTATGAAACGAGCTAACAACTTTTGCTGCAGCACTGCTTACATTAACAAATAAAGCTGATTTTTTTGCGTGCTCTTCATCACCATGCGCGTTTACAGTAAAAGAGCTTGTTGCAGTAAATAACAGCGCTGAGATCAATCCAAATTTAGGGTGTTTTATTAACATGTTTTTCTCTTTATAAGATAAATTATACGGGCGGCCCAACGAGCGTGGTAAATACACTGGTGGTTAGCAATACACACACGGCAATAAGCATTTCAACAGAAATAGAACGCTTTAAAGTAACAACATGATGTTGCTGTGTAATTTGCGGAACTAAACGTAGTTTATGCCAAGCACCCAGTAGTAACATAGCACTCACTAACAACAGTTTTAACATTATTAGCTGGCCATAATTTGAAGTAAATAATACAGAAAATGAATTTAAGTATTGCCATAATAAGGTTATACCAGATATGAGCAGTACCGCTATGATAATAATTGCTAGCTGTCCAAAGCGTTCCATTAAATGCTTTATCGTATTTAACGATAGCAGTTGGCAACTTTTATAAAGAGGCCATAGTGAGCCAATCCAACTAGCAATGGCAATTAAATGCAGTGTTAATATACTTTTAATTAATAGGCTTTTTTCGGCGCTGTGGCCGGTTAAGGTAAAGCTATAGGTAAGGATAATAAGTGCGAATAGTGTAATAACAAAATTAGCCACGTTAGCTGAGTTTGAATGGGGGCGCCAAGTGCACACCGCAAACAAGGCAATTATAAATGCAGGCACTCTCATACTTACCTGCTCACCAATTACTGATTGCCAAATTATATCCAGCATGAAGGGGTCTATCATGCCAGCAAAACCAGATTCAGCCATGGCCCCCGCTTCAATTGGTATTTGTAATATTGCACCAATAAAGCCCACCATAACAAGGGTGATTTGCCAGCGCTTTAAATACCGATTAAAACAGCTTAATTGTGTATCTGGCGTTGTACTCTCATTATTAAGTAAGCGCATTAGCAAGCAGCCCGCAAGGGCTGCAATAGCTAAATAGCTTACTATTTTTAATAATAGTAACAGCACTGACCAATCACTTAATTGCATTATATGACTACCTAATGATTATGTTGTTTATGGCTAGGCGCCATGTTTTTCATTTTAGAATGTGTGTCGCTGGCGTGCAGCATAAAGTCAAAATTGCCTGACATTTTGTGGCCATCGCCACCAAGCGCTATCCATTTAACTGTGTAATTACCTTGTTCAAGCTTGGGTAACGGCCAGCTAAAGTTGCTATTAGCTTTTGCACTGGGTTTAAAGTTAAAATCTACTTGCTTGTTTGCAGCATCACTTAAGAGTACTTTGGCAAGTTGTACTTCGCCGCTAAACGTTAACGTAAGTTGCTCTGGACTTTGCATTAGCATCGCACTATTTTGTGGTGTTGATTGCTTTAGCGAAATATGAGCTGATGCCGAAAAGCTTAAAGCTAAGCCTAAAATTGCCGCAATAGTTATAAATTTCATAGTTACCTCTTATTTTTAAATATTAAAACCAAAATTTTATACCGGCAACAAACTCAGTATCGTTGCTGCTCTGCTCGTTTAGCTTGGCGTAATCTGCTGTGCTACCAAATTTATTAGTCCACTCTACACCTACATAAGGTGCAAATTGGCGAGTAAATTCATAACGAACCCTAACGCCAATAGCAGTACTAGATAGCCCACTGCCTAGCTCATTTTGTTCATCGTCTTTACCATAAAATGTTATTTCAGCACGAGGCTGTATAATGAGCCTTTGTGTTAAAAGCAGCTCATATTCAGCTTCTGCTGTAAATGCTGTATTGCCGCTCTCACCTACATACGCTGTCATATCAAGCTCAAACCAATAAGGTGCTAAGCCTTGAATACCAAACGCTAACCATTGACGGTTTTTGCCTTCTTTATAATAATCGTAGCGAATACCGACTTGCGTATCCCAATAAGCCGAAATTGCATGACCCCATAAAATATCAGTTTGATTTTCTTCAAGCTTGCCATCACTAACATCACCCTCGGTTTTTATCACTAATCGATTAAAGGTGGTGCCGTACCAAGCTTGTAAATCGAAAACAGCAGCATCGGCTTGTTCGTTATACTCAAGACGATCACCTAAAATAGCGTAAAACTTATGCTCATCCGCAAGGGTTAAGCGCTCGCCATCTGCTAAAGCATATGGCCCTTGCGTTAAGGTTGTGCCATTAGCATAAGCGTGTGGATCGCGAGCATTTTTAGGGGCATCGCCGCCTTGCGGCTGCATTTTATCGCCCGCCATATCGCCAGACATGTCGCCCATTTCAGTTTGAGCAAACACATGCAGGCTCAATAACGGTGCGCTAATTAATAGTGCACTAGTAAGTACTGTTGATAAGGTTAAATTTCTCATGATACAACCACCTCTCTAAACATACCTGCATCCATATGAAACAGTAAATGACAATGCCAAGCCCAACGACCAACATCATGTGGCGTAGTTAAAAAGCTAATTCTTTGGGCGGGCTGTACCATTATGGTGTGGCGGCGAACTAACACATCACCTTGATCGTTCTCCAAGTCGCTCCACATACCATGTAAATGCATAGGGTGTGTCATCATGGTATCGTTTTGTAAAATAACTCGTACCCGCTGATTATGCTTCATATGCACAGGGGTACTTTTACCAAACTCTAAGCCATCAAAAGACCAGCTGTAGCGTTCCATGTTGCCGGTTAAATGCAGCTCAATTTCGGCTTCGGGTGCTTGGTGGTCAACTATGCCATCAAGAGAGCGTAAATCTGCAAGTGTTAAAACTCGACGGCCGTTATTGCGCAGCCCAATACCAGGATCGTCTAAATTTGTGCGTGGCGTATCAACGCGCATATCAACTGAGGCGCCATATTCTGTTTTAGCGTGGCGAACTTTCTGACTTGGAACAGCCAGTGGGTTTTTACCCATATTATGCTTACTATGGTCCATTGCCATTGCACCGTGGTCCATTGTGCTATGATCCATTGCCCCCTGATCCATACTGGTTTTGTCCATGCTAGCGTGGCCCATAGCGCTGTGATCCATTCCAGGCATAGCAGAGTGATCCATATTGCCCATCATATCCCGCATTGCTAACCACTCAACGGGGTCAAGTGCAGGCACTGGCGCATCAATATTAGCAGCGACAGACAAAGTCCCTTTGGCATAACCTGAGCGGTCCATGCTTTGTGCAAAAATTGTGTATGCGTCATTTTTAGGCTCAACAACCACATCGTAGGTTTCACCTGGACCAAAGCGAAACTCATCTACGGTAACGGGTTCAACATTTTGTCCATCTGCTTGTACCACAGTTAATTTTAACTCTGGGATACGTACATCAAAAAAGGTGTTACTTGAGCCATTAATAAATCTTAAACGTACTTTTTCGCCCGCTTTAAACAGCCCACGCCAATTAGCCATTGGCGCAGTACCATTCATTAAATAGGTCATTGCCGAAGCCGATAAATCAGCTAAATCGGTTGGACTCATTCGCATCTGGTTCCACATTTCACGTCGTTGAAGTGCATTAGCAACGCCGCTTGTTGCTATGTCATCAAAAAACTCAGGTACAGTGGGCTGATTAAAGTTAAACACATCCCCCTGAATTTTTAATTTACGGAATAACTCCATAGGATCATCATCAGTCCAATCAGAGAGTTGAATAATATGTTCATTATCTGCGCTGATAACATCTTGCTCACGAGGCTCAATAATTAACGCCCCATACATACCAGTCATTTCTTGAAAGCCACTGTGTGAGTGATACCAATAAGTACCGCTTTGTTGTAACTTAAATTTATAAACAAATGTTTCGCCAGGCATAATGCCTTTAAAGCTAATGCCCGGTACACCATCCATTTGATACGGTAAAATAATACCGTGCCAGTGAATAGAGCTAGGTACCGCTAAATTGTTGGTAACGCGAATGGTCACATCGTCACCTTCTTTAAGGCGTAATGTTGGCGCGGGAATAGAGCCATTAATGGTGGTTGCCATACGCACTACACCGGTAAAGTTTACTGGGGACTCATCAATAACCAGGTCAATAACTTTACCGCTCAACTCAGGCACAGTACCTGTTAATGTTGAAGCCGCTAAAGATGATGCTGCATGTAAAACAGTTGGAAAAGCTGCCAGCACACCGCCTGCAATTAATCCTTGAACAAAACGCCTACGTGGCTTTGAAATGTGCTGTAATGACTCTTTAAAACCCATTTTATTACACCTGAATAGCAAAATATGCATTGAGTATAATATTTAAACCTGACATCGACATGACGCGAACATTACAAAGTTGTAATCTTAATGTCATGTTGCTGTTGTAGCGCATATGGCATAGTGCTGTTTAAGTGATAACTAAAATTATAATAAAAGTAACAAAGGAATTATATGCGCTTACTAATCGTTGAAGACGAGATTAAAACCGGTGATTACTTAAAACAGGGCTTAACCGAAGCCGGCTTTCAGGTTTGTTTGGCGCGCAATGGCCTTGACGGTCACCATTTAGCAATGACCGAATTATTTGATGTGATTATATTAGATATAATGTTGCCCGATGTATCTGGCTGGCGAATTTTAGAGTCGGTACGAGAAGCCAAAAACGACACGCCAGTATTATTTTTATCGGCTCGCGATAGTGTTGATGACAGAGTAAAAGGGCTTGAACTTGGCGCAGATGATTACTTAATAAAACCGTTTGCTTTTTCAGAAGTACTTGCTCGCGTGCGTACGCTTATTCGCCGTGGTGGCGTACAAAAAGTGGCCGACATACTCACAATTGCAGACTTAGAAATGGATATACCAAAGCGTAAAATACAGCGAGCAGGCAAGCGTATTTTGCTCAGTAATAAAGAGTTTAGCTTATTAGAGCTACTACTGCGCCGAGAAGGCGAAGTGCTATCTCGCTCACTTATAGCGTCGCAAGTATGGGATATGAACTTTGAAAGTGATACCAATGTAATAGATGTTGCGATTAGACGCCTGCGGGGCAAGGTTGACGATGAGTATAGTATTAAACTTATTCATACAGTGCGCGGTATGGGCTATAAATTAGAGGTCGAAAATGCCCAAAATTAACGCTCGACCAATGTCGTTGACCATGCGGGTGGTATTGTTTATTGCTGTTACTGTAATAGCCTGTTTAACCTTAGTCGCGTCATTAATTAACTCCTCCATTGAGCATCACTTTATTGAGCAAGACAGTGGGGAGTTAAAGGTTATTAGCCAGTCAGTTGCAGCTGTTTTAGCCCAGCATCATAGCTCAAGTGAACCTTTAGGGCAGGCATTATCTAAAGCTGTGGCAGGACATCATGGTGTTTATTATCAAGTAAATAGCCAGCAAGGAGCCTTAATTTACCAAAGTTCAGGTCGCGATTTTACTAAGCAGATTATGAGTGCGCCATCGGCGCTTGGTTTTAATCGCGATAACATAGTGCATTGGCAAGCCAATGATCATACCTATCGCGCATTAGTTAGCGACTTTAACGTGCAGCAACAGCATTATAAAATTACCGCCGCCATTGATATGAGTTTTCATAAACATTTTTTGCGCCAATTTAAACAAAGCCTATGGGTGATTATGTTTGGCTCAGCTGTGCTCATTTTACTCGTTGCTTGGTTTGCGGTACATCAGGGGTTAAATCCACTGCGTGGCTTAAGCAAAAAAATATATGACATTCAAACCCATAAAATGGATGTTAGGTTAGATGAAAGTAAAGTGCCAATTGAGCTGGTGAATATGGTGCATTCATTTAATGCCATGCTGGATAGATTACAAGATGAGTTTATGCGTTTATCAAATTTTTCTACCGATATAGCCCACGAACTGCGTACCCCGCTTACTAATATTATTACTCAAACACAAGTTGGCTTAACAAAACAGCGCGACCTTGTGCAATACCAAGAACTGTTGTTTTCAAACCTTGAAGAACTAGAGCGACTAACAAAAATGGTGAGTGATATGCTGTGGTTGGCAAAAACTCAAAATGGACTGATAAAAGCACAACAACAAGTATTACAAAGTGATGAAGAAATAGACGCGTTACTAGAATACTTTGATGCGGTAGCAGAAGATGCCAATATTACCTTTATTAAACAAGGTAGTAATGTTGAGTTTTATTGTGAACAATTACACTTTAGGCAGTTGTTATCTAATTTATTATCAAATGCGATTAGGTATACCCCAGCAGGCGAATCGATAACTATTAGTAGTGAGCGCACTGGAAATGATCAAGTGTGTATTGCGGTTACCAACCCAGGCGAAAAAATAGCAGCAGAGCATTTACCCTATTTATTTGACCGATTTTATCGAGCCGATAAATCAAGGCAGCGACAAGGCAACGGCGCGGGTTTAGGACTTGCGATAGTAAAAGCGCTAGTTACAGCAAATGGGGGCAACATAGTGGTAACTTCAAACGCGAACACTCGCTTTAAGGTATTTTTTAAACACGTTAAAAGTTAAGCTTAATCCTTTTATTAGCACAGTGCCTATAGCGTAAAATGCAGTGTTAATTTGTGGCTTTTGTGCAAACTGTAATGGGGGTTTACAGTTTGCGTAAGCAAAAAACGAAAGTAACCTGCGGTTGGTTTTGTTTAACAAACCACGCAGTTGTAAATTAATCAGCCTAGGGAATCTGTTACTTTGTGTTTATTGTTCATTTTCTGTCTTTATTTTTTGCACTAAAAAGTCTACTGCCGCTTTTACTTTAGGTACTAAGTAGCGCTGTTTTTGATACAGCAAATACACAGCCATATTAGCATTTTGAGTTATAGCTAACTCATGTTCAAAGTGAAGTTGTTGCAACTTACCTGAGTCTATATAAGGGGCTAACGCCCACCGAGTAGACATTAAAATACCTTCACCGTTGCACGCTTTTTTTGCTAGCCACGATCCGCTATTAGAAATAGCCACAGCAGGGCCAGATACATCATGCCATTGGCCGTCCATATTACATAACCAAGGCGTTGGCCCCGTTGGCGCTTTAAAATAAAGGCCATTATGCTGCTTTAGTTCCATCGCATTGTTAGGTGTTCCGTGTTTTTTTAAATAACAAGGTGATGCCACCGGAATAAAACCATTGTCCATTAACCTTATTGCTAGTACTCGCTCATTGGGTGCGTAACCACCGCGAATAGCAATATCAACATCGTCGCGTCCGAGTGTCGATAGCTGATCAGTTAAACTAACATCCAGCACTATCTCAGGGTATAAGGCGCTAAATTCATCTAGCAAAGGTAATAATATTTGCTCACCAAACCCCACCATAGAGCTAATACGTAAACGCCCCATTGGCGTTGTTTGATAACTGCGTACGGTTTCATTACTTTGTTCTAGTTGACTCAAAATTTGCTGTATATCGTTATAATAAATTTGCCCTACTTCTGTTAATTTAACGAGTCGGGTTGAGCGCTTTAACAGCGTAGCGCCTAAGCTTTTTTCTAAATCTGCAACGCGCCTTGATAACGACGACGGCGGCACGTTAAAAGTACTGGCTGCTTTGGTAAAGCTGCCAGTTTCGACTACTTTACTAAAATACCTAATTGCACGTAGTTGATCCAACGAGCTGCTCCATTTGTTGTTTTTAACTCAACTTTAAAATTGCCCTTGGGAATAACAAGGCTTTGAAAAGGACGTTGCTCATAAAAAACTGAAATAAAATTAATATTTTACTAAACGCAGGAGTAAGGAAAACATTAATCTCTGGTTTTTTAAATGCAAAATTTAAGCAGAAAAACGCCCTCAAATTATCATAAAGCAGGCTCTAAAATTTATGTGTTTATGATAGATTAATTTGTTTAAAAGTGACAATTATTCTATCAAAACAATGGGTAGCTTATCTGATTTTCCAGCTGTTTTTACTAAAATGATACTGTTGAAGAGTGTCAATTAAACTCGTTAGTACAGGCCCCGATTGATGGCTTCGAGAAATTAAGCATCCTACAGGCGTTAACCACCCATTGTACTCATGGGTAACAGGCAATGCGACAATATGGCCTTGGTTTATCTGCTCTTTTACTGATAGCTCAGGTACGTTTGCCCACCCCATGCCCGCATGAACTAACTCAACCAGTGTTTGGTGAGTGTTGGCATACCACAACATAGAGCTAATACCGTAACTAAACCATAACTCCTTATGTTCAGCACTGCGGTGTACACATTGTCTATAACGTTTTAAATCAGAGCCTTGCACTTTAGCTAGTTTGGCTAATTCGTGGGTCGATGATGCTACGGTTAAAAAGCGTGCTTGCCCTAGCAAGAAAAAATCCATATCCACCTTTAACTCACCGTCGGCATAAACAATACCGGCTTGCGCCCTACCCGAACGAACGAGTTGTTCTACATCAAAGGTTGAGGTGGTGATGATATCAAAGTGAGTTATTGGGTATTTATCGGCAAGCGGCATGAGAATATTTAAAAAGTCTGGGCTCATTACACTCTCATCAACAGCAATAACCATTTCATGCTCATGCTCTTTTGCTAGCGATTCTATTGTTTGATCAAAATACTTTTGTTGATGCAAAATAGACTTTGCAATTGGCAGCAAGGTTTTGCCGTTATCAGTTAATACCGGAGTGTTTTTATCACGATTGAACAGCTCTTGATTAATGGCTATTTCAAGGTTTGCAATGGCTTGACTTACCCCCGATTGAGCACGCTTTAATTTACGAGCAGCAGCTGAAAAAGATCCGGTGTCGCATACAGTGATAAATACTTTCAATTGCTCGAAGCTATACATGGTGTGTCTGAGAGTTACAGGTATTTGGCTCAGATTATCACTATTCGTGATAGCTGTTAACTTTATCTGTTTTTATTGACTGTCATAATCGCCGCTTAATAATTTCGTTATCCTTTTTTATCACCTTAGTGTTAATTGCTTTGTGTTAATCACTTAATTTTAAAGTAAGACCTTTATTGGAGAAATATAACAATGAGAGCTGTAGAGCGTGTGTTTCACTCTGTGTCATTTGAAGTAATAGCAGTAACTTTATCGATTGCCGGTTTAGCTGCTTTTACTGAGCACGATATCGCTGCATTATCAGGAACTATGATAGTTATTGCGAGTGTCGCCATGGTTTGGAATTATGCTTTTAATTGGGTTTTTGATCTTTATGTTAAAGGAGATAAAACTAAGCGTACTTTTTCAATGCGGCTATTTCACGTTATCTTATTTGAAGCGGGTTTACTGGTGTTAACTATTCCAATTATGGCTTATTTATTATCGGTGAGCTTATGGAATGCTTTTTTAATGGACTTAGGCGTGACTATTTTTATTACTATTTATGCTTTTTTATTTAACTTGAGTTACGACCATATTAGAGCCGCAGTAATTCAGCGCCGAGCTTGTAATAACCAAGTTTAGCCTGTTGGCATAACTTTGCTGAGCTCGCCTGTTTTACTTAATTTAACGTAAATTATTACCAACAAAAATAACTTCTTTAGCTGGGGTTCCCTATTAAAAAATGTAAATAGGGAGCGCTAGTACCGCCACTACCTCCTTGCCAAATAGTTTTCTATTTTTGTCTTAAAAGCAAAAGTGATTAGCATTTACCCCTATATATAAGCAAATTAAAACCAGTAATAATGTGTTTAGCTTAAATAGCCCAGTCGCAGTGTATTAAGCACTGAGGCATTAATTGCATTTTAGGTAATTAAAAAGTCCCTTCACGTTAATGATGGAAAATTTATTATGATTACTTTGCACGGTTTTGCTGCTAGCAACTATTACAACCTAGTAAAACATGTACTTTTATATAAAGAACTGCCATTTAAAGAGCACCTTATTTACGGTGGTAGTGACGAGTTACTGGCAATGAGTCCTGCGGGTAAAGTGCCAGTTATAACAACATCTCAGGGCGTTAATATTTCAGAGTCGAGTGTTATTTGCGACTATATTGAAGAGTCATACCAAGATATTCCGCTTTATCCAAAAAATAGCACCGAGCGTGCAGCAGTGCGCCAAATTATGAAAATAGCAGAGCTGTACTTTGAACTGCCAAGCAGACGCCTTATACCGTATGCGTTTAGTGGTACAAACGCGCCAGAATCGCTTAAAAATGAGGTACGCCAAGTGTTAACCCGTGGTGTTACCGCCTTGAGTCGCTTGTGTAAGTTTTCACCTTGGATTGCGGGTGAGCAGTTTACTATGGCAGATATTTACGTTTATCACGTAAACACCATAGTTAACGCTTTTGGTGCCAGCCAACTTAATTGGGATGTACTGGGTGATGTACCGGGAATGAAACAGTGGAACGACACCATGCGCCAATCTGCTATTGCGCAAAAAGTAGAGGTAGATCGGCTCGCAAACATGCCCGAGTTTATGCAAAAGGTCACAGCGCAAATTCAAGCAGCTAATGCTTAGCTATAAAACAGCCAATTCATTAACCTTATTGGTTTAACTAATTTAATAATGTGCAGGAGCAAATCCCGATGACAGACAAAAATATCCAACTTACTTCAACAATCAGCGAAGACAACACACTAACGCTTGCCTTACAAAACATCGACATGCCACAACCAAGTGCCGATGAAGTGGTTATTCGCATTGAAGCTGCGCCATTAAACCCATCTGATTTAGCGGTTATGTTCAGCGCCGCTGACATGTCTACAGCAACGCAATCGGGTACTGGGCAAAGCCCAGCTATTACAGCTAATGTGCCAGCTAAGTTTATGCCAGCGCTCAAAACACGTGTTAATAAAGCAACGCCTGTAGGTAATGAAGGTGCCGGTACTGTAGTTGCTGCGGGCTCATCGCCAGCGGCACAAGCATTAATGGGTAAAATGGTTGCTGTAATTGGCGGCGGAACGTACCGTCAATATCACTGCGTTAATGTACAAAGTTGCTTAGAGTTAAAAGAAGGCACTACCGCTAAGCAAGGCGCATCGTCTTTTGTTAACCCGCTTACAGCACTAGCTATGGTAGAAACCATGCGCGCCGAAGGCCATAAAGCTATTATTCATGCGGCGGCGGCATCTAGCCTTGGGCAAATGTTAAACCGTATTTGTATTGCCGACGGTATTGATTTAGTTAATATTGTACGCAAAACAGAGCAAGAAACACTGTTACGTAACATGGGCGCAAAGTATGTGGTTAATTCTAGTAGTGAGTCGTTTCTTGAGGATTTAACCGCAGCAATTATTGCCACTGGTGCCACAATTGCGTTTGATCCAATTGGCGGTGGCCAACTAACCAGCGACATTCTTAACTGTATGGAAGCTGCTATAACTCGCGACGTAGAAGAGTATAGCGTGTATGGCTCAGATACTTTCAAGCAAGTTTATATTTATGGCGCACTTGATCGCGGCCCTATTACGCTAAATCGTAATTTTGGCTTTGCTTGGGGCGTAAATGGGTTTTTATTATTTAATGCGCTTGGTAAATTAGGCACGAATACGGTAGTGGCAATGCGTAAACGTATAGCCGATGAAATTACTACCACATTTGCCAGTAATTACACCCATGAAGTGTCGTTGTCTGAGGCGCTACAATTAGCATCAATAGCGGCTTACTCTAAACAAGCCACAGGCGAAAAATACTTAATTACACCGCAAAGCTAATTAAAACTCAGCAATAACTAATTAGTTTTTTAATACCTGAATTACAAATAGGTAAAAGCCGATACTGCAATCAGTATCGGCTTTTTATTTATGAATAATAAATATTATAAGGTGAGAATAGCAGGCTGCTATAGCCGCTCAGCTTAGTGTTTTACATAAAAACGACCGGAGAAGCCGCATTATTTAAAATAGACACCACACTCCATGCTGCAATAGCATAATCGCCCGATTTAATTGTTAAATCTAAAGCTACTTGTTCACCTTTAACTTCAATTCTGTAGTCATCTCCAGCAAAGTTAGGCACAGCATCAATATTAAATTTAGTTGCTTTTGGCCCCGCACTTGCTAGCGAAGTTGCATAAATAACATTAAAAACATAAGGAAAAATATCAATAATTTCCTTAGCTGTTCCGCTAAAAACTCTTTCTGGCTCAGTTATGTTCATTAAGCCCTCTTTGTTAAAAGGGGTTCGAGCAATAAAACCAGATGATTTTTTAGATGTTATTGTTACATCAATCGGTGTTGAACTCATAAATGAAGCGGTTTGAAGCAGGTTAAAGCCACCTGTTGCACCACCGGCAATGTATATTTTAGTATTATTTTTTATTGCTACAGCTATGGCTCTTTGGTACAAAGCTACATCTGCAAATGCCGCCGTAGATAAAACAATTAAGTGCGAGCCACCGGCTAATATTTTTTCACAATAATCGATTACAGATACCGCCGATGCAGCTTCGGCTACAAACTCAGGCTTTAAAGCCATAAACGCATCAATATCTGTGCATGGTGTACAGTTAAAGTAATCAGCAAATTGTTTGGTTCTAATTGGGTTTCTGCCTAATACCGCAACTAGCTCGTAACCAGCAAGAGAGCCACTTTTTACAGCCTGAGCAATAGTTTGGCTTAAATAACCACACCCTATTAGTGCTAACTTCTTCTTCATTTTTACTATTCCTATTTAATTATTTACCGAAATGTCCTTACTGTGTGTGGTTTTAAGCGTTAATAGCTCAGCCTTAGTACAATTACCCCTATAAAAGCGGTCGTTAGTCCTAACAGCTCTTGGCGAGTAAACGACTCTTTTAAAATAATGCGTGAGTACAAAAGAATTATTAAAATATTCATACCAGAAATAGCAGAAACCAGCCCTGTATTGCCAATTGCAAAAGCCGATATTATTGCAACCATGCCAGCCACATTCGTCAATCCAATAAGTAACCCACAAGAAAACGTTTTTACTGGCGACCAATTAGGTCGAGAGTCATTTGCGTCACTGGCCTGTTTTTTGTTACTTACTAACCAACTAATAGCAAAAAGCAAACTACCAAAACCAAACATAGAGGTGAGCGTAGCGAACGTATCGGCCTCCAGCAAAGTAGACTGCTTACCTAGTAAGTCATTAAACGAAAAGAATAATGCAGCCAGTAATCCCCATTGCGCCCCTTGTAAATTAGTAAACGAAATATCATTAGAGTAGCGAATAATATAAAGCCCACCAAAAATAATAAAAAAGCCAATTAGCTGCAGCGTTGTTAAGGTTTCTTGCCATAATAAAAAGGCAAAAACCAACACAAATAAAGGAGTTAAACCCGACAAAATACTAATAAGCGAAGCCTTTCCAACCGAAAAACCTTTATGCAAAAAAGCATTAGCGGCAAAAGAGCCAAAGCCCAACGCTAAGCCAACAGTAATATCTGCCCAGCCATACCACTTTTGATTTAACAAGGTTACACCCAAAACACTGATTATAAATCCGACAAAAAACACACCGAATAATAATAAGTTTCGATCAATTTTTTTCTGGGATGTCCATTGATACATTATTCCTCGTGCGCCAAAAAAAACCGTGGCGAGTAATGCAAAAATTATCCACATAATTAAATGATTCCTTTATAAATTAGAATGAAGTAGCCGCTCTAAGAAATGTTGCCATTAAATTGCATAGCCAACATGATCCCTTGCACCATTCTTAGCTTAAAATTGATAAGGTAATAAAGGCTTACAAAAACACCATATAAGAAAGTCGCAATATAAATAGTTTTAAGCTGTTAAACAGACAAGGCAGCCAATTTTTATTTAACGACAGAACATTGCCTGCTATTTAATTAAACGATTAATAAAATACTAGCTTAGTATATTGACCTTAATTGATTTTATAAATAAGCATAAGCTGCATAGTAAATCCCATAAATGGCATTTAAAAGGTGGGTATTTGGTTTATATAAAACATACCCCTATTGCGCTAAATAGTAATAGAGGCATGTTTTTTTGGGGGCTACTGGGATTTCTTGTTACTAAACAAGATTTTGTAAGGTTGATATTTGTCGTAAACCAAATTAAATACAAATGTGTAAATAAGTATAAAGATTAAAAACCCTGCTTCTAAAATGGCAGCGCCCAGCCATGTAATATTTAAATAAAAAGCAATTGCGGGCAGTGTAATTACCACCATTCCTAGCTCAAAACCAATTGCATGGGTAATGCGTAAGGCCGAGCCTCGCTCTAAACGATTAAAGCCCATAAGCTTGTCGAACATAATGTTGTAAGCATAATTCCACACCATAGCAAATAAAGATAAACCGATACCTACAACAAGCATTTTACCTGTGTCGAATCCACTAATAGCAACCGATGTAGGTACAATTATACAAAGTACTATTACTTCAAAAAGAATTGCCTGAAATATTCGCTCAACTGTTTTCATTCTTAACTTATGCCTATTTTTTAATGACTAGGTAGCTATTTTCATCCATTATTAAGGTACTTTATAGTTACGTAGTATCTGGAAAAGCGATATGTTTAGCGTAGAACAACTGCAAGCATTTGTAACAACCGTTAATACTGGGTCATTTTCGGCTGCTGCACGGCACTTATGTAAGGCACAATCAGTAGTAAGTCAGCACATTATTAATTTAGAAATAGACTGCAATGCCACACTTTTCAAACGTACTGGTCGATACCCACAATTAACCGATGCGGGTAAAAAGTTATTACCGCAGGCTATGGCATTGCTTAATCAGCATCAGCGTTTAACTAATTCTGCGCTAACATTAAACGATCAAACGCCAAGAGAAATAACCGTCGCCTTAGACGAGGGGATCCCGCTAAGGGTTATTGCACAGGCTATTTCTGAATTTCAAATTAAGTACCCTAATGTGTCGCTTGAATTTTTAAGTGCGTCTAGCCTCGACATAATTGATATGCTAAAAAGCGAAAAGCCTTTAACAGGTATTATTTTTAGTGAATTAAATATTCCGAGCTATTTAGATTATGAATGTATTGGCTCGGTAAACTTTGATTTATACGTGGCTAAATCGCACCCATTAGCGGGTCAGGTTTGTGAAAATATGGATAACTTACGTTTGCACCGCCAGTTACTTATTCGATCACGTAATACGCTAACAAGTAGTTTTCAATTAAAAATTAGCCCCGATACTTGGTATGCAGATAACTACTTTGTATTACTTGAGCTTGCAATACAGGGTTATGGTTGGTGCTTACTACCAAACCATGTTGCAGTAGAAGCGCTTACAAATGGTGAGTTAGTAAAACTAGCGCTAGAATTTGAAGACGTAGGTTGGCTTGCTAATGTAGATATACTCCAGCATCAGCGCCATAGTAGCCTTGAGGTTTTTAAACTACTCAGAAAACTGTTACGCAACTTATTATGAACTTAATTTATTGGTAGGTTGGTTTGAGCGCAGCGAAACCCAATGAAAAAAGGCAGTGCCAATTAACATTAGCGTTTTGTATTATCGATTGACCGAAAAGTGCCAAGTGTAGGTCGGATAAGCGAAGCGCCATCCGACACAGTAAAATATCTTGCCAATTTATTATCAGCATTTTATGTTGTCGAATGGCTAGAAAGTGCCAATTGCGGACATTGGCAACTCCCGCATAAGTTGCGGATTATAGTTGACTAAAATAAGCGAAGAATGAGCGACTGCCAACTGTTAGACATCCATTTTAATGCATTTGTTAGGCTTACTATTCGAATTTTCTCAGTACTTTTTCTCTATGAAATATTATTAAGCTACCCAAGCTAGCAATACCTATTACCAGCATAATTTTTATTCTATATTCAAAAAGCGTCTTTTGCACATCGTCATTTATCTCTAAATATGCAAAGGCTTCTTCTTTTGACTCGAAAAGCTTTTTACCCTCATCGGTAGGGTGATTAGTACTCATAACTTTTTCTATAAACTGGCCATAAGCAAACTCACCAGATAGCTTTGTCATTCCAGCAATCAGGTTACCGCTAGTTTTATTGAATATTTCGTATATCTGATCCAAGTTTTCTTCAATAGAAAACGGAGATGCTTGATGTGCTAAGTTATTTCTAAGTTTTCTCAGTAAATGCAGACAATTAACTAAATCTAAAGGCAATAAGCGGCAAACGTAAGCTATATCCAACTTTGCAGACAAACTGCCAAAAGCACTTTTGCCATCAAATATTTCTTTTAATCGCTTATTGCTTGTTTTTTCCGGAACAAAAGATTTAAACATTTTATTTAGTTCTTCATCCAATAAAGAAACACCAAGCAAAACACATCCTCTGTCAGCCTCTTCCATCAGTAGCGAATATGTATGGTCAAAGAACTCTTGTGAATCAGGATGTTCTAAAAGGGAAGCCATAGTTAAATTTTCCTGAAGGCTAACGAGGCTGTAGAATAACTCCAACAGCCAAAATCAATTAAAAAACGAGCTCCTGCAATTAATTCTAAGCGTTTTTAGAGCATTAGGTAATGCATTTGGAACCCATAAAACAGGCTGTTTTCTTTAAAAAGAGTAATTCTACAGCCAAAACGCCCTGTTAATAGGCAAATTTATGTTGGCTATAATGTGAAGCGGAGCGAAACCAAGCCTGCGTAATTTTATCCAATTTAAACAGTTTGTTAGCTGCCAGTAGCTAGTTCATTTATATACCATTGCTTATGAAACTCAGTTAAATCTTCCATTTGCTTTCCAAGCACACCGATAAAGCCGCCAGTCCACGTTGAAAAAGCTTGTGAGCCATCAAGTTTGTATACATTTTGAGATAAGCTCCTTAAAGTATAAACAGGATTCTGAATACCATATTCCATACCTGTTTCCTTAAAGTAACTACCTTCAAGCATAAATTTTTGGCGACCTTTAAATGACAATACAACTCTGTGGTACTCGTTGTCTTTTAAACTCTCAGACAGCTGTAATAGGACTCTTGAAACATCCAATGGACTTTTATCTGATTGAACATCTCTAATATCAAAAACTATAATGCTTGGGTTAACAAACCATTCAAAATGGACAAAAACACTAATTCCTTCATTTCTTGGGTCTGAGGCTAATACGCCAGATAGTTTTTTTTGCAAAGTAAGGTAATTCCAACTAGCAACTAAAGCACCAATCAAAGCAAATATCATTATAAGTTTACGCATAGTATTTATCTTCCTTGAGGCAGCTAACAATTTAATAGTGCGCTCATCGCGCATATTTCTGCCGATGTCACACTCATTTTTCTACTTTATACAGTTTTAACAAATAACCTAAGGTATTACTATCACTAAGTTTTCTAAAATTTCTTAGTAACGTTAAATAGATCAATATGCGTACACAGCTCACTTTCATGAATATATTTGCAAAGAGCAATTTGACCAATCAATTAACTACGATATTTAGCCAATATCAATGACCGCTGATCGCTCTAGGCGGACTTCGCCAAAGTGCCATTTGCGGACGGTCAAAAGTTAAGGTTTAATCCCTTTGGCTCCATCAACATGTGCTTGTTATAAATCTTGCTCTTCAAATATATAATCTTGTCGATAGATGCTATCAGGAAGATAAATACCCCCATCTTTCTTTTCGTTTAATGCTTTATCACGCACTGCAAATACAAACGAAAATATTGCAGATCTTGTTAATTGCAATATACGTCGAAGATGTTCAATAAAATCATCTTCTTTGATAAATACTATGTTATCCATGAATTCGTAAGACTCATAGATATCACTTGGAGCCTCGCTCTTATGAACAACCACAAACTCATGCTCCAAGTCATTTCTTAACTGTTTCAAAAATGACCACTCACCATCTTTTTTGTCATTCAAATCAGTAGCAATACTATACAAAGCTAGAAGTCCCGGACTTTTAATGCTATTAAAAAGTTCTCTTCTACTGTCACGGTCGAGTTGCCAAAAACTTTGGAAATAGACTTTTCTATTGGGGGGATAGAGGTCAAATAGCTCGCAAATAGCTATACCTATTTTGTCCAATATACCGAAGCATGATCGAAAAGAAGTTCTAAGCTTCTCAACATCTATACCTAGTAACTCATCATTAAAAAGCTCTGAAAAACATGAGTCGTGAAGTAGTTCAAAATCACTCTCTGTTGTAAGGTATTCAAAATATAAATGTCGTGAGAACGCAAACTCTGACTTTAACCGATTAAGAACCATTTCCATCGGAATAACAAAATCACCAACCACTCCTCCGGCAGTAGGTATAGTTAAATTATCTCTGGCGCTTCCTATACATGGACAGTACAAACCATGTTCAGATAAACTTAAGTTATTGTCTAAACAAAATTTTCTGTAACTACTTAGTTTTTCGTATTCATCTTTAGTTTTTTCTGAATCATGTAAATCAGGTTCAATACCAGCATCTTCACAAGCTTCGCTAATCTTATTTTCATGAAAAGCAACCTGTTCCTTATAATGGTCATGCCACATTGGAGGAATCTGCTCTGATAAAAGTACATTTTCATACCCATTTTTAATCTGTTCCAGCATTTGTATAGTAATTGTATTCGAAACTTGGTTAAGTA
Source organism: Pseudoalteromonas sp. SCQQ13 (assembly GCF_015864415.1). Classification (NCBI taxonomy): domain Bacteria; kingdom Pseudomonadati; phylum Pseudomonadota; class Gammaproteobacteria; order Alteromonadales; family Pseudoalteromonadaceae; genus Pseudoalteromonas; species Pseudoalteromonas sp. SCQQ13. The sequence goes on along the minus strand of NZ_JADYXG010000001.1, from coordinate 24,049 downwards.
TCATAAGAGTTTCAGATCTATTGATCCACGATTGGGGGATATCTTGATTTAATGAATTAACTAGGTCGTAGCACTCCATAGCCTCAACTATTCGAAACTGCTGTTTCAAGGAATTTCCTAAATTGACAATAAAGGTTGGCTCAAATTCTCCAGCATTCTTATCTCTGAATAATTTGGTAGCCTTCCAAAGGTCTGTTTTTATCTCTACAAGTTGCTCAATCGTAGAGAAGGTATGGTTAAATGGGTTCTTCTCACTGATTAAATTTGATTTTGCATTACTCAAATTGTAAAAATAGGCATCTTCTCCAATCTGTTCGGCTATCTCATTCTTATGCTCATTGAGAATATTCAAACCCTTTTGAGCAGAGTCAGCACATGGTTTCATGTGCCCAATATCAATAAATATACTGGCAACATTAGATATAATTGTAAAAAAATGAGCACTTCTCTTAGTATCTTCATTGACTTGTTGAAACAAAATATCGGCACCGTTCATAGCCTCATCAAACTGCCCAATACTTACTGCCTCTGACAGTCTATTTAACTCTATTGCTATGACCTTTATTTCCATGAGAATTCCGATTGTGATTTATAACGCCGCACTCAGCGGACTAAAATTGTGGGTTATAATGTGTAGCGGAGCGAAACGTAACCCACTGTTATATTTGCGTTTAAATGCCTTTTTAGCCCTTTAAAAATGCACCAATTTGAGTTGGCATTCTAAAAGGATATTTATCATTGAATGCACTTAAACTTAAAAATTTGATGATTTCACATGAATCATCGAATGCTTTTTTTGCATTTACAATAGAGCATTGTTCTTGCCAGCTTGCTTGAAGAGGAGGTATGGACTCAGAGGAGAAGCTACTATTATCATCTGCTTCAATCCAAACTGAACTTGAAACGAATTCAGACCTTCCATGAGCTAATGAATTTCTTAGATTAAATAAATGTTCTATTAGTTTTCGGTGCTCTTTTTTTTTAGTGTCATCAGCATATAAAACTTCAGATAAAGCGAAAAATTTGGCTTTTGGAGAAAATCTTATTTTATCATCTATTTCATAGAATGATTTTCCGACACATAATCGGTTAAAGTCTACTTTTTTTCGACCAAATAAGTTGTCATTAAACACACCTATTAGGTTATCCAACTGCTCTTTAAATCCATAAGCAATAGCAACTTTATCGTTTATATGAGTGCCTTTAACTGATTTGTCATCAATAACATCAAAGAAATCAGAAGGATAAGAATCAAGTACTTCGTTTACCCTAGCTTGCAAATCAAAGATCAATTTACAACTTAGGTTCAAATAGCTTTCCACCATAAATGCAGTTAAGGCCACCGCCGTAATTCCCCCACAAATATTACCATAACCTTCAAATTGAAATGATCGCCTTGTTGATTCATAAAACCAACAATGAGAATAGATATCTCCAGAGAGATGACCACTGAATGACAATTTATACTCTCCTATAAAAGGCTAACGCCGCAATAAACCGTTACTAATCCGACTTTATTGCCTTGTTAGCCATAATTAACTAGTTAATTAACTTTACTTCGAATAGCCTTTTACAGTCTCGACCTATACTTTCTTTACCTTCACAACTAAATTGAGCAACATCAAATTTAGCCGCAACATTAGGGTTATTACATAATGGGTTTGTGCAACTTACAGATGGGTTTATATCGGAAAAATTAAAGTAAGATTTTCCCAGTTTCTCTGTATAGTTGTATTCAGTTATTTCGACTTTTTTATGAGACATGATTATTCCTTTATGTTCTTTATGTTCTTTATGGCTAACCCCAAAATAACGGGCAAATAGTGTTTGGCAATAATTTTGTAACGCAGTGACAAAAGCCAAACAGTATTTGTCCTTGTAGATTTTTCTTGTAAGGCATGCATTTACGCAGACACATATATTTCTGACTTACCTTGTGAACCATCAGGATTTGTCCATAAAACTGTAGCATTAAATCCCAAAGGAGTGTCATCACAAATTGCGGCTATAAAAGAAACATCGCTTCCAGAACCGAGAACAGATATAGGAAGCTTTTCTTCCACTTCACTACTGATGAGTGGGCTAGAATAATTTGAAGGAATATTTAACTCAAAGGAAACATTTTTAGCATTTTGCTGGCTATTATTTGATAAGAAAAACTTATAGTTGTTACTCGAAACCTTTCTTAAGTCTAAACGAACAGATGCTTGTAACTTTTGGGTCTCTTCTTTTTCAAATGACTCTAATTGCTTTTGGGATAATGTAGCTTGTGCTTTTTGCAACTCGACTGTACTTTGTAAAATTTTCTTTTCACTTTCAATTAGTTGCAACTGTTTTTCTGCTAACTTAGATTGTGATTTTTGCAGCTCAATAGATTCCCTTTGTAGCTTGCTCTGATCTACCTTAGTGAGCACACTAACAAAAACGGCTAATAGCGCAACAACAATTGCCCAGTCTATTGAAGCGAAAAAGTCATTTAATTCCACCAAACTCTCCTTGTATACATAACCGCTTATTGAACACCATTTTTTGGTGCTTTATAACACACCAAAATGGCCTATATTACATACCATGATAATTTCACCAATAATTACCTTTGTAAACAAGTAATTAAAATAGCTAGAAATTAAGCATGTTATTTTGCCCCAAAACGGCGTTTAATAATGTTATTGGACAAAATTAGATTTCTACTTAAAACACATGAATAAATTTAACTTTTTAAGTGTCCGGTTATCGCTCTATGCTGCCACCTAAAAAATTAAGCTTTAAAACGCAGTAAGCGCATATAAAATGCGCTTACTGGGAGTAATTTACTTTAAGCTAACTTTTAAAGTTAGTGCCTAAAGCTTGATACTAGCGCGGGTATACCTGGCAGCATGCCTACCATGGCCATTACGCTGGTTAGTAGTAAAAACATGACCAGTGGAATGATCCAGCGGCTCATGCGGGTGAGTTCTTTACTTCTTTCTTTACAGCCAATAAAGCCTAAGTTGTCTAGCAATATGGTGAGTGACCAACCAAATGCTGGGTTAACTAAGCTTGAAGCAAATACTACAATAGCAGCTGATTGGGTGGTTTTACCTACGCGAGTCATTTCCATGCCGGCTTCTAGTAGTGGAATAAATACCCCTACTATTAGCGCTACACATAGCACAGGTTGCCAAATTGCAAGGTCCATAGGGTAGCCCCATACGCCGGCAATAATACAAAATAGTGCGGTTAAAATAGCGCCTGCTGGTATTGGGCGTTTAGCAATGGCTGCAGGCACTATGTAAGTGCCCCACGATGATGCAAAGTTAGCGCCGCCCAGTAGCGAGCCAAAGGTTTGCCTAACTGATGCGCTAAGCATGGTGTCGTCTATATTCATTTGTACTTTTTCGGTACGTTTTGGGTAGCTTATTTTTTGAAATACCTGATGGCCTAAAAAGTCCGGTGACCACATAGCAACAGCAAGCACTGCAAATGGCAGTACTACTACAAAGCTTTCTAGGGTAGGTAAGCCTAACATCCAGCCAGTGTCTTCGCCCCACCAGTACATAGGGTCCATGTTTGGCAGGCCCGGTGCAGTATGAAACTCAAACGGTGCGCCTAATGCAAAAGCTATTGCGCCGCCTAAAATACAGCTAAGTGGTACGGCTAACCAACGCTTTTTAAAATGCTCTAACATGGCATATAAAATTATAGTGGAAAAAATAACAATAAAGGCAATGTGGGTCATATCGATGGCTTCGGCCCATGCAAACAGCTTTTTAACTTGCGAGGTTATGCCTATAAACCCTAGGTAGAGTAAAAGCCCGCCACATACGCCTTTACTGGTTAGTTTAGCCAGTAGGGTTCCGCCTTTACTTATTGCCAAAATTAAACCAAAGGCAGCTATGAGCAAGCCAAATGCCATAGGGTGCCCCCCTGCTGCAACTACAATTGGAATTAACGGGATTAAAGGGCCATGAGTACCGGCTAAGTTAGCGGTAGGTAAAATAAAGCCTGAAAACAAAATAATAAAAAAGGCGACGATAAGTAATTCGTAACGCACGTTTTCTAAAACAAAAGCGTCGCTTAAACCCAGTGGGCTTGCAAACGTTGCGGCAATAGCGGCAACCATAACCACTTTACCTATGGTGGCAGCCATTGCAGGAATAGCGTCTTCAAATTCGAATCTGTAGTCTCTAAAGGGTAAGTTTGGGCGCCAGCGTTTAGGCTGCATAATTTGCAGCTCGTGTTCTAGGTATTCGTCTCGGCTATTAAACTCAGAGCTAGGCTTGTGTAGATTTTTATAGCTATTGGTAGCGGTTTGAGTATCCGCTCCTGGTTTGGCATCAGATGAAATATCATCTTGCGGCGTGGTATTCATGGCTTCTCCTGCAACATGGTTGCTCACTCAAAATAAAAATACAGCTTTGTTTAAAGCAAATAAAAATTGAGGCGGCAGGATAAAGCAGCTAGCAACAGATTACGATTAGTCAAAGGTCTTGTATGAAACTATTTAGTAACATTTATATACCTATAGCTGAATGTAGTATTTGATGTTAAATGTAGTTTTTATTGTTTTTAAACAGATGGTTAGCTTATTTTTATAAAGGTTAAAGTGCAATGCGTTGTTTTTTAGCACTTACAGCAATAATAAAAATTAAAATAATTTTATCTGCATTTATATTATGTTGTTTAAGAAAATAGGGCATTTAGCCATGCTTTAGCTGATAATTTAACTAAAGTTTGGTTATTGATACAAAAATAACGCAGCAAAATAATAACGTGTGGCTTTGCATCTCTCTATAATTAGTAGGCTATTGCATGCGAGCTTAATTGCTTTAACAAGGATAAAAAACAGTTTACTGTTTTTGTTAGCGCTCATCAGATAGAATCCGCCTTATGATTTTTACTTGTTAAGTATTTTCAAAACCGTAACGTTTAAATAGCGAGACCTTCTTATCCTTTTAGAAAATGATACAAAACCAATGAATGATATAACGATAGCAACCCACAACGGTACTTTTCATGCAGATGATGTTTTTAGTGTAGCTGCACTTAAGTATATTTATCCTTCTTTTAAACTTATACGCACCCGCGATATGGAGCTTATAAGCAAAGCCGATGTTGTGATTGATGTAGGTGGCGAGCATAACCCAGAGACAGGCCGTTTTGATCACCACCAACGTGGCGGTGCCGGGGCGCGTGAAAATGGTATTCCTTTTTCTTCATTTGGTTTAATTTGGCAAAAATATGGCCTTGAAATATGCCAAGGCAGCCAAGAAACAGCCAATGCAATTGACTCTGGTTTAGTCTCTACTATTGATGCAATTGACTGCGGCCATGTTGAAGGCGTTGCTAAAGGCATTAGCCTTAGCCAAACTATTTCAATGTTTAACCCAACGTGGCAAGAAGAGAGTAACTTTGATGCCTGTTTTGATGAAGCGGTTGAGTTTGCATCGCGCATTTTAACTCGCTTTATAGCTGCGGCTAACGGTGGCATTAATGCAAAAGCAATTGTTGCTAAAGCGATTGAAAATGCAGCTGATCCACGCGTAATTGTGTTAGAGCAATACACACCGTGGAAAAAAACCGTGCATGCGCTTTCTGATAAAGCATTATATATGGTTTATCCTTCGCACTCTGGCCAGTGGATTGTGCAAACTGTACCGGTTGAGCCAGGATCGTTTGAAGACCGCAAGTCACTCCCAAAACCGTGGGCTGGTTTATCTGATAAAGAATTTCAGGACGAAACTGGGCTTGAAGATGCTGTTTTTTGTCATAACGGTTTATTTATTGCTGGCGCAAAGTCGTTTGCAAGTGCGATGAAAATGGCAGCAATGGCGCTAGAAGCTTAGTAATATAGGGCTTTAAAAGTGCTAGTCGCTAAAATTAATATTTACGCGCATAAAAAAACGCTAGCAAGTTAAGCTAGCGTTTTTAATTATGCCTAAAGCTTTATTCTTTAACTGCTATGGCTATTTCTACTTCATCAGCACTTTTGTAATATTCGTAGTCGCTGCTGTAGGTACGAGTAAAACGACAGTCGTCTGAGCTAAAGTATTGCCAAATTTCGCCCCACAGGTCGATTACCGCATCGGGCATTTCACCTGTCCCGTTAAATACTAAATAACTCCCTGCCTCGGTAGTTACTTTTACTGACTTTTGATCTCCAATCGATAAGTCGTCGCAACAGGCTATTACATCAAATTCACCGGTTACATCGCTTTCATAGTTAGTGTAAACACCATACGTTTTTGTATTTTTTGTTAGCTGTTGTCCATGCTTTTCACCAAATTTTTGCCAAAGCTCCGTTATTTTTGCAGTGCCAGAGTTCATTTCATCGGCGTTACACGTTCTTACCTTTAAACCAGTTAAAGTTATACTTGGGAGTTGCTTTACTTGCATTATGACCTTCCTTACTTCAATCACTTAGCTTTAACGTAACTATAACGTAACAGAAAAACCATTATGGACTGTAACTATTTATAAGTCCTTTAAATTATTTAATTTGAACTCTGGTTAAGGGATTTATTATTACAGCAATTATAAACTCTCTTTTATTGTGTAAATTACTGTATGCATACGTTTTGCTAATGGCCTGTTGCGATGGTGGCACACGTAAATATTTTCACTTATAGGGTTTGCCAAATAATGAGTTTGTATAAGTTTAGGCTTATTAAACGCACTTATTGCATGCGCAGGTAACACAGTAAAGCCCAGGCCTAAGCTTACCGGCTCCAGTATTAAACTAATTTGATTAGAAAAACCGGTGTGTTTTATTTGCTCTAAATGTTCAAACTGCGGGTAGTTTTCGCTCAACAAAAGTTGCGCATGGTGTTTAGCGTCGGGGTGAGCAATAAAGCCAAGTTCACATAAAGCTTGCCATGTTGGGGTTTTAATATGTGCAGGGGTAACTAATAGTAACGGCTCTGTACCTATTTTATGGCTGGTTACTTCGCTAAGTGTGGGTGCTTGGGTTAAAAAACCAATGTCGGCATTATGGTTAGCTACAGCCTGCTCAACACTTATATTTGGCGCAAAGCGGTAGTCAATATTCAGCCCTTGGTGCTTTGTTTGCAAAGCTAATAACTGGCTATAAAACTGCAATCCACAACTACCAGGCGACTGTATTTTTACTTTACCGCTGTAAGGCGAGTCGTCTTTTAATTGCTGCTCTAAAAACTGCCACTCTTTAAGTAATAAACTGCCTTGTTGATATAGATTTTGCCCATGCACAGTAAGCGAAAACTGTTTGCCGTGTCTTTCTAGCAAAGCACAGTTAACGTGCTGCTCTAATTTTTTAATGTGTTGGCTTACACCCGACTGGGTCATGTGGAGGCGATCGGCTGTTTGCGTAAAGTGGTTTACCTCAACCAAAGTACAAAACGTATTTAACCATATGGGATTTATCATTACAAAATGTACTCAAAATGATGATTAATGATTATTTTACTTAATTTAACTGGCTTCGTAAACTAAACGCATTAACCAGTAACAAGATAAGCAGGAACATTATTATGAGTCATACCTATCCACGTAGTTTTTCGCATATTGGTATTTCGGTACCAAACGTTGAAAAAGCAGTAGAGTTTTATACCCAAGTTATGGGTTGGTACACTATTATGGAGCCAACCGAAATACTCGAAGACAAAAGCCCAATAGGCGAAATGTGTACTGAAGTGTTTGGTGAAAAATGGGAAAAATTTAAAATAGCGCACTTATCTACAGGCGATCGTATTGGTGTAGAAATTTTTGAATTTAAAAACCAAGAAAACCCAAAAGATAACTTTGAATATTGGAAAACCGGTATTTTTCATTTTTGTGTGCAAGACCCAGATGTTGAAGGCCTAGCAGAGCGTATTGTAGCCGCCGGTGGTAAAAAACGTATGGCCGAGCCACGTTATTACTACCCAGGCGAAAAACCATACCGCATGATCTACATGGAAGACCCGTTTGGTAATATCCTAGAAATATACAGCCACAGCTACGAACTTATTTATAGCGCCGGTGCATACTAAGTTAGTGTGTAGCTAGTATTTAAATATATAGAGGCTGCAGTAAGCTACTGCAGCTTTTTTATTGCCTAAAATTAAGTAGACACCCACACTTATTATCCGAATTTAGGGTATTTGAACAAAGCCATTCTTAGTTGAATAGTCACTGGTTTTTAAGATGGGTGTCTACTTAATTGGGTTTTAGTTGGTTGCCTTAGCTGCTTCATTTGGGGCAGTACTGTAAACGCCCTTTACAGTATAAAAATAAAGCATAGCCAGTTATTGAGCATCACGTTAATATGGACAAAAATAACACGATAAGAATTATAAAATGTTAAACAAAACCAATGCACTTATTTACTTTTTGGCCTTTAGTAGTGGCTTTAGTATTATGGGAATTGAGCTATTAGGTGGGCGTATTTTAGCGCCGTTTTTTGGTAGTAGCGTACATATTTGGGGCAGTATAATTACGGTATTTATGCTGAGCCTATCGTTTGGTTATTTACTTGGCGGTAAATTGTCAATTAAGCGCCCTAGCCTAGCCAAGTACGGGAGTATTTTTTTACTGGCAAGCATTATGGTGTTGCCCATTGCGTTATTTGCTAACCCGATAATGGAATTTATTTTTACTCACATTGAAGACAGCCGCTATGGCTCGTTACTCGCCTCTACGGCATTATTTTTTGTTCCTACTATTATATTAGGCATGATCTCCCCTTACTCGGTTCGGCTTTTAGTTACCGACAGCGAACACAGCGGCCAAGTTGCTGGCGGGTTATATTTTGTAAGTACCTTGGGCAGCGCACTAGGCACTATTATTACCTCATTTTATATGGTGCTCGCGTTTGACGTAAACGCCATAATAATTGGTTTTGCCTTAACTTTAGCGGTATTAGGCTTACTAGCCATACTGGTAAATAAACTATTTTTAGCGGAGCGTCGTTATGCATAAAAGCAATTTTTACATGGTTTTATATGTGCTGATGTTATTAAGCTTGTTGTTTTCACACTTAAGTGTGGCTAAAACAATACATAGCGAGCGCTCGCTTTATCGTAATATATTAGTGGAAGAAACCGGTAATTTACGCTGTTTAAAGTTTGATGAAAAATCTAGCCAAAGTAGTCAAAGTTGCATGTATATTAACGAGCCAAAAAAGTTAGTTTTTAATTACACTAAATTGGTGTTTTCAAGCTTGTTGCTAATAGAAGATCCTAAAAAAGTACTTATTATTGGTTTAGGCGGTGGCACTTTGTCTAACACCATTTCAGAGCTTTACCCTAAGGCAATAATCGAAAATATTGAAATAGATCCTGCGGTAATTAAAGTGGCCCGCGATTACTTTAATTTTAAAGAAAGTACTAAGGTAACGGCAAAAGTACAAGACGGTCGTATTTTTATAAAACGTGCGGCGCTTAAAAAACAGCAGTTTGATTGGATAATTTTAGATGCATTTAATGGCGACTACATTCCCGAGCATTTACTAACTAAAGAGTTTTTTGAAGAGTTAAAAAGTGTGCTTGCGAGTGACGGCGTTATTGCGGCAAATACGTTTTCATCGAGCAAACTGTACGAGCACGAGTCGGCCACTTATAACGCTGTTTTTGGCGACTTTATTAACGTTAGCCGAAAAAACCACAGTAATCGTATTATTTTAGCCGGCAATAAAAGTACCCTTACCCAAGCGCATATTAATAAACGCGTAAGTGAGTTAACCCCTCTGCTATTGCCTTACGGTGTAAATATTAAAGCTATTAGCCAAATGCTGCACTTTACAAAAAATAATCACGATTGGCCTGAAAATACAAAAGTCCTTACCGATCAATACTCCCCCGCTAACCTACTCAACTTTTAGCCTAGGGCGTGTTTGGTATTTATGTGTGGTTACCGCCTTTTTATGGGAGTAACCACACTACACAGGCTCTGCCTTACCTAAAACCAAATATAACGCTGCAAATTAAATCTTAAAAGATCAACAACCCCTAGTGTTTTAGCGGCTAAACCTTTACTAAACCCTAGCTAAATATTTACTTAGCATGCTAACTAATGGTAAAGTGCTTAGCATGCTAAGTAGTTAGAGGTTGAAATGTCTAAACCGGTTCCTTTTCATGAAACACTCGATTTAACCTTGTGTGGCAGTATGGGTCGAGTGCATAGATTATGCCGAGAAGTTGTTACAGTTGCCGTTGAGCCGCTAGGCTTAACTCAATCGCGTTGGATTGCTTTGGTGCATATAAATATGCTGAAAGAGGGAGTTACTCAACAAGCGTTGGCGCATAGTTTAGGCATAGAAATGCCGTCGCTTACGCGTACCCTTAAGCAACTCGAAGAGCTTTTTCTTATTACCCGTCAAGTTGATAAGCACGATAAGCGCAGTAAAAAAATTTATTTTACAGAGCAAGGCCGCAATATATTAAAGGCGGTAGAGGCACAGATCACTGATATTAAAAATCAGCTTTATAATGGACTAAACGATGAGCAGTTAGATGTAATGGCTCATGGTTTAATTAAAATGGAAGACAACGCAAAAAATTATATTAAATATCACAGTTCTAATAAGGTTAACAATGACACCTGATCAAAAATTTGCGCGCTATGTGAGGCTTTCACTCGTTGGATTCATTTTAGTGTTTTTATACTATGTTATAGCCGATATTTGGCTGCCAGTAACGCCACAAGCGCGTGTTTACCACCCAGTAGTACAAATCTCACCGCAAATAAGTGGCCGTGTTACTAAGGTGTTAGTTAGCAATAACCAACCGGTAAAGGCTGGTGATATATTGTTTGAGATAGATCAAAGTACTTACTTACTGGCTGTTGAACAAGCTAAACTAACCCTCGATGATGCCAAATTACAAAATAAACGCCTTGATACTAATGTTAAAGCGCTTGAGGCACAAATTAGTGCAGCTAAAGCAAAACAACATGAGCAAAGCTTATTAAAAAGTAGAGGCGAAAAGCTCTATAAGCAAAACTCTATATCGGAACAAGAGCTGGAGAGTATTCGGGCTAACTTTGCTGCAAGTAAATCAAACGTAGCGGCTTTTGAAGCGCAATTAGCCGAAGCTGTTTTAGCGCGTGGCACATCAGGGGAGGATAACTTAGCGCTGCGCCATGGAGCGAATCAGTTAGCGCAAGCTGAGCTTAACTTATCGTACACACAAGTACGTGCTTTAAGCGATGGTGTGGTTGCCAACTTGCAATTACTTGACGGTGCTTATGCTCTTAGTGGCCAACCTTTGTTAGCTATTGTGGCTAAAAAGGCTGATTTAGTAGCCGACTTTCGTGAAAAATCACTGCTTAATATGCACCCAGGTAGTTTAGCAAAAGTGGTTTTTGATAGCCGCCCCGGTGAAGTATACGACGCAAAAATTAGTACCTTTGAAGCGGGTGTAAGCGATGGCCAATTAAGTGCCAATGGCTTGCTAAGCACTACCGAAACCAGTAACCGTTGGGTACGCGACGCACAGCGCCAACGTATTCATTTGCAGTTATTAAAAAACGATCAAGCGCTAATTGCTAATATGCCTAGTGGCGCGCGTGCTACGGTGCAACTACTTCCTGAGTCAAAATTTGGACAATGGTTAGGCGCATCACAAATACGTTTTATTAGCTGGTTACATTACATTTATTAGTGGAGGCAAAATGAGTCAAAAAATTAGCCAGTCTCCACAACTTGACTCTAACGGCCTACGCCAAGCGCTGCGTATTGCCGGCGGGTGCACGTTAGGGTTTGCTATTAGTAAATTAATGAACTGGCCAAATGGGATTTTTTTTACTGTTTACCCCATGCTGCTATTAGGTTTAGTGCCAACGTTAAATAAATCTGTGGTTAGGCAGTTTTTTGCCAGTGCCGCATTTAGCGCGCTTGTTGTGCTTATATTGCAGGGGTTATTTTCGCACTTGCCGGTACTTATGGTACTGATTGTATTTGCCTGCTTTTGTATTTTATTTTACCAAATGAGTAGCGGAAGTGGCTTTTTGTTTGGTGCCTTAGGTGCGGTTAGTTTATCGATTCAATTACACTTTGCCAGCTATGTAACTGGTAGTAGCAGTATTTATCCGCTTATTTTAAGTAACGGTATAGCCATTATTTTAACTGTAGTAATTGCAGCATTAATGCATGGTTTATTTCCCGATGTTACTGCGCGCCCTGGGCGTGCAGTGCCAACAAAAGATAAAGCAAGTATTCGTCACGAAGTGCTGTTGTGCTCGAGCGTGGCTACGTTATCGTTTATTGTTTTTCAGGCACTGGATTTACAAGACTCTATTTCGGCGCAGGCGGCATCTATTTTAATTTTATTTTCGTTATGCTGGAAAGCCGCAGGCATAGCCAGTTGGCAGCGTATAATTGGCACGCTTATAGGCTGTAATGCCGCACTTTTGTCGCAGCTATTTTTATACACCCATACCGACTTTTTACTGTTTCCTGTTATTGTGTTGTGGATTTTATCGTTTATATTTAGTCGTTTTCATATTTTAGGTGGGGGGCCGCCGGGCATTGGTTTTGGTGTTTTAACCACGTTTGGTATTTTATTTGGGCAGTCGTTAGCCCCGGGGCAAGACTTGATTTACAGTGCGCTGTATAGGTTTAGCTCTGTGACAGTGGCTGTTGTTATTAGCTTAAGTGCGGTATATGCGATGCATAGATTATTAAATAAATTTAATACTACACGCCATCATACCTACGATTAGCGTTAACATCGATGCTGATTTTGGGTTACAAGCGCTGAGCTTGCAGCCCACTTCCCTTTCTTCTTTAAAGCGCAGCGCCTCATCCCTTTTTTGTGAATAATTTACTTAATGGGCTATTACACAAAAAACAGACGCATATAAAATAGATATCAGAAAAAGAAGAAGTCTTATATCAAGAAAATATTCGGGCTTCGCCCGCGCGTCAGCAAGCTTAACGCCTTACTTTTAAAGCTTAATATTGCCGCGTAACGCTTTGGTTTGGCCGTGTTTGGTTTTTTTATCCATGCGTTTACGCTGCGAATTACGGCTCGGTTTAGTGGCTCTGCGGGCTTTATTTACTTTAGTTGCGCTAATAATTAGATCTTTTAAGCGTTTAAATGCATCTTCGCGATTAAGCTCTTGTGTGCGGTGGCTTTGCGCTTTTATTATTAATACGCCGTCTTTGGTTATGCGGCTGTCGTTTAGTGCAAGTAAACGTTCTTTATAAAAGTCGGGTAATTTAGAGCGGTTAATATCAAAACGAAGATGGATAGCGCTGGCTACTTTATTAACGTTTTGTCCACCGGCACCTTGCGAGCGAACTGCGGTTAATTCGACTTCCCATTCATCAATGGTCACGGTATTTGAAATAGTTAACATTAGACTCAGCTAGTTTTTATAAAAATCTAGTATACCATTTGTAATTAACTATACCCAAATCAAGGTAAGCAGCTATTAATTGGCGTAAATTTAACCCTTAACGGTTAAGCAGCCCTTTAGGTTGTAACCTAAAGGCGCGGGAGTATATACTCAGTTATCTTGTGTTTATTATAGTGTTTTATGTCTTTATCTACTTTTGCCCCAGTAACCACGATTGATGATCAAAAAAAGCTTTGTGTTTTATTAAGTTTACTTTTAAGTTCTTCATCTTACAGCTACCAAAATTCGCCTCAGCTATTTTCTAAACTGCTATTTAATCATTTTATAAGCGGGTATTCGTTTTCACTCGCCGAAGTAAAAAAAATTACCCGCGAGTTAGAAGAACAATCACTGGTTTGGGAGCAACCGTTTAGGCAAAATCATAAACTTTCTATTGATGCCATCGTATATGCAATTGTAAGTTTGTTAGAGTACTGCCCTGGCTTAATTAAAAACTTTTTAACGCAAATAACCACCATATACCGCTTTAACGACAGTGCTTTAATGTTTATGTTTGAACTATTTAATAGCATTGAAAAAAGTGAAGGTTCACCGTTAGCGTCATCTGCAGAGCCTGAAATTGATCATCACTTTATTAATTTACTAGCACAATCAAAATACAGTAAGCAGCTTTGGTTAGCTTTACCCGCGCAGTGGCAACAAATATGTTTAGAGCATTTTATTCGCGGTGAGTTTTTTAATCTAACAGCTGAGCATTCATGGCCATCAATAGTAAAAAGTACTGCAACTGCTATTGAGCCAAGTAAGCGAATTTATTTAAACGAAAGCTTAGCTACGCTGCTGCAACAACCTGACTATAATGAACTACTCATTGATAAGTCGCACAGTAACTTAGCAATATTTAGTCAGGCTAATAGCCTTGCCATTGACGGCACTCATTTAGAATTAGCGCTGCAACAATTTAAAACGGGGTTAACGCTTTATCGTAAAACCTTTGTTAAGGGTAGCTATCCGTGTGAAATAAGCGGTTTACTGTATATGGTGTGTTTATATGCCAGTGGTACAGAAGCTGATTTAAAACAGCTAAAAACACATAAAAATTGGTATAACAAACAACTCGGCGAGCTCAGTAGTACAACGCAAGCCATTGAATTTTTGTTACTAGCACCCGAACAAGTAATAAGTTTTGAGCAGCGCTTACTACACGATACGATTGCAAACCTACAGGCAAACCCAAACGCACTAGCGCCTCTTTTTTGCCTATTACTGGCGTTAATAAAGCACGGTAGCGAAGAGCAAATTAATACCCTTAGAGACAACAGTAAACTGCTGAGCCAATTAATTCATTCAAGCCAACAGCATCAGCACTGGCTAGGTGAGCAATGCACGCATTTAGCAAATTGGCTAACGCACGATACGCCATTGCCAGATACCGGTTTATTACAGCATTTTAAACGCGTGCCACAATGGCAGCGTTGGTTAAATGAAATAAGCAAAATAGACACTCCAGCGCAAAATGAGCGCCTAGTTTGGCAACTCGACCTTACCCATTTAGACCTGCCACTTATTCAAGCTAAAGTGCAAAAACACAACAGCAAAGGCGAATGGACTAAAGGCCGTAAAGTAAATATTTATGATCTTGACGATGATCAATACCGACATTTACTTAGCCCAGCCGATCATAATTTAGTGCAAGTAATTAGTAATCATGCGGGCTTTGGTTACAGTGAAGTACAAGCAACCAGCGCAGTGTTGCAAGCGCTAATTAACTTCAAAGGGCTTGAGGACATTAAAGGTAACTTAGTTACGCTTAACAAAGGTGAGTTTATAATTGAAATTGGGCAAAATATTAACGACTGTTACCAATTAATTATACAGCCTAAAATTACCGACATAGACGGCGACTTTTTACTTACCCATAGCCACGCTAATAGTTACCAAGTATTTGTAGTAGACGACAAACAACACAAACTAAATAGCCTGCTTGCTCAGCAACCTAATAACTTAACAGAAGAAAAACTGCCACAACTTAATGCGGCATTAGAGGCCTTGTCGGAGGATCATTATATTAGCAGTAGCCGCAGCGAGTTTTCTGCGGTTAATAACGTGCGCCAAGGGCTTGTTGATTTAGCCGCAGTAATTAAGTTAACCCCAATGGGTATAGACGTTAACTTTTATACTATGCCATTTGGTGTTGACGGCCCATGGGTTGAGCCCGCAATAGGCGCAATAACCTTAGCCTATAGCGATAACGAGCAAGCCGATAACAGCGTTGTAAAACGTGATTTAAAAGCAGAGAAACGCGCTTTAAAAAACCTACTTAGTAATTTAGCTGGCGTATTTGCCGATCAAGAGCATCCGCAGTATAACAGCGCGCATCAGCAGTTTTATTTACCAGAAGATATTAGCCAAGCCATAATACAATTAGAGGCCGCGCAAAAAGACAACGCACTAGTATTAAGTTGGGATGAAAACGCCCAAGGTATGAAGGTTGCCAATAGTAAGCACCTTTCTCTTAATTTAAATGATGATAACGATTGGCTCAGTGTTAGTGGTAAATTATCGCTCCCCGATGGTCAAATTATTGCTTTGCAAACACTCCTTAAAGCCCCGCGTCGTGGCAGTATTATAGAGTTTGACGAAAATAACTCGTTATTATTAGATCAGCGCCTAACTAACTTATTAAATCGCTTAGAGGGCATGCAAAGTAAAACTAAAAACGCCTTCGACGATCAACTTCGTATTGCTAATGCGCGCGCTCTTCCTTTGTATCACAGTGCTGCAGAACTGAGTGATGTTAGCTTTGGTGCAAACTGGCAACAGCGCTTAGCTAAATTTGAGCGCCCAAGTGAACCTGTATTGCCCGCGCATTTAGTTAATATATTACGCGACTACCAAGTGGTTGGCGTAAAATGGTTAATGCAACTGGCTAACTGGGGGTTAAATGCCTGTTTAGCCGATGATATGGGCTTAGGTAAAACGCTACAAACACTCAATGTATTACAAATGCGCGGTGCTTTAGGTGCCAGCTTAGTTATAGCGCCAAAATCGGTATGTCATAACTGGCAGGTAGAGGCCGCGCGATTTACCCCTACTCTTAATATTAAAACTATTGATAATGCAGCCGCAACTGATGAGGTGCTAGCCGGTGCTACCGCTAATGACCTAGTAATTGTTAGTTATGGCTTGTTACCTTTAATAGGGGATCAATTAGCTGCGTACGAATTTGCCAATATTGTACTAGACGAAGCACAAGCCATTAAAAATCCATTAAGCCTTCGCGCTAAAGCTGCTTTTGCACTTAATGGCCAGTTTAAAGTTGCGCTTTCGGGCACACCTATCGAAAATCATTTAGGTGAACTGTGGAGCCTATTTAACTTTTTAATGCCGGGTTTTTTACATTCATTAGCTGAGTTTAAAAAGCGCTTTGGTAATGCCGATAAAAACCAGCAGCAGGCTGATACGCTAAAAACATTAATTGCGCCGTTTATTTTACGCCGTAATAAAAAAACGGTACTGACCGAGTTACCCGATAAAACCGAAATAAACCTTACTTTTGCGCTCAGCGATAAAGAGCAAGCCCTTTACGAAGCCACTCGCTTAAACGCGCTTGAGCAAGCCAGCCAAGAAGACAGCCAATACATTACTATATTGGCGTCATTAACTAAATTGCGCCGCGCGTGTATTGCTCCGCAGTTATTAATTGAAAACAGTAAGTTACCTTCAAGCAAACTCGACACCGCCGAAGCAATAATTGAAGAATTACTTGAAAATGATCACCAAGCACTTATTTTTAGCCAGTTTGTTGATGTACTTAAATTAGTTGAACAGCGACTAAAAAAACGCGGTATAGCATATTGTTACCTTGATGGCAGCATGAGCAGCAATAAACGCAAGCAACAGGTTGATAAATTTCAGGCAGGTGAGGCGCCTTTATTTTTAATTAGTTTAAAAGCTGGCGGCACCGGGCTTAATTTAACGGCTGCCGACTATGTGCTGCACTTAGATCCTTGGTGGAACCCCGCGGTTGAGCAGCAAGCCTCCGACAGAGCGCACCGCTTAGGGCAAACACGCCCTGTAACCGTGTATCGTTTAATTGCGCAAAACACCATAGAAGAAAAAATACTGCAACTGCATGAGCACAAACAAGCCCTTGCCGACAAAGTACTCAGCGGCAGCAGCAACACCGGGCAATTATCAAAAGATCAGTTATTGTCTTTGTTGCAAAATCAGTAAAAATAAAGCGTTTAGTACTAAGTGCGATTTAAAGTCGCACTTACAATAAACTTTAAACACAGCCATAGGTTTACTCGAAGTTGCTAAGCTTGCAGGCGCGATATTTTCAACGAAAATATAATTATTAAAATGTTTGCATTAGATACGCGTAATATGAGTAGACAAAAGCAAACGTACTTGGTTTTACTCGTAGGCGCTAAGCTTGCTGGCGCAATATTTTCAACGAAAATATAATTATTTAAATGTTTGCATTAGGTGTGCGCGGCAACAAGCTACTTGCCTACAATAATACCTCTGCTACGCGTTTTTTTAACTCTGGCAGTACCTCCTGTTCAAACCAAGGATTCTTTTTAAGCCAAATATTATTACGCGGGCTGGGGTGTGGTAGTACTAAATGGCTTGGCCAATAGTCACGCCACGATTTTACTAACTCAGTAAGCGGTAGCTTTTTAGTGTCGGGTAAATGATAAGCCTGAGCATACTTACCTAGCACAATAGTGAGCTGTAAATTAGGCAAGGCGGCTAAAAGCTGCGCGCGCCAAGCTGGGGCACATTCTTTACGTGGTGGTAAATCGCCCGACTTGCCTTTACCCGGATAGCAAAACCCCATAGGTAAAATAGCAATGTTATTGGCATCATAAAACTGATCGTTAGTAAGCCCTAACCACTGCCTTAGGCGTTCACCGCTTTGATCGTTAAACGGTATACCGCTTTGGTGTACTTTTATACCGGGCGCTTGGCCTGCAATTAATATTCGGGCGTTAGGGTTAAATTGTATAATGGGGCGTGCTCCTAACGGTAATTGCGGCTCGCAGATCACGCATTTACTAACTTGAGCTACTAATTCATTCAATTCTATCTTTTTTGACTGTTTTTCACTCAAATTTAGGCCTCTATTCGTTATTTGCGGTATTGAGTTGGTAAAAAATCGGTTTATTTTAGCGTGCCTAACTACTAGTTAGTATAATAGTGATCTATTACTGGTTATGCACTTAACCTGTTATATAACCTAGTTTTTTTCAGCCCATACTGCAAACTCATTACCGCTTGGCTCGGTAAAATGAAACCTACAACCGCCAGGAAATTCAAAAATAGGCTTAATTACTTTACCGCCGTATAAGGTTACTTTTCTTTGTGTTGCATGAATATCGCTGCTGTAAAAAACCAATAGCGCCCCACCCTCTTCAGTACTCGATTTTAACGGCGATTGGTAAAACCCACCATTAAGCTCTTGCCCGCTAAAAGCCGTGTAGTCTGGGCCGTAGTCGGTAAATTGCCAATTAAAAACTTGGCTAAAAAACGCTTTAGTTGCGGTTAAATTAGCGGCTGGAAACTCTACATAGTTTAGCTTTTCGTGATTATTCATCATTATTCTACTTACTATTTTTAAAGGGTAAATTAACCATAAACCTAAGTTAACTACCAAGCAAGGCGCTTAAGCGTATTTGGGATCAATATTATACTAAGTTAAAGTTAATTTACGCATGCAAATAGGAATCACTATCTTTTGCATTCATAAACTATATAATAGCACTTTTATTTTTCGCCATATTTAAGGGATTGACTCATTATGCAGGCTTCATCACTTAGTTTAGGGTCAACTAAGCTGCTTTTATTAAAGCCGCTTTTGATATTTCAGCACATAAGCCGTTTTAGTTATGCTTTTAAAGTGTGTTTACGCTTTTTTATTGCCATTGTCGGTGGCTACTTTTTTACTGCGGTGAGCTGTTCGCTACTGAGCGCTATTTTGCCACTAAATAAAGCGGATGCAGTTTTGATGAGCGTGTCGTTAAGTATTTTAATTTATACGCTGGTATTTATTTACGCTTTTTATGTTAAGTCATTAAAAACAGTATGGATCAGTATTTTACTAGCTACTGCAGCACAATTAAGTTTATTAGCACTAATAAAGGGTTGGGTATGAAGGATAGTTTTTTTCGTTCAATGACCTGGTTACATACCTGGGTTGGGTTATTAGTGTGTTGGTTACTTTATTTGATCTTTTTTTCTGGTACGTTGAGCTTTTTTAGAGACGAAATGAGTTTATGGAATCAGCCCGAAATTCATAATATTCAAGCACAAACTGATCGTATAAGTGCCCAAAAACAGCAAATAATTACAGGTTTTGATTACCTAAACGCTCAAGCAAGCAATGCTCCAAATTGGCGTATAACACTTCCTGAACAACGCGTACCTTACTTAACCTACGGCTTTGCAAAACCTAAAGAGCCGGGCCAGCGTAGAAGTAAATTTGAAGACACGCAATTAGATCCAAATACTATGCAGCCGCTTGCATCTTTTAGAGAAACCAAAGGCGGTAACTTTTTTTATCGCCTGCATTTTGATTTACATTACATAGATGTTATTACAGCGCGCTGGATTGTGTGTTTTGCAAGTTTATTTATGCTGATTGCCATTGTGTCGGGGGTGGTGATCCACAAGCGTATTTTTAAAGATATGTTTACCTTTAGGCGCAATAAAGGCAGCCGTACATGGCTCGACGCTCATAATATAAGCTCAGTATTAGCCCTGCCCTTTCATTTAATGATTACCTACACTGGGTTAATTACCTTAATCTTTATGCTGTTTCCTTACCCGGCAGAAACTAGTTACGACAAAGGTATGCGAGACTTTTTTAATGATGTTACCCCGCGTAATAATGTAACTGACAAAGCGCAGGGTGCAGCGCCTATGGTAAAAGTAAATAGCATTTTAGATCAACTTTATACTAAGTGGCCAAATGCTGATATTCGCCGTGTACAGGTAAGTAATCCTAATATGGCAGCATCAACTATCACTGTACTAGTTAGCCCACAAAAAGCATTTCGTGACCAAACGCCGCGGTTAATATTTAGTGGCGCCACAGGGGAGTTAGTAGCCCAAACAGATGAAGAACTAAGTGCAGGTAAAGCGCTTTATGAATCGTTAAACTCAATGCATACCGGGCGCTTAGCCGAACCCTTACTACGTTGGCTCTACTTTTTAGGAGGTATTGCGGGTTGTGTAATGATTGCCTCTGGCTGCATTATGTGGGCAAAACGCTTACGTGAGCGAATGAAAAAAAATGCTCACCCATCGTTTGGCTTAAAATTAGTAGAAGGATTAAACCTAGCTACTTTAATGGGGCTTCCTTTAGCTACCTGTGCGTTTTTTATTGCTAATAGAGTACTTAGCCTACAAGTTGCCGGGCGTGCTGATAAAGAAGTGTTGGCGTTCTTTTTAACCTGGCTTGTGGTGGCTATTGTAGCGCTTATAAAGCGTGATAGAGTGCAATGGCGAGTTATGGCGGCAATAAATGGTTTAGCCTGTTTAGCAGTGCCTGTAATTAATGCGCTAACAACTAACGGTAATATAGTTAGTTATTTAATAAATAAACAGTGGGCGTTATTCACCTTTGATGCGCTGTTTATACTCTCAGGCATATTGTTTTTTATACAAACCGAAAAATTACGTACTGCCAAGCCAACTACAAAAGCGATAAAAAAAAATACTAGTTCTGACTTAAAAGGACAAAAAGCATGATGGAGTTATTACAATTTAGCCTCTGTTTGCTGGCTTTTAACGCGTTTGCGTTGGCTAAATTTAATCATTTTAAAGATATTTTTAAAAAACGGCCGACTAATTTACAAAGAAAATACCTCCTAGTTACCGCTTGGATCAGTATTTTACTAAGTCTGCTCCTTTGTGTGAATGATCAAGGCGGGTATGGTGCGTTGCTTTTTTGTGGTTATATGTCGCTAAGTGCTTTAATTATAATGGTTTTTTATAATTTTATAACTCAGCTTGTTAAAGTTTTTAGTGTGTTAAATTTGGTTGTAACAGCCTTAACTACTCTACTTTTAGTATTAAACTAGGCTAAGTTAGTAAAATACTGATCTGCTAATGTAGTTTTAAATAAGTAGTAAATAACTAAAATGGTAAGCTCATTGCTTGCCATTTTAGTTATTGCGAGCATTAAGTTTAAATAGTTATTACAATTGCTCTAGCGGTAAGTATTTACTGTAAACCCCCTTTACATTTATTTTTGCTTAACCCAAATAATTTGCTCAGTTGCAAAGCCTAAGTCTTTAACTGTTTTTAAAAAGTGCTCTTTTAACTCATCGTTTACTTGTGGCGTGCGTGATAGAAACCATAAGTAATCTTTGTTATAACTCGTTATAAATGCATATTGGTAATCAGCTTGCTCAAGTTCAAAAATAACGTAAGCCCCATAAAATGGACCAAAAAACGATACTTTAAAATGTCCTATGTCAGAATCCCCAACAAATTTTGCAAGGCCTTCAGCATTCTTCCATTGTTGCTCTTTAGTAATGTAGCCCTTATTAATTACCTTTACAGTGCCATCGTCATTAATAGTATAGTTAGCAGTAACCTGCTCCATACCCTCTTCGAACGAATGATTTAGCCGTGCTATTTCGTACCATTTACCTTGATACTTTTGTAAGTCAAAGTTTTTAACCGCAGTGATCCCTTCTGGCGGACTAGTGCAGGCACTGAGTAAAAATAGTGTAATGATGAGAAAAAAATATTTTATTTTGTTCATTTAAGCTCCTTTTTGAGTGGTTATTAATATTACGTAATAGCTATAATAAAGTTTGCTAGCCGATTAAAAAAAATTGCTATAGGATCAATTAAATACTAGAACAATTTAAAGATTTAATCATGAAAATTTGGGTAGATGCAGACGCGTGTCCAGTGGTTATCAAAGAAATACTTTTTAGGGCCGCAGAGCGCACACAAACCGAAACCATATTAGTGGCTAATCATGCCATGCGTATCCCGCCATCAAAATATATTAGCCGCCTACAAGTGTCTTCGGGTTTTGATGTTGCTGATGACGAAATAGTAAAACGCATTGCCAAAGGTGACTTAGTGATCACCGGCGATATTCCACTGGCCAGTGAAGTAATAGACAACGGCGGGCAAGCACTCAACCCGCGTGGCGAGCTTTATACTACTGAGAATATTCGCTCAATACTTAATGTACGCGACTTTATGGATACCATGCGCTCGAGCGGCGTAGAAATGAGTGGCGGGCCGCCGCCGCTTAGCCAAACCGATCGCCAAAACTTTGCTAATAATCTCGATCGTATTTTAGCGCAAAATAAGGCAGGCTAATTTGAGCAAGCAGTTAATTGGTTTAGGTGACGAGCAATTTAACGTGGCGGTGTATGTAGCAAAGGCCCCGCCAATGCCCTACTTCGAAACGCTCAACAGCCTAGAGCCCGTTATTAATGAGCAAATAAATACTATAAACCAACATTGCGGTAATGGTTGGCGTAAAGTATTTAACGTATACGCTAAAGTATTGTTTGCCCTGCCTAGTGAGCATTACTCATTTGCAAAACAAGCACCTACTTGGCAGCAATATCGCGATGAATTTTTACTTCAAAAAAACAGTAAAACCGCCCTACTGTTTAGCGCGCCTAATCTTACTATTACTTCTGCAGATAAAGCTTCTAGCAATAAAAACCAACTGCACATAATTGCCGGGCGCACCCACGCTAAAAATTTACTCCAACACGGTAAATTACAAACGCAGTTTGATTGGCTCGATGACGAGTTTGCAATAGACGCTATTAATAATATTATTGTGTGCCCGTATTTCGACTACAGACAACTAAGCAATATAAAAATTGCACGATTGAGCGAGCTTGTCGCGCAACTTAAAAGTAGTTTATGAGCGCTACAAACAATTCAAAAAATAGTACAAGGAATAGTTATGGCCGGAATTTTAGCTATAAACGAATTATTAAAATCAATGCAGCCTGTGCTTAAACAAGATGAGTATATATTTTGCTGTTTAGCAGGCTCACTTGCCGATTATGTTCATTTAAACCCACTGGCCACTTACGTTGAAGAAGAAGGGCTAACCCTTATTTTGAAAGCTGAAACTGCCGATAAAGCAGGAATTACTTACGAGGGAAAATATAGTTTAATTACTCTTAACGTACATTCCAGCCTTGAGGCTGTAGGCTTAACAGCGGCAGTATCTGCCAAACTGACAGAGCATGGCATTAGCGCTAATGTGGTAGCTGCGTTTTATCACGACCATATTTTTGTACAAGCAGATAAAGCCCACGCAGCGTTAAATGCGCTGAAAGAGATTGGTTAGACTAGCTTGGCTTTAAATGTTAAATGAGAGCTATTTTAAGGTGATATACAATGATCTGAGTGATGGTGGCATTCGTTCTTCGGGTGGCGCTTCGCTTAACCGACCTGCGTTTTGTAACTTTCTTATGTTAAAGCTTTTAAAAGCGACGCTAAAAATTCTTTAAGATGACACCCATTTTAATATTTGTAATATCAGCAAATTCTTTAAGATGACACCCATCCTAATATTTGCAATATCAGCATGATTAACTAAGCTCTGGCTAGAATTCTTTAAACAGACACCCACCCTAATATTTGTAATATCAGTGTAATTAACTATGCTCTTTTTAGTGCAATAATTAAGCAAGGTGTCACATGGCTATCGCAAGAAAACGTCAGGTTAGTTTGGTCGATACAAAATACT